>NZ_JBSYOP010000037.1:0-122849 GCF_058244685.1 Candidatus Thiodiazotropha sp. AKAK2 | reverse complement strand
GTGGGGCATGGCCCCACCCTACACCTTAAAATCAATGTAGGGTGGGGCCATGCCCCACCAAAGACGCTAATGCTTATCCAGACTATCCAGTCCTGAGGAGGTCAACAGCTCTCTCTGCTGGTTGATGATAATCGCCTCCACATCATCAAGACGATTGATCAGGACCAGGCCGGCCTCGGCCCCCAGGACAAAAATACTGGTTGATAGGGCATCGGTACGCAGTGCGTTTGCACCGAGAATGGTGACGCTCTGAACGTCCTTCGCGGAGTGGCCAGTCTTCGGACTGATGATGTGGTGATATCTGACTCCATCGGTCTCAAAAAAACGCTCATAATCACCAGAGGTTGAAACCGCACTGTCGGTGAGAGGAAGCACGGCAGCCATGGCCTGCTTTTTCCTCGGCGCCTGAATGCCGATATGCCAGGGCCTGCCCCGATGGTCACCGATCAACCGGCTGTCACCGCCGGCACTGATCAGGGCATGTTCGATCGCTCTTTCACGTAGCAGTGCGATGCCCCGGTCAACGGCATAGCCTTTGGCGATTCCCCCCAGATCGATCTTCACCCCCTTGCGCAGGAAGCGGACCGTGTTGTGCTTGGGGTCGAGCTCAATGTGTCGATAGTCGATGAGCGGCAGGGTTTGCCGGGTGCGTTGCTGATCGGGCTTTTGGCCTGTTCGGTAGTCGTATTGGTGACCGATCGAGGCGAAGGTGATATCAAATGCACCGCCAGTCAATTCAGCATATTTGCGGGATTCCTGCAGTAGATAAAACAACTCAGCCGAAATGTCGATGGCTGACTCTGCAGCCAGCCGGTTGACCAGGGAGAGTTCACTGTCGCTTTTGTAGGGGCTCAGTTTTCTATCCAGTCGTTTGAACTCATCGAATACAGCGGTAATCGCCAACTCACCCAGCGTCGTGTCTTCATGCCACAGTTCGACGCTTATCCGGGTGCCCATGATGTCGGTCTGCTGACTGAGCCATTCAGCCTGGCTCAATGCCGGTAGCAGCAGCCACAGCAGAAGCAGACCTAATGCTATCCTAATCATGGTTTAGCCGTTGTGCTGTGAGCCGAGCAACCGGATTGACTTAAGAGGGCAGGAAGTCGATCGGATAGGATACAACGGCGGTCTCCACATCCTTGCTGGCAAACTTGAACAGTTTGATGCGTGAGACCAACTTGCGTTCCAGTTTCGGATTGTTAAGTTCCGAAGAGATGATCCGGCAATTGCTCACCTTACCCGCAGGGGTGATGGTCAACTCGAGGACGACTTTGCCGCGTAACGAGGGATCTTTACGCAACGCCCGATTGTAGAGGGCGTAGACCGCCCCCTTGTTCTGGTCAAACACCAGTTGAATCTCTTCCCGGGTACGATTGCCTTTGTGGTTCTTACCCTTGGCTCCGCGATTGTTTGCCGCAGCCTCACTGCCCTGGGTGATATCCTTGCTCTCCACTTGAGTGGTGGCACGGTTACTCAGACCACTGCCCCCTGTCTCACGACTGAGTGCTGCGGTATTGATACCGCCACTGCCTTTGGTTGCGCCAGAGGAGATGATCGAGCGTTGACTGGTGTAGGTCTTGCGTCCCTCTTTGGAGAGTTTCTGAGCACCACGGACACTCGATACCACCGGATCTTCCCGCAGATCGGCCAGTTGATCGGCGAATGCCAGCAAGCCTGAGCTGGCCGCTTTTTTACGCACCTCTTCTGCCGAGGGTTTTTTCTTCGCGATTTTCTCAACCGGTTTCTTCTCCGGTTCAGGTTTTTTCTTGACCTCCGGCTTCTTCTCCTTCTTAGGCTTCGGTTTGGGCAGCTCCTTTTTGACAATCTTTTTCGGTTTTGGTGGTGGTGCCTGTTTCTGTTCCAGTATCAACCTTGCCAGACGGGGTGGCAGGGTCTGTTTCTTGAAGCGCTCCTTTTCCGGTAGCTGAATCATGGGAACCAACAGCCCCAGGATCATCGCAATCATCAGAGCAGATACAATAATCAGATGAAATCGACGTTCATCTGCACTGGTATTGTTCCAGGGTAGATTAGAGGAATGTCGGTAAGAGACGCTCACAGGGGCTGCCCTCCCTTTTGCTGCTCTGCTTTTCTAAGCACAGCCAGGGAGACACGGGGATACTCGGATTGTGCACAGGTGGCCATGACCCGCTTCAGTAAAGCGTAGGGAATACCTTTATCCCCCATGATGGTGATCGCCCCTTTGAAGGATTCAATGCTACTGCTTTTGGAACGCTCGGCATGACGCTGCAGTTCATTCTGCAAGGCCGGAAGCAGGTTACCTTCCGGTAGTGGCTGGGAGAGGTCGATGACCCGATGTCCCTGCACCAGTATCTCTCGTTGATTGACCATCACCACCAGGTTTTCCTTGGGTTTCACATCCGCCAGTGATTCAGGCAGACTCAGGGCCTTGGCATTGGGCAATACTTGTACCTCGCCGGAATTGACCAGCAGAAAGAACACCAGGATGGTGAAGATATCCATCAGTGAGACCAGGTTCAGTACCGCTGATCCTTTATTCCTTCGGTGGTGGCGATCCATGCGTTTAGCACGACGCGACATCTTCATGAGGCGTTACCTTCATCCATTTTTGGAGCTTGGCTGGGTGGTGCGTCTCCCAGAGAGATCTCTGGAAAAAGCTCATATTGGATCACCGATCCAGACTCGACATTTTCAGTCATGCGTACAGCATCCATGACTTGAACCATGGTTTCGTAGTTGGTTTCCGGTTCAGAGAGAATGAACACACTGCGTTTGTCCTGAAAACGGACTTTGATCTGTACCAGCAATTCATTCAGCGCCTTTACATCATACCCATCCGCACTATTCGGGATACGACGGATCAAGCCTCCCTGTCGATCGGCAACTTCCAGACTCTCTTTTCGAATGATCACTTCCAGCTGAAGCTCTTTGATCTGTTTCAGTGTGCCTTCACTGGCAGGCGGCAGATAGAGCTCAATAATGGAAAAGCGGGAAAACGCCGCCGTGATCAGCAGAAAAGGAATCAGGATCACCATCAGGTTAAGAAAAGCGGTGATATTCAGTTCCGCTTCTTTGTGATGGTGGCGAAACCGGCCTCTCATGCCTTACTCCTGGAGTAGGCCTTCTCGTTAAAGATGTTGAGGAATTTTACTGAGGCCATCTCCAGACTGTCGACGATCGCTGTGGTTTTACTCTGCAGCAGGGCGTAGACCAGCAGTAGCGGAATCGCTGCCATCAGGCCGAAGGCGGTGGTGTTCATGGCCACCGAAATACTGGCGGACAACAGGTCGGCCTTCTCGGCTGGGTCGGCATTGGAGACCGCGGTAAAGGCCTGGATCAGCCCGATAATGGTGCCCAGCAGTCCGAGCAGGGTGGCAATATTGGCGAGGGTGCTCAGATAGTGAGTGCGCTTCTCCATGCGAGGAATGGCTTCCATCAGCCCCTCTTCCATAGCGACTTCCACATCATCCCGGCGGCGGGCCGTGCGTGCCCTGGCCAGACCATAAGTGAGCATGGTGCCAATCGCTGTCTTTGATTTGTTTGCCGTCTCCATGGCTGTTTTGAAATCCCCGTCATTGAGATGAGGCAGTACCTGCTTCCAGGTGCGTTTGTTACTGCCGGTCGCCAGCGTCAGGTATATCCAACGCTCTATGGCAATCGCAATGCCACCTGCAAATATCAGCATTATCGGGTACATAAAGAGTCCGCCTTCCTGGAAGAAACGGATGATTGTGTCGATGAGTTCCATAGGGTTCTCCGTTAGTATTCGACGAGGTTTATAAGACCTGGTGACAGGTCATAACAAAATCTGGGTTGTTTGCCATAGGGCGCTCGCAGTCAAAATCTTTAGGGCTTTTCACCATATCTCTGATACCAATCGATCTGTCTGCGAAACACATCACGATCCAGCGGAGAGAGCAGTTCATCCCGCCGACCGGTTTCCGGTGGCATCATGCCGGTCAAACGTTTTGCGGATCGCCAGGGTACTACATAGAGGACGTTGGGCGACTCCTTGTTACCGAAAATCGCGGTGCCGTCCAAATCGAGCCGCTGTTCTGCAAAGCACCAGGGGCTGAGCATCAGCAGGCTCAGCAGCAGAGCGATCAAGCTTGTATGTTTTTTCATCAGCATCCCGGTCACCTCTATTTACCGACCCTGCGTTGCAAGTCGATGATCCAGTTTTCCATCTCTTTGTCTTTGCTGCCCAGCATGGTTTGATACTGCTGATAATGCTGTAAAGCCTGCTTCGGTTTAGCCAGATAGAGATCGTAGAGTATTCCAAGATTACGGTGGGCAAGCAGGTAGTCGGGTTGATGGGTGAGGGCGGCCTGATAGGCTTGTTCCGCCTGTTTGAATTTGCCCTGCATTCTCAACGCAATCCCAAGCAGATTGTGCGCAGTTGAACTCTCTGCATCAATCGCCAGGGCGGCATTAAAGGATTGCTCTGCTGCCTGTGGCGCCTGTTCATCGAGTTGAATGATACCCAGATCGATATGCGGGGCAGTCTGCGTCGGGTACTCTTCTATCAACGCCTGAAGTTCCTGTTTGGCCTGCTCCAGTTTGTTCTTCTTGTAGAGGCGGTGGACCGACTGCAGCGACTTGGTCAGTTGCGGATCCTTGCTTTCACTGGGCTGAGCAGTGGCGGCTACGCTGGTGTTGTTGCCCTCATCACTTTGTTGCTGTTGAGGTGTGGTCATACTGCTGCAACCGACTGTCAGCAGAATCAATCCAAGTGCAGTCAGTTGGGTGTTAATTGATCGCATCGATCCACCCCTCCCACTTTTCCTGCTTGGCATATCGACCAGGAATCAACTTGGCAAGTTCTGCGAAACTCTTTTTCACCCACTCGTCATAGATGCCTTGAGGCGCTCTTTCGATATTCGACTCATACAGGGTGATCGCCTTCTCTTCGAAGGGGTAGGCCTGCTCTTCCAGTAGAATCTCATACTGTTCGAGCTCTTCCGCATTCAGCCCTTTGGGGCGTTCGGATGTCATCAATGCGGCACCGAACTGCTGGTAGATTTCACCGATTCGATGGGTCGCCGCCGTGGTCACTTCAGCCACACCATACTCGGCGGCTCTCTTGTAGGCATTGATCGCTTCCTGCATTTTGCTTTTCTTCGATTTCAGGCTCTTTTCGATCGGAGCCTTGAGTTTAACCTTACGGAATGCACGACGCGGTGGATCGGCCAACTGAATGCTTGAGGTTGCCGCCAGATAGCGGCTTCGGTCGGTGCGCTGCTTACCGGCCTTGGCGTCGACTTTGATGATCTGCCTCATCCACCATTCCCGTTTACCCCATTCCCCCGTCTTTTCATAGAGTTCTACCAGACGCTGTCGCGCCTCAAGGGCGGGATCATAGGGGTTGGGAAAACGTTTTACGTAGCTTTTGTAGGCGCTGATGGCCTGCTTGTTTTTGCCTGCTTTGTCATACAGCTCAGCGGACTGCCAACCAGCTTCCCGCTGCAACTGTTTATCGCCGCTCTGTTTCGAGAGCAGGGCGAGTTGGGAAGCAGCCTTCAGGGACTGCCCGGACTCGATGTAGGCAACCGCCAGTTTGCTGTCCACTTCCGGAATCAACTCACTTTTCGGGTAGCGTTTCTTGTAGGATTCAAGAATGGTGACTGCACCGGCCCAGTCACCCGCCGCGATCAGGCTGGCGGCGGCATCATACTCAGCGGTTGCGAGGATAGTGGATGCCGGTGCCAGTGCGGCGATACGCAGAAATTGTTTGGCGGCGCCACTGTGGTCCCCTATGGCTCGCTGGTCCGATCCCTGTTGATAGATACTGGCAGCCAAACGCTCTTCGAGCTTGCCGCGCTGTTTGTCTTTAGCGGAGGTCAGGGAAAGCGCCTGTTGATAGGCCTGTTCGGCTGCCTTGAAATCCTTCTGCTCAAAGGCGGCATGGGCGGCGATGATCCAGGCGGTACGACGCAGTTTTTTCTCTGCTGCCGGTTTCAGATTGGCGACCTGAAGGGCGGCTCCCCGGGCACGACCCAGGTCCTTCAGATCGAGCAGTTGATCGGCCGCTTCGGTCAGCACCCTGGCGCGACGTGAATCCTGTGGAAAGGTATCGCAAAATTTCAGCGCGCTCTCAACGCCCTGCTTACGCCAGACGTCATCAGGATCTTTAGCGAGCTGCTTCTGTCGTGCCGCATAGGCGAGGAGGGCGGCATAACCCGCTTCAGCACGTTTCTCATGGTTTGGCAGTTGATAGGCGCTCTGTTCGTAGGCGGTCACCGCGTGTGGGTAGTTTTTCAGCTCAAACAGCAGTTCGCCCAGTAAAAAACTGATATTGCCCGCTTTGGGATCCGTCGGAAAATTATCCAGATAGAGCCGATACCAATGGGCCGCCTGTTGACCCTGCTTGGCCTGCTCAGCGGTAATTGCCTTACTCTTTTTATTACGGTTTTTCTGTGCCAGTGCGTGGTGGTATTCCGCCAGATCCTTGAGGTAGACCCGCAACTGCTCATTCAGCCAGGTCTGATCCTCGGAACCGAGTTTTTGCCAGGTGTCACCGGCAACGGCGTAGTGTTGTGTGAAGGCTTTTTTGCTTTCGATGGCCTTGGCTGGGAATCCGTTTTTGGTATAGATCTCCACCACCTCCACTGACAGTCTTGGAGACTGGGGGTGGGCGGGGTTGAGGTTGACGAAAGCCTGGTAGGCGTCGGCCGCATCCTGGATTCGTTCCTGTTTCAGATAGAGGTTACCCAGGCCCTGGTAGATCATATATTCATAATTGCGATGACCGTGGCGATCGAAGTACTGGCTGATCCGCTGGGCGCCCCCCAGTTCGGAAAAGGTCAGGCTGATGACTCTGAGAGTCTCTTTCAGCAGCTCCTGGTCCGCTGGTGAGAGTGTACTGGTATCGATGGCTTGCGTGTCACCCAGATTTCTGTCGAGCAGCAGGGTGAAGGAGTCAAGGCCCTGTTCCACCTTACGCTGTTTGAAGAGTGACCAGCCATGCTTAAACAGTGAACGGTCATAGTAGGGGGTCTGCTGCTGCTGTTTTAGGATCTCCCCATAGGCCTGTTCTGCGTTGCTGAATCGCTGCTCAACAAAGAAACGTTCGCCCTGTCTGAAACGGGCCTCCTGCCAATACTCACTTTGTGGGTATTTTCTGATCAGGGTGTCCAGAGACTGCATCATCGCTGGCATCTCACCCTGTAGCTCATAGGCTCTGGCCAATTGATAGAGCACCAGATCACTGGCGTTGTAGTCGGGATCGTTGTCCAGCAGTTCCTGATAGAGTTTGATTGACTGATCCAGCTCTTCACTGCTTGGAGCAGGCTCATCCTCGCTCAGTAGTTTGGTCTCGCTGCGTTCCAGTTCCAGATCGGCAAGACGGCGGGTGGCTTCACTGTGCAGACGCTGATCCGGATTGAGTTTCAGCAGTGCCCGATAGTTTTCAATCACATCGTCCCGCTCAGATGGGGCGATGGCGCTCTGTTCAATCTTGACCGGCTCTGCTTCCAGGTCCGCCAGCGTAGCTTCATTGGGGCCTCCCCCCTTCAACACCGGGGAGGAGCAGCCGTAAGCTGTCAGACTCAACAGGCCGAGGTAGAGAGCGGGTTTCACTGCTGCTGTACCCCTCTGTCCGTACTGATGTCGAGCAGACTGGCAACCCCGAAGCGTGCCTGGATCAGGTAGTTGTTAACCAGTGTTTTGCGTTGTTCCAGCCTGGCCAATGCCATCTCCTGAAGGTGTTTTGCCTGTTGTTTACGTAGCACCGTAACCTGCTCCAGCAATTCGGGAATTCTCTCCTGCAGGCTGTCTATGCGTGCTGACAGATCACCGAATCTGTTCTCTGACTGCTCTCTTGAGGCAGCCAGCTCTGTCTGCTGGACTTTTACCGACTCGATGTTCTGGGTCAGTGCCTTCATCTGTTTTTTCAGATTCCAGACACGGGCCGGGTGTTCCGTCACGGTTCGCCAGATCAGGATCCCCTCCATCAGTTGGGCAATCTCCTTTTGCACCTGGAACTGTTCTGGGGAGGCGGATTCATTGATCAGACTCTCGATACGCTGCATACGTTCGATTAACGTCTTCTCCTCACCCGTTGCCAGAATAAAGGCCGGTTCTTCCTCCGACACCGCGATGTTGTAGTGCGCGTCCAGCTCCGCGTGCTGCTCCTGCAGTTGCTTCAGCTTGTCGCCCCTGAGGAAGGCTTCCACCCGGGGTAGCTGTTCTTTATAGGTCTGCTGCTGATTGTCGAGCATGGTGAGATAGGCGGTGATCTTGGTCTGCCACTCCTGTAGGTTATTTTCCAGTTCCTGTAAGTCCCGGTAGTCCTGAAGTCGCTCTTGAAAACTGTTGCCTGTGAGCAGAAAGGGCAGCAGGGTATGCAGTTTTTGCTTATCCTCCTGGTTTTCCACCATCAGGCTGTCGGGGAAACCGCCCTGGTTGATCTGTTGAATGATCTGATCGACCGAGCCGAGGGTTTGATCGTAGGTTGTGATGGCGTTCTGATAGGCGTCCAGGGATTGCTGTTCGGCTTTCAGCTGTGCCAGTACATAGGGTATCGCCAGCTTGGCCTCCAGAACAGCTGGATCGCTTGGATTCCGCCCGGCAAGTAGTTGCCAGGGAGCGAGTGCCTGCTGCTCCTTGCCCTGCTGCAACGATGCCCAGCCAAGCCCAAGCAGGGCCTGGTTGCTTGAGGCTCCTTTCAGACGTACTTTTTGCAGGGAGTCCTTGGCGGGTTGCGGCTGTTCTGCCTCCAACAGCAGATACCCCCGGGTGAGATTCGCCCGGTCCCGTATCGCTTTGAGCTCTTCGTTATCCTGCTCGCTATGGCCATCACCGATGGTTTTGAGGATCTCCAGAGCTGAACTGGACTGATCACTCTGCAGCAGCGCCAATGCCCGGTTGAAATCACCATACAGCGACCACTCACTGTCACCGGAGATTTCCGTCAGCGACTCAACTGCATCCGTTGGCTTGTTCCGTTTCAGTGCGATCAGTCCTTCAAGGTGCTGTTTTTCATCTTTCGCATCGGTCGGTTGTTCAGCTCCGATCTGACTCAACGCCTTGGCCGCTGCGGGATCCTCTCCCCGGCGAAAACGGGATTTGCCCAGCTGCAGCCAGGCCTTGTTCTGTATTTCGGGGGTGGCGCTTGTCTTCAGAACCCGGTTGAACAGGTGTTCCGCCGTATCCGGCATGCCATAGGCCAGATAGAGTCCGCCAAGCAGCAGCTCAGGTTCATCCGCGTAGTTCTGCATCAGTCCCTGCTTTCTTGCTGAGAGCAGACGTACAATGGCAGGGAAGTAAGCCTCCTGGTAGAGCTGGAAGAGCGCCTCACCATAGTGCAGATCACGTAATTCCTGTGGCTCTCCCGGTTTTATCTCCGCGCTTGCGGTGATCGGGAGGGCCAGGCTGATCGTGAGGAGCAGACGGGGTATCAGACCGTGTGACACCTATCTCACTCCCACTCCCGGATCTCGAAATCCGGTTGCTGCAGTGCCGCGCTATCGACGATCTTAAGTTCCAGGTACTTGGGTCCCAGGCCTTTCTCGAAGCTGACCGTCGCGCCTCGCTTGTAATCCCGGCCTTTGGGGCCAACGCCGGTAAAGAAGGCAACCAGTTCATGGGTGCCCGCTTTCAGATTTCCCAGATAGATCCGCTGTACACCACCCCGTTGCAGCGCTTTCAGTTCACGTTCTGTATAGAGGTGGTTGGAGAGCTCCTTGTTATCGATCTGCACTTGTACGGAATCGAGTTTGAAGTAGGTGCCGATGTCCAGGGAGAGAAATACCGAGACCTGGGTATTCCCCGGAAACAGCAGCTCTTCCTCAAGGATAAAGAGTTCTCGGTTCAACTCGATCACTGCCTTTTTCAAGCTCTCGACCTGTTTGTCCAGCCCTTGGTCAGCCTGGGCAGGATCAGCGGCCCAGGAGGGCAGACTGAGGCAGCAGGCGAGGAGAAATAGCGTGCGGAATAAGATCTTCAAGATGTCATTTCCCGGGTCATGAATAAAACTGTGTAATGAAGAAACAAATCTATATGAATTAGTGTGTTGCGTTTGCGATCATAGTCACAGGTTGATCTTGGAAGTTGGTAAAAAATGCCCAAACAAGCAAATCATATGTGATGTTGCCGGTAATCGCTACGATTTGCTGATGATTCGGGTTTGCAACTGAAACTGGCTTAGGACCCTGTGCAATCTTAACTGATCGCGATTACACAAGTATTGGTTGAATTTATTATAAAAACTAGGGTCATAGCCGTTACGTAGTTTGTGATTGTATGCAATAGTTAGCAGACAGTCGCATATGAATAAGAACTAACTCCTTGTCGATCGCCGTCGTGTTGATCGGCCAGCACAATGTCTGTTGCATTGCTTCATGGTTAAAACTAACCGGTTCTGTCAGTCCTGGGAAGAAAATTCCCTTTTGTTGATCATTTTTCGGTCAATCTTGCTGCTTTGTTCGACAATGACCGGGGTGGCTCAGGCCAGCCAGCCGGAGCCTTTTCATGTGCGCAACATGAATCCCTTCACCCTGTTGCATGGTCTTCCGGTGGCCACACCCTCCGAATTGCTTGGTGATCAACAAAACAGCCTCAGCCTGCAGTTGGATGTGGCCAACACCTCGATGGAGACCGTTGAGGAGAGTGAGCAGGTGACGCTGGATGGGGAGACCTACCGGCTGGCCCTGACCTGGCAACGGGGCATAGGTTCCGGATGGCAGGTGGGTGTCGAAGTGCCCTACCTCTCTCATCGGGGAGGCGGCCTGGACAGCCTGATCGAAAACTGGCACGACCTGTTTGGTTTTTCCAATTCGGACCGGGATGACTGGCAGCAGAATCAGTTGCGTTATCTCTATATCCGGGATGGTGTGACTGAAGTCGATATCCAGGAGAAGGTCAGTGGTATCGGCGATATACAGTTTCACCTCTCCCGGGAACTGAGTCTGGCGGATGAAGAGATGAGAGCTTCCGTACATATGGGCTTGAAGCTGCCTAGCGGGGATGAGGAGTCACTGCTGGGGAGCGGTGCACCTGACCTGTCGATCTGGCTTACGGGTTCCGATCGCAAATTACTTCCCGGTTGGCCCTTTGGCGGGTATGGCCATATGGGTGTGTTGTTGATGGGTAAGGCGGAGGTCCTTGAGGAGGATCAGCGAGAGTTTGTGTTGTTCGGAACCCTGGGAATCAACTGGCGGGTCTATCAATGGTTGGACCTGAAGGCCCAGGTCGATGCCCATACCCCGTTTTATCACAGCAGCTCGGATCAGCTGGGCGGCTCAGCGGTAATGCTGACATTCGGCGGAACCATTCCTTTGGAGGGTGGTGATCATATCGATCTCTCGCTGGGGGAGAACATGACCACCGATATGGTGCCGGACCTGATTTTCAACATCCGCTATGAAGCCAGGTTCTAAACCGGAATAGCGTTTACTGCCGTCAGTCTGCCTGCTGATCTGTTTTGTCTCGGCTTCTTCGGAGCGCCAATATGATCAATACAACACCGGCGGCGATAAAGGGCAGGCTGAGAATCTGTCCTGTGCTCAACATGACATCGGTGGTGTAAGCGGCTTGTTTGGATTTAACAAATTCAACCAGAAACCGGGTGGTGAAAACGCCAATCAGAAACATCCCGAAGATCAGTCCATCCTCAATCTTCAGGCGCATGCGTCGGTAGAACAGCATCAGTACGACAAAGATCAGCCCATAGCCTATCGCCTCATAGAGCTGTGCCGGGTGGCGGGGAATCTGGTCGATTCGCTCGAAGATAAAGGCCCAGGGGAGATTGGTCGGGGTGCCGTAGATTTCCGAATTAAACAGATTTCCCAGACGAATCAGCATGCCCACCAGCGCAGTTGGTATGGCAAAGCGGTCGAGTAGCCAGAGAAAAGTCTCACCGGACTGGCGTTTGTGGATGTAGAGCGCGAGGATTACCCCGAGCCCTCCGCCATGACTGGCTAACCCCCCCTCCCAGAAGGCGAGTATCTTCCACGGATTAGCCAGAAAATAGGCTGGATCATAAAGCAGGCAGTGGCCCAGCCTGGCACCGGCAATCGTCGCAATCACCAGATAGATGGAGAGGCGTTCCAGGTGCGCGGCATCCCGCCCATCATTTTGATAGATCCAATAGATGGTCTGATAGCCCAGAAGATAGGCCAGTGCGAAGAGCGCGCCGTACCAGCGAATCTCCAGCCCGGCAAAGGCAATCAGTGTGGGATCGGTATTCCAAACGATGAAATCGAGGGCTTGTTGCTCCATCTTGGGATCTTCCTGGGGGATAACTGCAGGGGTGAATTCTAATCAATCGCAGGCTGGATTGGCAGCTGTTTTACCCGGAAATGTCATCAGTGTTGTCAGATAGAGCAGAATCGCACAGAGTAAAACGATTTTGAAGCCAAACTGGATGGCGATCACTGTGGAGAGCCCGGCGCTGATCACCGAAGCATAGCCATTGATTCCCCAGGCCCAGGGTATCTGATCTGCCCGGTTCTGCTTCATGGCTGCGATCGCCAGTGGAAAAGGCATCCCCATGCAGATTGCCATCGGCGCAATCAGCAGAATGGTTATCGCGATTTTTATTGCCATCGGGAGGTGGATGAGGGCGTCAAACAGGTCAGGGAGCATCAGCAGATATCCCAGACCGATTGCGCACAGGACGAGTATCGCCTTGCCGGCGCTCTGTTTGTAGCGCTGGTTTTCGGAAAGTCGTTCGCTTAGATAGCTGCCCAAGCCTGAAAAACACAAAAAAGCTGTCAGGGATGCGGCGATGGCGTAGATCGGGTGATGCAGAAACAGCTGGAATTTTTGAATGGTGCCGATCTCAATCAGCAGAAACGCCAGACCGATGGCGCCGAAATAACCGATGACGGATCCGTTCAGGTTGTTGCGGTCGGATGGCGATGGGTTTTTTGGCATCAACAGCAGTGGTAGCAGGATCAGCAAACCGCTAAGCAGACCAGTGATCCCCAGACTGAGCAGTAACACCACATAACCCCACTCAATCAACGGCATGCCCCCACTGCCGCGTAGCTCCAAGGCTTCGATAAAACTCTGCCATTTAAAGAAGTGATTGAAGTAGGGACGATCATCTGTAGCGGGTCGCAATTCAAATTTATAGTTGTCGATCAGATTCTCCAGCTCACCCGAGGCAATTTGTTGGGTCGCCTGATAGAAACTGACTTCGCTGAGCAGGTTGTAGCGATTGCTCTGCTCCGCTTTTAGTTGGTGGTGGTAAGCCTGGTCAAACAGACGCGTACGGCAGAACTGCTGCGTTTTCTCCAGCTCCCGGTTTGTGAACAGACCGTTCTTGATCAGTAGAGTACTGGTCTGCCAGTTACGAATCATCAGCAGACGTTTTTCGATGTTATCAAGTTGCCTCATCTGGAGAGCCTGGTGAGCGGTTGCAAACAGCTTCAGGCTGTCCCTGGGAGGCAGTTTGATCCAGCGGGTGATCGACAGAATACCGTCCGGACGCAACTTGGAGAGATAGAGTTGTATCGCCTCTCGGGTGTAGAGATAACTCTCATTGAGTGCATAAAGCCCTGATGAAGAGGCGCTGGCACCCTCGGTCAATGAGAGTTTGATCAGGTCATATTGCTGTTGATTCTCAAGCAGATAATCCCTGGCCTCTTTGATATGCAGCTGAGTGAACGGGTTGTCGTACACCGGTCCGGCAAAGGATCTGTAATCGCGGTTGACCAACTCTATGATCTGCGGGTTGAGTTCCAGGGCATCGATCGATTCAATCCGGTGGTAGTGAGCCTGCAACAGGTCTGAACCGGTACCGCTGCCGATCACCAGCAGCTTGTCAGGAGTTTTAAGATGATAGGCCAGCGCCGAGGTGGTCTGGTCGAGATAACTCAGCTCCTCGAGACGTTGAGGATAGCGGGTGATGGCACTCTGATTGTCCCCATCGATGAACAGACCGATCTGCTCTAGAGGTTCAGCCGTATTGAGCAGGCTCAGTCCTGGCGCATGCCGGAATGGTATCTGGGGATTGGTCACCAGGGTCAGATGGCCGAGCGGGCTGGTCCGTTGATCGATGATGCTGGCGCCTTTGACATTCAGGGTCTGGGCCAGCGCTTTGTAGGGCGAATAGTTGAGTTTGATCTCAGGGAGGATTGTGAAAAACAGTGCTGTGATCGTAACGGTCAGCAGCTGCAGGATCGCTTTAGGCTTGATCGCCGTTTCCCAAATCGCGATGAGTGAGGCAAGCACACCGGTCAGACTCAGGCTGACCAGCAAATATTGAGGCATCACGTAATAGATTGCGATCAAAGTGATGATTGCGCCCAGGCCGGCGCCGATCAGATCAGCCGCATAGAGTTTTGAGACTGTGCTGCGCGGATAGTACATGAACGTCATACAGATGGCTGAGGCGGCAAAGGCAAAAGGCAGGGCCAATAGCAGAAAGATCAGAATCAGTCTGAGTATCTGGGCTGGATTCCAAAACAACTCTTCGATATTGAAGCTGATCGATTGTGCGAGCATGAATCCGCTGATGCTGCTCAAGGCAAACAGCAGAAGGGCGAGAGCATAGAGCTGACTGAAGCGGCGTATTACGATGGCTGGCCTGAGGTAGAGCAGGCTGCCGCTGATACCGTAACCCAGCAGCGCCAGAGCGATCACCAGGTAGGCGAAATGGTGCCATTGAATGATCGAAAAGAGGCGCATCAGCAACAGTTCATAACCCAGTGCCGATGCGGAGAGCAGCATCAGTGAGAGATAGGGTGGCGAGCTTTTGCCGGTCACAACTCGGACTTGTTGATCAGCGGTACGAAGCGAACCGGCAGAACCTGCCGTACGGTCACTTCATTCTGCTGGTCCTTGTTCACCAATAGCAGTTGTTGGGTCATGAAACGGCTGCCCACCGGTATGATCATTTTGCCGCCGGGTTTCAGTTGTTCGATCAGTGGGGGTGGGATATGACTGGCTGCGGCAGTAACGATGATGATGTCGAAAGGTGCCTCTGAAGCCCATCCGTGATAGCCGTCCTCGATGGCCACCTCGACATTCCGGTAACCAAGCTTCTGCAGTCGAGCTTTAGCAAGCTGGCCTAATGGTTCGACGATCTCCATGGAGAAAACCTGTTTCACAAGCGGTGACATCACTGCAGCCTGATAGCCGGAACCGGTTCCGATTTCCAAGGCCTTATGTTGCGCTTGCGGCGCGATCAGATCGGTCATGATGGCAACGATGTAGGGTTGTGAAATGGTCTGTCCGTAGCCGATCGGCAAGGGTCTGTTTTGATAGGCTGAATGGCGTTGTGATTCTGGTACAAAAAGATGCCGGGGAACCGTTTTCAAGGCTTCGATGACCCGCTCATCAAGCTGTTTCTTCTCCAGGTGGTCACTGGTTTGACGCACCTCCCGCTGAATGGTTTGCACCATTCTCTGCCTTTCTTCAGTGTAACCCTGGTCCGTTTGCTGAGCTGTTAAGCCGGTGGCCACCAGGCTTATCAGCAGCGCTGTGAAGAGTTGTCGAGTCGTCAACATGAGCAGCTCCTACAGGCCCTAAGACCTTGAAGTTGTCTGATTCAGACGGATTGGAATAGATTGAGAAATCCTCTGGTCATTTCATTTTTCGTCATCCTGGCATATGCCGGGTTCCAGGAAATCCGGCACATAACTTTTCGATCTAACCGAAATGTGCAATCCTGATAACTTAAATATAGCTCGAAGTGAATCTGTGCAGTAAATTCGTCTCAACAGGCCTTGGCAGTTGGGCGCTATTGGTAAGCGCAGTTGGCGCCGTTGGGCAGGGTTTCCGATCTGAGCCAGGCGATGGCGCAATCTTCAGGATCATAATCACTACTTTGCTCGACCCGTCGCAACAGCTCATCCATCGATGCCGCAGTGCCGACATTGGCAAGGAAGAATTCTCTGAGGATTTGATCGAGCAGATCCACACCCAGTGAAAATTCCAAGTGTCTGAAGAAGAACGCCCCCTTCATGTAGGGGGCTGTACCGAACAGCCCATCCTGCAGAATATCGATCTGCTGGCATCCGGCCGGCCAGGCGATTTTGTTGCCACTGCTCTGTTGCAGTTGGGCCAGTCTCGCTGCATAAGATGCCCAGACCTGTTCACCAGATGCCTCACCGGCGATCGCACTGACGGCTCGTGCCGTTAGGTATGAGGCAAGGCCTTCAGAGAGCACGAAATCCTCCCAGCAGGCGATGCGCACACCGTTGCCAAACCAGCCATGTGCGGCTTCATGAACATGCACCCATGGATCGGATATCGAGCTTGAGGCGATATGCCAGAAGGGGTGGTGCTCCATGCCGCCGAACTGGCCTGGACCCCAATCGACCGAGACACTGGCAACAGCCTGACCGAACGGGTAGGGACCATAGGTCTGTTCATACCAGTCAAACGCATCACGCAGATAGCGACTACCGTCGAGCGCCTGCTGTTGCAGGTCCGCTGGATAGTAGACGCCTACCTCAGTACCGGCTGCGGTCGTTCCCAGATTGCTGAAGGTATAATCGCCTACCGACCAGGCCAACATGTAAGCCGGTGCATCGCTGATTACCGATGCCGGGTAGATCGCTTCAGAACCCGTTGGCGCGCCATTGATCTGCAGTTCATAGCCGCTTCCCTCTGCCGGTTCGGACTTGCATGGGAACAGATTGCCGCAGTAGTAGGGCCAGGTGAAACTCATGCCGCCATCCAGTAAACCGTTAAAATTACTCTGCAGGTTGAGGCTGTAATCGATGGAGAGTGTCACTTCAGCAGACGATGGGGGGACGCCGATATGCAGACTGCCGTTTTCGTTTCGGTAGTTGAGCTGGCGGCCGTTCGCCGTGACCTGTGCAATGATCAGATCGCCCGCCTCAAAGGAGGCGCCACTGGAGGTGGTTGAGCCCGCCAGCAGGATGTCCGCACTGCCTTGCATCGCATCGAGGTCGATGGTCAGGCTGGTGAGTAGGATATCCCGTTGCCAATCCTCTGTTGCCTGTGGTGTGGTGCTGTTCCCCGAGTCATCACCGCCACCACAGGCGGACAGCCACAATGCGAGGCTAACGGTTGCCGGGTAGAGTAGTCGTTGTCTGTTATCCGAGGTAGAACGCTTGGCCTTATCCACTGGCAGCTCTCTGAAATCAACACGCCAGCATTAATGATACTTGTTTATGAGAATAAAACCGCAAATGAGTGCCATTCACTGCGAAAAGCGCTAGCGATAAGGCTTCTTATTGCGGTGATTGGAATTGCGTTAACAGGCCCATATTTGCAGTTAATCTTTAAATAAAGGCCTGCCGCGCCACACTACATAATCGGATTGAAAGCGGTCAGACTGTCGAGCATGGTTGCATTCCCCAGACTGGTGCCAAACAGGGAGCTGAACTGACCCTGTTCACCATGCAGCGCGAGGTAGTTGAGCGCAACGCTCAAGACCAGCTGATTGACATTGTTGGCCGCCGGGCTTGAGCCGTTGTCCACCGCACCATCGGCGGTGAAATAGCCGATCTGCTGATGGCGCAGCTGCTCATCGGCGCTGGCGCCTGCCAGTGTGGGTTGGCCGGCCGGGTTGAACACTAGGAAGAAGGAGGCGGCGGTGGATTGATTATCACCGGTCCAGACTCCCTTGCCGCGACCGTCGGCCGAGTTGTCCAAGGTGCCGTTACTGGAGACTGAGCCGTCACTGAAGACATACAGCATCAACGGGGTGCCGATACGGGCGGCATACTCGATACAGGCCCCCATGCAGCGACCGGCTCGAAGATCCCGAATCTCCCCAACCGCACGGTCACCGGTGTGGTAGTCGTAGCCACCCATGGTGATGGTGCCGGCGCCGGCATAACCGTTGATGACCAGTTTCATGACTGAGGCGGTTTTGCGGAATTCACCGTCACCGTCGAACTCCTCCTGAGTGAAGATCGGGCCGATGATGTCCGGGTCTGCGGTGACATCCAGCGCCGCCGGATCGCCATAACGATCCACCAGGTCGGCACTCTTTACATAGCCGCAACGGACCAGCTCTTTGACGATCTGGTCGGTGGAGATGCCGGTGTTGACACTGTCCAGCTTCATATCGGAGATCCGCTGGATCGCCTCCATAACCGCAACCGCATCGGACTGGTCGAGCATGCCGACCAGCTTGCCGGTGTCCACCAGGCCGGTGGTGTCACTGGGACGATCGACTTTGGTAGGCCGCACGGCAGGATCGATCTGATCCGCCGGCGCCAGGGAGTTGCCACCCGAGTCCGAACTGCGGGAACCGATCAGTGTCAGCAGTTCCCCATCGGCGCCGCAACGGTTGATCGCATACATCGGATTGTGGGGATTGTTGCCGGTATCGTTTTCCGAGCGGGCCGGAATGATCGCGCCATTGATATTGGCCCGATTGCCCACCGAGACCTTTTCCAGAATACCCCGCAGAAAAGCACTGTCAGAGTGAAAGGCCAGCCCCAGCTCACTGTTGATGAAGTCGTTCAGATTGGTATCAGGGTTGACGATCGAAGGCACCATGTCACCCGGCAGCCCAAGCCGGTTGTATCCCGCGGTGGTGAGGAAGTCGAGCTGACCTCCCTGGCGTCCGGCCAGGACGTTGGAACCGGCGATATTCGCACCGCCCGCCAGATCGAAACAGATGAACGGTATCTTACCGCCACCCAGGGTATCGATACCGCAGCTGTTCTTGAGAGTCTCAAGGTCCGGCGAGAGAGCGGCCCTGGCTTCACCGGGATTGGCAAACAACCCGAACAGGGAGGGGGTGGTGACCGCACCGAGACCGGCCATCATGCCCTGACGGATAAAATCCCTGCGGCTGACCGGGCGAGGGTGATCCGGGTGGAGCAGGGGGGCGTCCGGCGATAGGTTTTTCACTTTTCTACGCATCTTTATCTTTCCGTCTGGGTTTCTATTGCAGTAGCACTATGGCACTGCCCAGCAGTGAGGCACAGGCTGCCTTGGTTGCCTTTTCAGTTCGGTCCGCGGCACATTGACCGCTACAGCGGGCCAGTCCGACACTGCCGGTAAGCAGGCTCATCAATTCGCTCTCGACCATTGCAGGATCGGGTTGGGTGGTGAGATTCTCACCCATGAAATTGACGATCAGTGGGGATACCACCTGACTCTGCCAGGTCGCTGCAGCGATGTCGTTGGCGTTGACATTGAAATCGAATCCGGGGAAGAAGCCCGTTCTCAATGTGGTGTCGTCAACCATCGCGCTGCAGTATTCGATCGCCAGTTGCGAAACAGCCACCTGATGGGATGAGAGAAAGCCGTTGATCGCTTCCGCTGAGGGCAGTTGTTGCTTGATGGTGGTATAGGTGGTCTGTACCGCTTCAAGGGTCTGACTGACACCGGTGAGGGATGCCATGGTGGCGTTGATCTCATCGAAGGTGCGCAAGCCGACTGAGGAAGCCGGTTCACCATCAGACGGCTCTGCCGGGGGCAGTGCTTCAGGCTCTATGAAGACATTGGTGTGTTCACCCAGTCGCTCGAAGGTGAGGAAGAACTGATCGTTTTCCGAACCCTTCTCGGTGGCGATGGTGGTGCCGATGTTCGACAGCAACTGACCATTGAGCGTGTATTCCGAGTCGTTGATGGTGGTATCGAGGGTGGCATAGGCCTGACCAATGGCGGCCTCTTTACCATTGATACCGATACGCATCCCCTGAATCGGAATCGAGCCCGGCAGCACGCTCTCATCCAGGCTGATGAACTTCGGCTGACGGAACAGGTAGCTGTAGTTATCGAACTGGCTGACCTCGATCATCACATAGCTTTGAGGCAGGTTGAGCAGGCTGCTGACATTGAACAGCAGGAAGTACTTTTCACCAACACCCGCTTCGAAATTCTGTTGGATCTGTGCGGCATTCAATGCGCGGTTGTGGATTGCCAGCAGTCGCACCTTGCCCGCCCAGGGGCGATCGCCTGAGGCCTCATTTCCCAGTACCAGCGCGTAGGTGTCGTCCCAGTCGTTAAGATTGCCCGCTGCGGTCTCATCCAGGTCATCGGTGTGGATGCCGTTGACATAGACTTGGCGTCCATTCTCCGGGTCGAAAGTGACCACCACATGTTGCTCGGTGGCCTGCAGATCCTCGTCATCATCCGAAGTAGAGTGGGCTGGCTCACCGTTGCCGTCCGTGGTGCTGGAACGGTGCAGGAAGTTGTAGTTGTAGAGAGTCTGTCCCAGGGTGAAGTTGCGATCATCGGTACCTGCAGAGTAACTGATGATTCTGGCCGGACCCTCCTGGGTGACGTTGCTTGGCACTACCCAGGCCTCCACCGTATATTCACCGGTTGCCTGGATCAGCTGGCTGAGCTTGCGGCTGTCGCTGGTACTGCCTTGGGCCTTACCGGTTCTGAACTCCAGTCCCCAGCCTTCCACCCAGGTGGTGTCCCCACTCAGGGTCAGATTGATTGACGGATCCACACCGCTGGTGTCGTAGGCGGTGTTACCGCTGCCGGTTTTGAACTCATACAGTGCGATGACATCGTTCTCCTGGCGACTGCCGCCACTCGCCACCGTACCTTCCGGCAGGGTCAGCGCCCGACTCACCACCAGATCCGGGTCAACCGGAGTCGGCGAAATGCCGCTGGCCATGTCGTCGATCGCGGTCTCCATCTCCTGGGCATTGCTCGGGCAGTCATCCCAGCAGTTGTGCAGCTCGATCAGACGTTGAACCAGACGGGA
This sequence comes from Candidatus Thiodiazotropha sp. AKAK2, assembly GCF_058244685.1. Classification (NCBI taxonomy): domain Bacteria; kingdom Pseudomonadati; phylum Pseudomonadota; class Gammaproteobacteria; order Chromatiales; family Sedimenticolaceae; genus Candidatus Thiodiazotropha; species Candidatus Thiodiazotropha sp. AKAK2. The sequence goes on along the minus strand of NZ_JBSYOP010000037.1, from coordinate 102,265 downwards.
GTTGGATGGGGTATCGAGATCAATCGAAGTCTTGACAGCCGCATAGGCGGTCTCCACATCCGCTGCGGCAAAATAGGGGGATTGGGGCGCAGCCGCATCATCAACGTGACATTCAGTGCAGTAGTCGGTCAGTAGCGGGTGGACATGACTGGCGAACAGGCTTGAATCGTCCGGGAAGACCTTGCTTTCCCCAACCACGTTTTCCGGCGGGGCTTCCAGTTCGATCTGTCGGCCCGCATTGGCGCCACCACCAACCCAGGACTCGATGTAGTTGGCGATGATGGTGGCACAGGCGCTATCGCTGGCCTCCCAGCAGTTGTGTCCAGCAGCGACCTTGGTGACCAGGGAAGACTCATCCGGTTCGCTGCGGTTGATAAAGGGATTGGCCGCCTCATAGGCCTGATTGACATCATCCTCGCGGACGAACAACGGTGCCTGACCACCGGCGTTGTGACAGGAGCCACATCGATTCTGTGCCCTCAAAGGCTCCCACACACTGACCCTGAACCCCTGTATATCACTGGTTCGGGCGGCCGGTCCGCTGTAGGTGCTGGAGGTGACCGTGGTCTCCTGCTGCGAATCGTTGGAGACCCCATCCTGGCACGCCTGCAGGCCGAACAGTGAGAGTGCCGTTAACAGCAGCCAGGTAGATCCGTTGATTCCCCGATGGTTTTTATATCCGTTTAACATGTTCACTGATCACTCTCCCGCACAATGGACGGCCGCTTGTGCGAACACGCTCTTCATGTTGTAACCGGATTTGAAACTGCTGGTAATTTCGGCGATCTTGCTGCGGTCCGCACTGTCCACCGGTGCACGCAGACAGACCGCCTGAAATGCCTTGGTGACCTGGCACTCGGCAAACGCGTCGCTGTTGGCCAGCTCCTCGCCCATCGACTTGGCGCCGAAACCGGTACCCGGCAGGCTGCTGTCCCAGCCCAGGCTGGCATTTGGCCCCTCCCGCCAGTAGTTATCCCAGCGATCGTCCGGTGTGGCATAACCATCTTTGAATACTGAGCTGTTGATCAGAAACTTAGGCTGAACGCTGCCCGGGGTATAGGCCAGAGCGCCGGTCTCCGGATCATCGGTATATTCAAAGTTGTAGTAGGCGTAGGCCTGTCCGAGGGGTTCCATACCGGCGTGGCAGCCGACACAGTTGTTAAAATAGACGCGGCTGTCACCACCTGGACTGCGCGATGCGTCCTGGCGTACACGGTCACTGGGGCGAGTTGGATCCTTGATCAGCTCCAGGTCCTTGCACAGATGGTTGAGCATGGTGAAGCGGAACATGCCCCGGTTGGTGCCATCGATGAAAAAGGCTCGCGCCGAGGCGCGGGTAGTGATCACCCCAGCGGTGCCTTCAGGCGGCAGACCGGTGACACTCGATTGGGTGTTTTGCTGTAACACCTGTTTCAGATCGAGGCCCTGGTTTTCCATCGTCTCATAGTGATCGTTGTTACTGTTGGAGTAGGCTGGGGAGTTGCTGCCTGTGTAGATGATGTCCGCAGAGAGCAGCTGATTGAACGGTACCTCGTCGCGTACCATGCCGATCACGGTCGCCGTGTAGTCATTCAGGGGAGCAAAAGGGGTCTGGTCCTCATTGGTCCAGGGGGTCGCCCAGTTTTTCAGGGTAACGTTATAAAAACCCGGGTGTTCAATCGCCAACATGGCGGCGGCGAGCGGATCGTTGTTGTTTTCGATCTCGTCGACCATTTGTGCCAGGGTATCGGCACTCGGGGGAACCCCGGCGATGCGATCATGCATACGCTTTGCCTGTTCCCTGGGGCCGGAGACTGCCGGCATCATCGTGCTTAGCGTCAGAATCAACGCAACCACCTTTACCGATGTTGTTGTAAAGTTTTTTCGAGCCGCAGATGGGTGTGTTTCCGACATATTGACTTGCCCCTAAATCCCTATTCTCTACACCGACGGCTGAATGCTCGGTCGGCTGAATGCAACGCTTTCCCTTCCTTCTATATCAGGGGCTGTTTTTGTCAATCCTAAGTCGCGGATTCGTGAACACTGTTTCTCCAGGTTGTGAACTTGAGCACTGATTGGGGTTTTCGATGAGGTAGACTCTCAAGTCCATGATTTTATTAGTCGATAGCAGAATTCAACTCTATCCAAAAGAGACCTCTGTCCGAGCTGCGACAATCATTTTTTAAGGGAACGGACTGTTTAATGAGACCAGTGAAATCCAAGCGGCTATTGAGTCCTCTGTTAGTGCTCTCAATGGTCATTTTGCTGTTCGGTTGCGGTGGCGGTGACAGTCAGGATCCAGACCCGGTGGTGGTCGACTATCCGGTCGCCTACGTCAAACGGCCGATCACGGAGGAGAGCACAACCGATATCCGGCTCAGTCAGGCCACCGAGACGGGTGGGGATCTCTACCTGAAAGACAATGCCTCTGCCGGGGCGGATGAGATCAATCTGACCGGAAATGTGACCGGCGGTGAAGGGGATGTACGGGATGTTTCGGTCTCATTTGACGGCATGAAACTGCTGTTCTCCCTGAGACTGCCGTTGATTGAGGATGCGGAGCCTGAGGATCAGCCCACCTGGAATGTCTGGGAGTACGATATCCCGGCGGCACAACTGAGACGGGTGATTGTCTCCGATATCACGGCAGAGGATGGGCACGACCGTTTTCCCCACTACCTGCCCGACGGACGCATCGTCTTCTCCTCGACCCGTCAGCGGCAGGCCAAGGCGCGTCTGCTGGATGAGGGCAAGCCACAATATCTGGCGATGGAACGGGCGGTGAATGAGCCGGCGATGGTGCTGCATGTGATGAATGCTGACGGTACCGACATCAACCAGATCTCATTCAACCGCAGTCATGACTTCTCACCCACGGTGATCTCCAGCGGCAAGATCGTATTCAGTCGTTGGGACAATGCGGACGGCAACAATGCGATTCACCTCTATCGCATCAACCCGGATGGTACCGAGCTGGAACTGCTGTATGGTCTGAACAGTCACGACACCGGTACCGACGGCAGCACCATTCAGTTCATGCGTCCCCAGGAGATGCCGGATGGCCGGATCCTTACGCTGATCCAACCTTTCGACGGAACCCAGGAGGGTGGGGCGCTGATCTTCATCGATGCCGAGACCTATATCGATAACGAACAGCCAACCTGGGACAACCAGGGGATGACCGGGCCTGCCCAGAGCAATGCCACAAACCACGAAATTCCCACCGATGGTACGATCACCATGGGCGGACAGCTACGCAGTGCCCACCCCTTGTTCGACAACACCGACCGGTTGCTGATCAGCTGGAGCCCCTGCCGTGTGATCGAGGATGAACGCATCGTTCCCTGCAACGATGAACGATTGGCCGATCCGGCCGTTGAGCAGGCGCCTCCCCTCTACAGCCTGTTCATCTACGATCCGTCGAAACAGACCCAACTGCCGATCGTGAAACCTCAGGAAGGGGTTATCTACAGCGACGTGGTTGTGGCGGTTGAGCGTTCCGAGCCGCTGATCATCCATGACAAGACAGCCGGTATCGATCTGGATCCGACTCTGGTATCTGAGAAGGCGGGTCTATTACGTATCCGCAGTGTTTATGACCTGGATGGTGTGGATAGCGCAGAGCCGGATATCGCTACCCTGTCCGACCCCACGCTGACCAGTGCCGACAATCGGCCGGCCCGCTTTCTGCGCCTGATCAAGCAGGTTACCCTGCCAGACGACGATGTGCTTGAGTTCTCCAACTCCGCCTTCGGCGCCACGGCTCAGTTCGGCATGCGTGAAGTGCTGGGCTATGCACCGATCGATCCCGATGGGTCGGTACAGGTCAAAGTCCCGGCCAATGTACCGGTCAGCTTCAGCGTACTCGACGCAGACGGTCGGCGTACCGGCGAGGTGCACAGTTTCTGGTTGCAGTTCAGGCCAGGTGAGGTGATCGAATGCGGCGGTTGCCATGCCGGCGACAGTCCACTGGCTCATGGTCGTCTGACGGCGGCGCCACCCAGTGTGAACAGCGGCAGCCTGGAGACCGGACAGCCCTTCCCCAATACCAATCCGGAACTCTGGACCGATGTGGGCGAGACCATGGCTCAGACCCGCAATCGTCTGCAGTGTAGGGCCGGCTCCTGTGATCCGGAGTTGGATCTGGTGTTTGAGGATGTCTGGAGTGATCCTGCGATGCGCCAGCCCGATTCGCCATTCACCTATCGGTACGCCGATCTGGACACTCCGAATCCACTCAATGATGCGCTCTGCACCTCCAGTTGGAATGAGCTGTGCCGTGCCATGATCCATTATGAGCGGCACATCCATCCGCTCTGGTCTCTATCCCGGCTGATACTGGACAATGAAGGGAATACCCTTGAGGATCGTACCTGCAATGTCTGTCACGATACGGACGATGCCGGCGAAACCGTGGTGCCCGATGCCCAGCTCGATCTGAGTGACGGCCCATCTGAAGATGAACCGGAACACTTCAGTGCCTATCGGGAGCTGCTGTTTGCCGATAACATGCAGGAGGTCGTGGATGGCCTGCTGGTGGATATATTGGTGCCTGCGGTGGACGAGAACGGAAATCAGCTGTTTGAAACGGATGAAAACGGGGAGCTGGTTCTTGATGGTGAGGGAAATCCGATCCCTCTGCCCGATGTTCCGGTGCCGGTGCCTGGCGGGGCCTCGATGGTTGCGGGTTCTGCCAACGACAGCCGCTTTACCGAGGTTTTTGAAGTGGGTGGCGCGCATGCGGGCTATCTCACGGATGCGGAACTGAAACTGATCTATGAGTGGCTGGATATCGGTGCGCAGTACTTCAATGATCCATTCCTTGCACCTGCGGATGACTGACGCTTGAGACGGTTTAGTAAAATTCCATTGCGCATCGGCGGGCTGCTGCTCGGGCTATTGCTTTCCTGGCCAATGCTGGCGGAAGAGACACCGATGCGGGTACAGGTCTTTGCCCCTTTTATCGAGATGCATACCGGTCCAGGAGCGGTCTATCCTGTCCACCATGTGGCCGAACGGGATGAGTGGGTGGTGATTCACAAGCGTCGCACCGACTGGTTTCTGGTGGAGACCCGCAGAGGCAAGCAGGGTTGGGTGGCGATCGATGAGATGCGCCAGACCCGCCTGGAGGATGGTACCCCTTTACCGTTGACGGCCTACTCCGAGAAAGATTTTCGTGATCGTACCTGGGAGTTCAGTTTCTACGGCGGTGACATGGAAGGTGCGGCCCTGCTGGGACTCTACGCGGGTTATGCCTTTAACGAGAATCTTTCCACCGAGGTCAGCTTCTCCCAGGCGCTCGGGGACTTCTCCAGTGAGTATCTGTTTGATGTCAATCTGGTGTCCCAGCCCTTTCCGGAGTGGACATTCAGCCCCTTCTTCACCCTTGGCGGTGGTGTGATCCGCACCAACCCAAACGCTACCCTGGTGGAGACTGAGGACCGTACAGACACTACCGCCCATGTGGGTGCCGGATTGAAGGTCTATATGACCAGGCGTTTCTTCCTTCGCGGGGAGTTTCGTCACTATGCCGTATTTACCAGTCGTGATGAGAATGAGGATTTTGACCAGTGGAAAATCGGACTCGGTTTCTTTTTCTGAGTACAGCAGCCCTGCTGGGTCTGTTTAACCTCTCTACCGGCCAGGCGGAGGAGCAGCTGCTTGGCGAAAACCTGCGTGAAGAGTTGCTGGTGGAGCCCGAGATCGCCCGTCGGGAGATCACCGAACCCAATTTCGATGAAGAGGATTTTGAGATCGGAGTGTATGCCGGGCTGATGAACATCGAGGATTTCGGTACCAGCGCCGCCTATGGTTTGCGGCTCGCCTATCATGGTACGGAGTCGATCTTTCTTGAGGCGGCCATTGGCACTTCCGAAGCCAACGAAACCAGTTATGAGCAATTGAGCGGCGATGTTCAGCTGCTCACCGACAGTGAGCGTCGCTTTACCTATTACAATCTCTCCGCCGGTTACAATATTCTACCCGGAGAGGTATTTCTCGGCGGCAAGTATGCCTATAACAGTCAGTTCTATCTGATTGGCGGGATCGGCACGACACGCTTTGCCGGGGATGATGAATTCACTGTGAATGTGGGTGCAGGCTATCGCTTGCTGATTAATGATTGGCTGACCATCCATCTCGATGCCAGGGATCACATGTTCGAATCGGATTTGCTCGGCGAGAGCAAAACCACCCATAACTTCGAACTCACCGGTAGCCTGAGCTTTTTCTTTTGAGGTATAGATAACGTGAAGATGAACTCCTTGCTGTTGAAGCGAATCTTGAAATCCACCCTGCTGCTTGGTCTGCTGACCAGCTTCACGGTTTCACTCGCCGCCACGGGCGACACCACCCCGGCACCGGACTTCACCCTGAAGAGCCGTAGTGGGGAGAACATCAAACTGAGTGAACTGCGGGGCAATGTGGTGATGGTCAATTTCTGGGCCTCCTGGTGCGGTCCATGCCGTCAGGAGATGCCTTTGTTGCAACAGCTCTATGATCGCTACCAGGGGATGGGATTCACCCTGCTTGGGGTCAATGTGGATGAGCAGCCAGCCGCAGCACAGAAGATGCTGAAAGAGATTCCGGTCGACTTCCCGATCCTCTACGACAGCAGCAACCAAGTGAGTAAACAGTATCAGGTGAAAGCGATGCCCAGCACCTTTATGGTGGACCGGGATGGCAACATCCGGCATCTGCATCAAGGTTACAAACCTGGATACGAAGATGACTATCAGCAGCAGATCCGGGCATTGCTGAAAGAGTGAGGCAAGTTGTCATGTTAACCAATCATCGTCTGCTGCCGGTTTTGCTTCTGCTGGCGCTCAGCGGATGCAGTATCGAGCCTTGGGTGCAACCCTATGAACGGGCGCGCCTGGCGGATCCGATCATGAGCTTCGAGCGGGATCCGGTAGCCAACGGATTCCGTCACCATGTCTACCAGACCAGAGAGGCGGCCCGTGGCGCCGAAGGTGGTGGAGGAGGCGGCTGTGGCTGTAATTAAGCCTCGTGCGCTGACACAAAGGATCGCTTCGCTGCTCTCTTCCGGTCGTCTCTGGCTGCTGCTGATGCTGGTGTCTCTGCCCGGATTCAGTCTGTTTGCCACGGTCCTGCCGGAGGATCGGGCCGACGTCATGTACCACCGTTACGATGGAGGCGGTGTCGAGGTGGATGGTCCCTCGATCCTGGTGCGTAAATCGGTGATGGATACGGTTTCATTGAGCGCCAACTACTATGTGGACTCGATCTCCAGTGCCTCTGTGGATGTGGTCTCCACCGCTTCGCCTTACACCGAAGAGCGCACCGAGAGCAGCCTCTCACTGGACTATCTGCACAACAAAACCCTGATGAGTCTGGCGTTGACCAAAAGTGACGAGAGCGACTATCTCTCCGAGACCGGCAGCGTCAGCATCAGCCATGACATGTTCGGCGATCTGACCACTGTCTCCCTGGGCTACTCGGTTGGCAATGACGATATCAGTCGTAATGGGGATGCGGATTTCGGTGATCAGGTGAAACGCCAGAACTACCGGGTAAGCCTGAGTCAGATCTTGACCAAGAACACGATTCTGGGGGTTGGTTGGGAGACCATCACCGATGAGGGTTTTCTCAACAACCCCTATCGCTCCTATCGTTATCTGGATCCCCTGGCCGGGAATGGCTTCAGCTATCTGCCGGAGGTCTATCCACGTACCAGAACCAGCAACGCGCTGGCATTCAGGTTGAAATACTACCTGCCGTATCGGGCGGCTCTGAGCAGTGAGTATCGCTACTTCAACGATACCTGGGGTATTGACGCCAACAATTTCGAGCTGGCCTATACCCACCCATTCAGGGAGAAGTGGATCTTCGATATTCGCTACCGCTACTACACACAGGATGGGGCCGATTTCTACAGTGATCTGTTCTCCCGGCGCGCCCCCCAGACCTACCTGGCGCGGGATAAAGAGTTGAGCAGTTTTCAGAGCCATACCCTGGGGCTGGCGATGAGCTATGAGATCAAACCGGGCTTCCTGCAGTTCGTCGATCGCGGCACACTCAATCTGGCCTATGACTACATCCGCTTCAACTACGACGATTTCCGCGACCTGACCCGGGGTGGGGTAGTCGGCGAAGAGCCCTTCTACTCCTTCTCCGCCAATGTGATCAAGGCTTATGTCTCGATCTGGTACTGATACCTGAATCAATTGGGTGCGGCTCTGCCGCACTTCCAGTCCGGCTTCAGCCACGATCGTTTAAAGGGATTGGCCTACAGTTTGTCAGAGAATAAACCGCAAATGAACGCGAATCACCGTAAAATGTCGCGAATAGCCGTAGGGTGGGGCCCTGCCCCACCATGAGAGGCAAAAGAACCGCAAGTTTTTTCCGGTTTTAACCATTTCGGTGGGGCTGGGCCCCACCCTACGATTGGGGGAGAGGGCTTTTGATACTGATATCAAGGATGATTGTGAGTAAACGGACCGCAATGATTTGATCCAGGTTTAACACTGTTATATTCAGCTTACCGGTCTCTGTCGGTTCAATGTAAACACCTCATCATCTGATTCATCAACTTCCCCGCAAGATGAGAGTAGGATCTGAAAACGGTAATCAAAACCCTGCAACCCCTGATTCTTGCACGCTTCTGTGTCATAATCGGCGGCTGAATTTTTCTGCCCGGTGCAGCCACAACTGAGCTGGGCTGACTTTTTATATCCCCATTGAGAGGTTGATAGCGATGAGTTTCTTTATTTCCGATGCCATGGCGGAAGCGGCACCCGCCGCCGGTCAGGCTGATGCGATTACCGGTTTACTGCCATTGGTGATCTTTGGCGCGGTGCTCTATTTCCTGATGATTCGTCCCCAAATCAAACGTCAAAAAGAGCACAAAAAGCTGGTTGAAAGTCTGTCGAAAGGGGATGAAGTGGTAACCGCTGGCGGCGTAGCCGGAAAGATTTCCGATCTGGGTGAGAACTTTATCCTGGTCGAAATCTCTGAAGGCACTGAGGTCAAGGTCCGCCGCTCGGCTGTGGAGACCGTAATGCCCAAGGGGTCACTGAAAGAGCTCTAGTCCTCCTCAGGCAAGCGGGGGCAGCCTCTGCGGGTTGCCCATTTATTGATGGTTAAACTGAATTAGAAAAACACAATGAACCAATATCCAATTTGGAAGAATCTGATGGTTCTGGTGGTGGTCCTGCTGGGTGCGCTGTATGCGCTGCCCAACCTGTTCGGTCAGGATCCCTCCATGGAGATCTCGGCAACCCGTGATGCGGTGGTGGACCAAACCACCCAGAGTCGGATCGAACAGGCACTGGAGAAGTTGGGCATCAGTGCTAAAGGGATGGAGATGCAGCAGCAGAAACTGCTGGTGCGTTTCAACTCCTCGGAAGATCAGCTGAAAGCGATGGATCACATCGCCGCAGCTCTGGGTGAAGATTATACTGCAGCGCTGACGCTGGCCCCCGATCTGCCCGATTGGCTGATCGGTCTGGGTGCGGAACCCATGTATCTGGGTCTCGACCTGCGGGGAGGCATCCACGTGCTGATCGATGTGGATATGGAGTCCGCCATCACCCAGGCGGCAGAGCGTTACAGCAGCGATATCCGCACCCTGCTGAGGGAAGAGAAGCTGCGCTATGTCCGCATCAGCCGTGAAGATGAACGGGTTGTGGTGAAATTCAATACCGCTGAAAAGCGGGATCAGGCGATCGAACTGATCGGTAACGAATTCCGCAATCTGAATGTCAAGGATGTCGACCAGGAGGAGGCATTCCTGGTGGAGGTCAGCCTCTCCCCGGCTGAGAAGCAGGAAGTTCAGCGATTTGCCCTGCAGCAGAACATCACCACCCTGCGTAATCGTGTCAATGCCCTGGGTATCTCAGAGCCTTCCATCCAGCAGCAGGGGGTACGACGTATCGTTGTCCAGCTCCCCGGTGCCCAGGATCCCGGCAAGGTGAAGGAGATCCTCGGTGCCACCGCCACCCTGGAGTATCGTCTGGCGGATACCGAACACAGTGTCGAGGATGCGGTCAACGGGCGTGTACCGCCAGGCGCCAGCCTCTACTACGAGCGTGATGGCCGGCCGGTATTACTGAAAAAACGGGTGATCGTCACCGGTAACCAGATCGTTGACGCCTCCTCAGGCCTGGACCAGCAGAGCGGCTCACCCGCCGTGTTTGTCAGTCTGGATGGGGTGGGCGCCAAGCGCATGCGGCGCATGACCAATGAAAATGTCGGCCGACCGATGGCGGTGGTGTTCATCGAGAACCGTACCACCACCCGTATGGTCGACGGCAAGGCGGTAAAGGTGAAACGCAAGGTGGAGGAGGTCATCTCCATTGCCACCATTCGTGAGCCCTTTGGCCGCCGCTTCCAGACCACCGGACTCGACACCACGGAAGAGGCCCGGGATCTGGCCCTGTTGCTGCGCGCCGGTGCCCTGGCTGCACCGATCGAAATCGTCGAGGAGCGGACCATCGGACCCAGCCTGGGACAGGACAGTATCGATCAGGGCTTCGCCTCTGTGATGATCGGCCTGGCATTGGTGATGGTCTTCATGGCGGTCTACTACCGGGTCTTCGGACTGGTGGCGGATATGGCCCTGGTGATGAATCTGGTGTTGATCGTGGCCATTCTGTCGCTGTTACAGGCCACGCTGACGCTGCCGGGTATTGCCGGTATCGTGCTCACCGTCGGTATGGCGGTGGATGCCAACGTGCTGATCTTCCAGCGTATCCGTGAGGAGATCGCCAACGGCAATTCACCCCAGGCGAGTATTCAGGCCGGTTATGAGAAGGCGTTTTCAACCATCATCGATGCCAACATCACCACCCTGATCGCGGCGGTGGTGCTATTCAGTTTCGGTACCGGTCCGATCAAAGGCTTCGCCGTAACCCTGGCGATCGGTATTTTAACCTCCATGTTTACCGCCATTATCGGCACCCGTGCCGTGATCAACTGGATCTACGGTCGTAAGCGCGTGCAATCCCTGGCGATTTGAAGAGGCTAAACAGATGCAGATATTGAAAAAAGGCACTTATCTCGATTTGATGGGGAAACGCAAGCTGGCGATCTATTTCTCCTCTGTGCTGCTGCTGATCGCACTGGGTGCGATTATCGCGCGGGGGCTCAACCTGGGCATCGATTTCACCGGTGGTACCCTGGTCGAGGTGAAATACCCTGAAGCGATTGAGCTTGCGGTTGTTCGCGAGGCTTTGAATCAGAATGGTTTCTCGGAAGCGGTGGTGCAGCACTTCGGCACTCCTCAGGAGGTGTTGGTCAGACTGGCTCCCCAGGAAGGGATGGAGAGTGCTGAGCTGAGTGATCGCGCCTTCCGCGCCATGCAGGGCATTACCTCTGACGCTGAACTGCGACGGGTGGAGTTTGTCGGTCCCCAGGTGGGTGAAGAGCTTACCGAGCAGGGTGGCCTGGCCATGCTCTACGCCCTGATCGGCATTCTGATCTACGTCGGTTTGCGGTTTGAGTACCGCTTTGCGGTCGGTTCGGTGATCGCCCTGGTACATGACGTATTGATCACAGTCGGCTTCTTCGCCCTGTTTCATGTGGAGTTCGATCTGCCGGTCCTGGCTGCGGTCCTGGCGGTGATCGGTTACTCACTCAACGACACCATCGTGGTGTTTGACCGCATCCGTGAGAATTTTCGCAAGATGCGTAAAGGTGAGACGGTCGAGATCATCAACACCTCGGTCAATCAGACCCTCTCCAGAACATTGATCACATCCGGTACCACCTTGCTGGTGTTGGTCGCTCTGTTCCTGTTCGGTGGTGAGATCATTCACGGTTTCGCTCTGGCCTTGATCGTGGGTGTGGTGGTCGGTACCTATTCTTCCATCTATGTGGCCAGTAGCTCAGTGATATCCATGGGCGTCAGCCGAGCTGATCTGATGCCGGTGAAAAAGGATGATGAGGTAGTGGATGAGACGCCCTGAGGGGGCGTAACAGGGAGAGTATCCCACAAGCCGATGCAGACAGATCGGTTCTTATTGCTGGTTGAAGTTGATCGCGGGCCCATACATGATGGGCCTGCAATAACCAGTCAGAGGTGTGAATCGCTGTTACTTCAGCTGCGATTTTTTACCGCTTCGAATAGCCTCCGTATTCTCGTCCTGTGAGGTCATTAAGATCTCGGCGGATGATGTTTCCAGGCACTCTTTCCCTAACTGCATTGAGACATCCATCAGTCCACTCATCACATCACGCATGACCAGCTCAAGCGCTCGGTCACTCAGAGTTTTCTTCTTTTTAAGGTCTTCTAGCATCTGCAATTGCCCATCTGGGTGAGAGATTATCTACACTCCAACTAACGGTTATTTGGGGCAATTCTTGAGCGGCAGATAGACTGCTACCTGCAATCTGTGAACCGGGTTCTTACGCCTGGGAATTAAGCGGTGAGTTTGTCATTCAGATGGGGGCGGATGCGTCTCAGCATGGCGTTGTGGACCTTCACATTACCGGCAATCACATTCCCGGTCTCCAGGAAGCGCTCTCCACCACCAATATCGGTGACCAGGCCACCGGCTTCCCTGACCAGTACTGCACCGGCGGCAAAGTCCCATTCACTGAGACCAAGTTCCCAGAAACCATCAGTCCGGCCGGCGGCCAGATAGGCGAAATCGAGGGCGGCTGAGCCGGGACGACGGATGCCGGCGCTGTCTTTGATCAGATCGCGCAGCATACCCATGTAGTTCTCTTCGAATCGGAAGTCCCGATAGGGGAGTCCGGTGCCCAGCAGGGCGCCATCCAGACTCTTGCGTTTGGAGACCCTGATTTTATGATCGTTGAGCAGAGCCCCTTCACCACGACTGGCGGTGAACATCTCTTCGCTGATCGGATCGTAGACCACGCCGAGTTCCAGGCGGCCTTTGACCTTCAGTGCAATGGAGATGGCAAACTGGGGGAAGCCGTGCAAAAAATTGGTGGTGCCGTCGAGGGGATCGATGATCCACTGATAGTCGTCGCCGGCCTGCAGGCCACTCTCTTCAGCGAGAATGCCATGGCTGGGAAACTTCTCCCGCAACACATGGATGATCGCGGCTTCCGCATTGCGGTCCACTTCGGTGACGAAGTCGTTACTACCTTTGTCGGCGATGGTCAGTCGGTCGATCCGATTGAAGTTGCGGGTGATCACCTTACTGGCCTCGCGGGCAGCACGTACAGCTATATTTACCATGGGATTCATGGGCGGCGAGGATACAGCATGTGGCTGGCGGGATAAACACTTTCTTCCGGATCCCAATCGTCCGGCGGTGAAATCTCTCATTTTCAGGGCTTCTGGTCTGCCCTTACTACCCAATGTGGCTCCTGACCCGTCGAAACCCAATTTCTGCTGGCACGCCTTGCGGTCAGCCCCCAAAAAGAGCTGCTGATTGGCAGAGACTCCATGATGGCATAGAGCAGCTACAATCGAATCATCGATTCAGGTACTCTTACCCGGTTATGCTGAACAATATCCGAATCGTGCTGGTCGATACCAGCCACCCGGGCAATATCGGTGCGGTTGCCAGGGCGATGAAAAACATGTGCCTCTCCCAACTCTATCTGGTCAATCCGCTGCAGTTTCCTGATGCGGAAGCCACTTCCCGCGCTTCCGGAGCCGATGACCTGCTGGATCGGGCCAAGGTGGTGGAGACGCTGGATCAGGCACTCGATGGCTGCCGTCTGGCGGTTGGCACCAGTGCCCGGGCCCGAACCGTCAACTGGCCCGTCACATCCCCCAGAGAGTCGGCGCAAAAACTGGTGGCTGAGGCGGCACTGGGGGATGTGGCCTTGGTATTCGGCCGGGAGCGCTCCGGCCTCACCAACAGCGAACTGGATCGCTGTACTTTTCTGGTACACATTCCCACCAACCAGGAGTACAGCTCTCTCAATCTCGGTATGGCGGTTCAGGTGTTGAGCTACGAGGTCTATCTGGCGCACTTGCAGAAAACCCCTGCCGAGGCAGAGCCAGCCAGGGATCTGGCCACCGCGGATATGCTGCGGAGCTTCCATAGTCACCTGGAGCAGGCACTGGATGATATCGGTTTTACCGATACCCGGCAGTCGGAAAAACTGCTCAGACGACTGCGCAGTATGTTTCAACGGGCGCGGCTCGACAAAGACGAGGTCAACATCCTGCGGGGTATTTTCAGTGCGATGCAGGGGCGTAAATCGATGCGCCGCTAAACGGCTCGGTAACCGCACCTTTTCGCTCTTTGGGGTCAAGTTAATATATCTTATAAAAACAAACAGTTAGTTTGTTATCTCATGTCTGGCATGGAACTGGATTGATCAATACCCTAGTATTTTGTGCGGGATTGTGGATAATCTGCTCCCCTCATGCCACCATTATGCTTATGGAACCTCTGTTTCATACCGGATCCGGCCTGTTCTAAAGACAGCCCGATTGCACTTTCTGGACGCATAGAGTGGCCTCACCGTTAACACAACCAGTCGTAGGTAAGCAGTTGCAAGAATCAGGAGAACGTAAAGTTTCACGCTGGAAAGAGGATATCCAGAGTGTTTTCGAGCGTGATCCTGCCGCCCGCAATGCCTTTGAGGTGATCACCACCTACCCGGGTGTGCATGCGGTGATCTTTCATCGCCTCTCACACGGGTTATGGAATATTGGGCTGAAATGGCTGGCGCGGATCATCTCCAATCTTGCCAGATTGCTGACCGGGATTGAGATCCATCCGGGCGCGGTGATCGGCAGACGGTTTTTTATCGATCACGGCATGGGTGTGGTGATTGGTGAGACAGCGGTGATCGGTGACGATTGCACCCTCTATCATGGCGTGACCCTCGGTGGCACCAGTTGGGAGAAGGGCAAACGACACCCGACCCTGCACAACGATGTAGTGGTTGGTGCCGGTGCCAAGGTACTCGGCCCCATTGATGTCGGTGAAGGGGCCAGGATTGGTTCCAATGCGGTGGTGGTGAAAGATGTTCCTGATGGGGCCACGGTTGTGGGTGTCCCCGGTAAGTTGATTACACCGAGCAAGCCTGAGACCAACGGCCACCGGGAAGAGATCGCCAAAAAGATTGGTTTCGATGCCTATGGCGCAACCAAGGATGCCACCGATCCAGTGGCGCATGCCATCAATTGCATGCTGGATCATATCCACGTCATGGACAACAAGATGCAGTCGATGTGCGAGGCGATGAAAAAGCTCGGTATCGATGAGGATGGCACCCGGCTGCCGGATCTGGATTCCTGCGAGATCATCTCCACAGCAGATGAGCTGAAAAAGTTGGATGAGGTCTCCACCGAAGCTGAGAAAACCACCGAATGATCAGGGTGGGATAATCTTGACTAATTTGGTTGGGAATGTATATTAGCGTTTGGAAATATTCATGGAGCTGACGAAGTGAAGCTGACCACAAAAGGCCGTTATGCGGTAACTGCAATGTTGGATCTTTCACTCCACTATGGAGAGGGTCCGATCACCTTGGCGGATATTGCCCAACGGCAGGGTATCTCGCTCTCATATCTGGAGCAGCTGTTTTCACGCTTACGCAAAAAATCCCTGGTTGCCAGTGTTCGCGGGCCCGGTGGCGGATACAGTCTGGGACGCAATGCAAATGAGATCTTCGTTGGCGAAGTCATCTCGGCGGTTGATGAGAATATCGACACCACTCGCTGTAACGGCGCCCACAACTGCCAGAACAATGAACGTTGTCTGACCCACGATCTGTGGTCGGATTTGAGTAATCAGATATACGGCTATCTCAACAAAATAAGCCTTCAGGATTTAATGGACCGTCAGGCGGTTCGTGAAGTTGCCGAGCGACAGGGGCAACCGGAGCAGGAAGCGAATCCGGGCATGGATGTTTCAATGACAGATATGTCCAGTGGTCCTGCCGGGGCCTGATCAGTTCTAGAGTCGGAGTTTGAGATGAAGTTACCCATATACATGGATTATTCGGCAACCACGCCGGTTGATCCCCGTGTTGCGGAATTGATGTGCAGCTATCTGACACCGGATGGTGATTTCGGCAATCCTGCCTCTCGCTCCCACGCCTTTGGCTGGGCTGCAGACGAGGCGGTTGGCAAAGCCCGGCGACAGGTGGCGGATCTGGTCAATGCCGATCCGAAAGAGATCGTCTGGACTTCCGGCGCGACCGAGTCCAACAATCTGGCGATCAAAGGTGTTGCTGAATTCTACGTCAAGAAGGGCCGCCACATCATCACCTGCAAGACCGAACATAAAGCGGTACTTGATACCTGCCGACAGCTTGAGCGTCAGGGTTATGAAATCACCTATCTCGATCCTGAGCCGAACGGCCTGATCGATCTGCAGAAGCTTGAATCGTCCCTGCGGGAAGACACCATTCTGGTCTCCATCATGCACGTCAACAATGAGATCGGTGTGATCCAGAACATCGAAGCGATTGGCGAGATAACCCGTGAGCGCAAGATACTGCTGCATGTGGATGCCGCACAGAGTGCCGGTAAGGTGCCGATCGATCTGCAGAACCTGAAGGTCGATCTGATGTCTTTCTCCGCACATAAAATCTATGGACCCAAAGGCATCGGCGCCCTCTACGTGAGGCGCAAGCCGAGAGTCCGTCTGGAGGCCCAGACCCATGGCGGTGGCCATGAGCGGGGGATGCGTTCCGGTACGTTGGCAACCCATCAGATCGTCGGCATGGGTGAGGCTTTTCGCCTGGCTCAGCAGGAGATGGCGGCTGAGAACGAACGAATTCTCGGCTTGCGGCAACGACTCTGGGACGGTATCAAGGATATGGAAGAGGTCTATTTGAATGGTGACGAGAGCCATCGGGTGGCCGGTAACCTGAACGTCAGTTTTGCGTTTGTCGAGGGGGAATCCCTGATCATGGCGCTTAAGGATCTGGCGGTCTCTTCAGGATCCGCCTGCACCTCAGCCAGCCTGGAGCCAAGTTATGTACTGCGCGCACTGGGGCGTGAGGATGAGCTGGCGCACAGCTCGATCCGCTTTACCCTGGGACGCTTTTCCACTGTGGATGAGGTGGATTACGCGATCAACAAGATCCGTAGCGAAGTGGAGCGACTGCGGGAGCTGTCGCCTTTATGGGAGATGTTCAAGGACGGCATCGACCTGAAATCAATTCAATGGGCTGCGCACTAAGCGCGTCATTACGAGGTTAGATTATGGCTTACAGTGACAAGGTCCTGGATCATTATGAAAATCCACGTAACGTGGGTGCCTTCGATAAAGAAGACACTCAAGTCGGTACCGGTATGGTCGGTGCGCCGGCTTGTGGCGATGTGATGCGTCTGCAGATCAAGGTCAATGACGATGGTGTGATCGAAGATGCCCGGTTCAAAACCTATGGTTGCGGCTCTGCGATCGCATCCAGCAGTCTGCTGACCGAATGGGTCAAGGGCAAAACCCTGGATCAGGCACAGGAGATCAAGAATTCAGAGATTGCCGAAGAGCTGGCGCTGCCGCCGGTCAAGGTTCACTGCTCGGTTTTGGCGGAAGACGCCATCAAGGCCGCGATCAAGGACTATTCGGACAAAAACGAGAAATAATTTCGGCACTGTCCACTGCCGATCTGATAGAGTAGAGACATGGGTATCACGATCACAGAAGCCGCCGCACAGCGTGTACAGAACTTCCTCGTCAATCGGGGTAAGGGAATCGGCATACGTCTGGGTGTCCGCACCTCAGGTTGCTCCGGCATGGCTTACGAAATGGAGTTCGTCGATGAAATACACGATGATGACCAGGTGTTTGAAGACCGGGGTGTGAAGGTCATCATCGATGAGAAAAGCCTGGTCTATCTGGATGGCACCGAGGTGGATTATGCCCGGGAGGGGTTGAACGAAGGCTTCAAGTTCAACAATCCCAACGCCAGTGGCGAATGTGGTTGCGGTGAAAGTTTCACGGTTTAGAACATCATTAACAAAGGATAAGGGACGGCTGCCTTAGGGCAGCCGTTTTTTTCGATATGCTGGATTTTTCGAAAAATTACTTTGATCTTTTTGGACTGCCTGTGGGCTATATTGTGGATGCCTCCTCCCTGGCGGATCGCTATCGCGATCTGCAACGGGTGGTGCATCCGGACCGATATGCCAACGGCACTGAACAGGAGCGACGTCTCTCCGTTCAGGGAGCATCATTGATCAACGAGGCGTTTGAAACCCTCAAGGACCCGGTGGCCCGAGCCGCCTATCTGCTCTCCCTGCATGGTGTGGAGATGGATGCGCAAAACGAGTCGACTCAGGACATGGCCTTTCTGATGCAGCAGATGGAGTTAAGGGAAGAGCTGGAGAGCCTGCGGGAACAGGCCGGGCCTTATGAGACCCTGCTCGACCTGAGTGGCAGAATCAACAAACAAATCACTGATCTGGTGGCACAGATAGCGATGCAGTTTGAAACCCCAAATGATGAGCAGCTGCAGGAGGCTCGAGAGATATTGCGGAAAATGCGCTTTCTACAGAAGCTCCGTTCGGAAACGGAGCGTGTGGAGGCGGAACTTGAAGATCGTTTGAATTGAGTGGAATGAGATAGATGGCACTTCTTCAGATTGCTGAACCCGGTCAGGCCCAGGCCCCCCATCAGCACCGACTCTCTGCGGGGATCGATCTCGGCACCACCAACTCACTGGTTGCCACCGTTCGCAGCGGTAAGGCCGAAACTCTGCCGGATCCGCAGGGGCGTCATCTGTTACCTTCCGTGGTGCGCTATCGGCAATCCGGTATAGAAGTCGGCTATGAAGCCAAACAGTCGGAAGTGGACGATCCGCTCAACACCATCTCCTCGGCAAAACGTCTGATCGGTCGTGGTGTTGATGATATCAAGACCCTGGGCAGCCAGTTGCCCTACGATTTTGTCGGGCAGCAGAGCAGTGTCCCTCGAATCAAAACTGAAGCCGGTGATATCTCCCCGGTGGAGGTCTCAGCCGAAGTGCTCAGACAGCTCTCGGAACGGGCCGAGGGAACGCTGGGCGGTCCGCTGGAAGGGGTGGTGATCACCGT
This sequence comes from Candidatus Thiodiazotropha sp. AKAK2, assembly GCF_058244685.1. Lineage (NCBI taxonomy): Bacteria > Pseudomonadati > Pseudomonadota > Gammaproteobacteria > Chromatiales > Sedimenticolaceae > Candidatus Thiodiazotropha > Candidatus Thiodiazotropha sp. AKAK2. The sequence continues at coordinate 83,343 of NZ_JBSYOP010000037.1, read as the reverse complement.
ACCCGCCTATTTCGATGAAGCGCAGCGTCAGGCAACCAAGGATGCAGCCAAACTGGCGGGACTGCATGTCTTGCGACTGCTCAATGAACCAACGGCCGCCGCAGTCGCCTATGGTCTCGACAAAGGGGCTGAAGGGGTGCATGCGATCTATGATCTGGGTGGTGGCACCTTCGATATCTCCATACTCAGACTCAATAAAGGTGTCTTCGAGGTTTTGGCCACCGGTGGCGATTCGGCACTGGGTGGCGATGATTTCGATCGCTGTGTGGCTGAATGGATTATGCAGCAGGCCGGTCTTGATGAGAATGTCAGTCCGGGGATGGTGAAACGTCTGATGCAAGCCGCCTGCACGGCCAAAGAGGCCCTTACTCAGACTGAACAGACAGACATCGAAGTCTCAATCGAGGCCGGTGAGAGCTGGCAGGGTAGTTTGAGCCGTGAACAGTTCAACTCCCTGGTCGATCCTCTGTTGACCAAAAGCATGATGGCCTGCCGTCGCACCCTGCGAGATGCCGGGGTGAGTGTCGACGAGGTTCAGGAAGTGGTGATGGTGGGTGGCTCCACCCGGGTACCCCGGGTCCGGGAAAAAGTCGGCGAGCTGTTCAATACCAAACCCCTGGTGGACATCGATCCGGATCGGGTTGTGGCTGTAGGCGCCGCAATCCAGGCGGACATCCTGGTAGGTAACAAACCCGGTGATGAGATGCTGCTGCTGGATGTTATCCCACTCTCGCTCGGGATAGAAACCATGGGTGGTCTGAGTGAGAAACTGATCAGCCGAAATACTACAATACCGGTTGCCCGGGCCCAGGAATTCACCACCTTCAAGGATGGTCAGTCGGCAATAGCGATTCATGTTGTGCAGGGTGAGCGGGAACTGGTTGCGGACTGCCGCTCACTGGCCCGATTCGAACTGCGCGGCATTCCACCGATGGTCGCCGGCGCGGCACGAATCCGAGTAACCTTTGCAGTCGATGCCGATGGCTTGTTGAGTGTCAGTGCGATTGAGCAGAGCAGTGGTGTTCAAGCCAATATCGAGGTGAAGCCCTCATACGGTTTGACCGATCAGGAGATCGAAACCATGCTACGAGACTCCATTGCCCACGCGGATCAAGACAAACAGGCACGTAGCCAGAGAGAGCAACAGGTCGAAGCGGAACGGGTGATCGAAGCGCTGCAGGCCGCGCTGGCCGAGGATGGGGAAAGGTTGCTGGATGCAAAAGAACGTCAGCAGGTGGATGCTGCCCTCGAAACCCTGCGTAATGTGAGCAAGGATGGCGATCAGGAGCAGATCAAGAATCAGATAGCCGAACTCGAAAAAAGCTGTGGCTTCTACGTGGAGAGACGCATGAATCAGAGCATTCAGCAGGCCATGTCGGGACACAGTGTCGATGAGTTCGAACAATAGTTAAACCTAGTTTCCGCAGCTTAAAGGAAGTCGTATGCCTCAAGTCATCTTTCTACCTCACGAAGAGATCTGTCCCGAAGGGGCGGCGATCGATGTGGAACCGGGAACGACCATCTGCGACGCCGCACTGAAGCACGGTATCGAGATCGAGCATGCCTGTGAGAAGTCCTGTGCCTGTACCACCTGCCACGTGATCGTGCGCGAAGGTTTCGACTCTTTGCAGGAGGCGGAAGAGGTGGAAGAGGATATGCTGGATAAGGCTTGGGGACTCGAACCTGAATCGAGACTCAGCTGCCAGGCAACGGTCGGCGATGAAGACCTGGTGATCGAGATACCGAAATACACCATCAATATGGTTTCAGAACATCACTGATTGGGAGATTGTCATGGGCTTGAAATGGGTGGATAGTCTCAACATAGCGATTGAGCTCGACGAAACCTATCCGGATGTGGATCCACGTACGGTCAACTTTGTTGATCTGCGCAATTGGGTAATCAAACTGGATGAATTCGATGATGACCCGCACCACTCCGGTGAGAAAATACTCGAAGCGATCCAGGCCGCATGGATCGAGGAGCGGGAGTAGTCCCGCAAACCTGAAGCACAGGGAAAGGCTGACACAGGAATATTCAATGAAACAGGAGAGCTCTGTAAAACCACCTCTGACCCGTCGTCTGCTCAGCTGGGGGTTCCAGTTGGCTGGCCTCTTGCTGGTGCTGTTTCTGATCCATCTTTGGCAGACCCGTGATCTTGTGGCGGGTGTGGCACCACCCCTGTCGGCGAACAGCCTGGAAGGGCTTCCCGTCGATCTGGAAACGCTCGGCAGTGAACCGGTGGTGGTCCATTTCTGGGCAACCTGGTGTCCGGTATGCAAGCTTGAGGCGCCGGCAATCGACGATCTGGCTGATGATCATAAGGTGGTCACAGTGGCCATGCAGTCGGGACCGGCCGCAGAAGTCAGCGACTATCTCGAAGCCAATGAGCTTGGCTTTACCACCATCAATGACCCTCAGGGAAAACTCTCTTCCAGCTGGCGTGTCCGGGGGCTGCCCACCAGCTATATCATCGATGAAAACCGTCAAGTGCGCTTCGTATCGGTAGGCTATACACCGGAGTTGACTCTGCGGCTGCGACTCTGGCTGCTGGATAACATTCTGTAAGGTCGATATCGATCGATTTTGCCAGCCCCAGCATCGCAGCCGGTCAAAGGCAATGATATGATGAGTGGATAACAGAAAATTGGCCCGGTGACTCAGTTTATCGCTTTCAGCCGCCGTGTTGATGAGTGGGTAGAGACTCGATCTGGATGCCCCGCTGATGCTTGGAACGCCCCGGAGATGTAAGCTATGACGCTTCTAAAAAGATGTGCTTATCTCATTGTTTTGGGAGTGTTGTTTGTCGGTTGTACCACGGCCCCAACCCTCTCCCAGACCGATGTATTTGAAACCTACGCAGAGATTGCGAGCTTTAGAAAGCGCCTGGCCGAGGATGAGACGAACGGACTCTTCAACCTGGCACCCGAAGGGTTTCGCAAGGCAGAGAACAAACTGAATCAGGCCATCTCCCTGGGACGATCCAAGAAAGACGAAGCCGTAGCTGAAACGATCCGTGATGGGCGGGTGATTCTCGACAAGGCGGAAGCCGATGCGATTACCACCAAATCATTGATGCGTGAGGTGCTGGAAGCCCGTCGGTTGGCAATCGCTGCAGAAGCCGACACGATGATGGCGGATCAGTTCAAAGCCCTGGATAAGAAGTTGCGTCTGGCGGCTGAACAGGTGGAGCAGGGTGACCTTGAAGCGGCGAAGAAGTGGCGTCCCGAGATGCTGGAAGGCTATTCGGAAATTGAACTGGAGGCGCTGAAGCAGGATGCCACCGAGAATGCCCGCTATGACATCTCCCAGGCAATCAAAAGTGAAGCGGATGAGTATGCGCCGAAGACCCTGAAACTGGCCCGAGAGGAGCTGGCACTGGCTATCGCGGTGCTTGAGACCAACAGAACCCAGCGCACCAAGGCGAAGAACCATGCGCTGGAAGCGAGTAAGCAGGCACGAAGAAGTATCGAGCTTACCGAACTGATCAAAGAGTTTGATAACAGAGAGTACTCTTCGGAAGATGTTCTGCTTTGGTATCAGAAGCAGTTGGAGCAGATCAACGAATCCACAGATGAACCGCTGCCGTTTGATCTGCCCAATCACGAAGTGGTGAACGTACTGCAGGACAAACTGGCCAACTATGCGGAGTTGCGCAAAACTGAACTGGCAACGCGCATCGATCTGCAGACCCGGCTGGCCGCCGTGGAGCGTCAGAACCAGGAAGCTCAGGCCCGCTTCGATAAGATTCAGGATCTGTTCAGTGCCGAAGAGGCCAACGTCTATCGGCAGGGCCACAACATCCTATTGGAGATGAGAGCCTTCAACTTCCCCAGCGGCGGTACCGATATCCAGGCTGACAATTTCGAACTGCTGGACAAGATCGTAACGGCAATCAAATCCTTTCCCAGTCCCGATGTGGTGGTCTCCGGGCATACCGATTCGGTTGGGGGGGATGAGACTAACCGTAAACTCTCGCAACAACGGGCCGAGACGGTGGCCTCATTTCTTGAGAAGGTCGGTGGCGTGGAGCGAACCCGATTAACGGCAATCGGCTATGGGGAGGCACGCCCGGTGGCCAATAATGAGACTGAGATTGGACGCAAGAGCAATCGCAGAATCGAGGTGCTCATCATTAATGAATGATCAACAATCCTCTGCCCTGAGCAAACCCTACTCGGTAGCAATAACCGGTTCAGGCGGAAGTGGTGCGGTGACTGCTGGCCGTATTCTGCTCGAGGCGGCGGCACATTGTGGTTATCAGGGCTTGATGACCCGTTCCGCAGGTCCTCAGATCCGTGGTGGCGAATCGGCGGCGATGGTCAGGTTCAGTACCACCCCGGTGGAGTGTATGGGGGATGAATACGATCTTCTGGTGGCGCTTGACTGGTTGAATATCGAACGCTTTGCCGATGAGATCCTGCTGTCAAACAAAAGCCTGATACTTTGTGATCCCAAGGCGGGCGAGGTTCCGGCCCTACTGCGCAGCAATGGCGCAGAAATCCGCGAAATACCCTTTAAGACCTTCGCCTCCGGCCTGCCGGATGGGCGCATCAATATGGTGGCGTTGGGTGCGGCGGCGGTGGTCTGTGGTCTGCCCCTCGATGCCATGGAAAACAGTGTCCGCCAGGTACTGCAAAGCAAGTCCCCTGAGGTGATCGAGAGTGCTTTGCGAGCGCTTGAGCTGGGCTACAATCATGACCGGCGTCCACAGATCAAACAACCACCTCCAGGCAAGCAGGAAGACCGTTGGAGTATCACCGGCAACCAGGCCTGCGGCCTCGGCGCCCTGCGTGGCGGCATCAGATTTGTCGCCGCTTATCCGATCACCCCGGCCAGCGAAATCCTTGAATGGTTGGCGCCAAGACTTGAGCAGGTCGGAGGAGCGCTGCTGCAGGCCGAGGATGAGCTTGCCTCGATCAACATGATCATCGGCTCCTCCTTTGGCGGTGTGCCCTCCCTGACGGCTACCTCAGGGCCGGGACTCAGCCTGATGGTGGAGGGATTGGGTTTGGCGCTGGTCAGTGAAACCCCGGTGACGGTGGTCAATGTGATGCGTGGCGGGCCCTCCACCGGTATCCCCACCAAGTCCGAACAGTCTGATCTGAATATCGCAGTCTACGGTCTGCATGGTGATGCCCCGCATCTGGTATTCGCACCGCTCTCCATCCGCGATGCCATCTTCACCACCCAATGGGCGGTGCAACTGGCTGAGCACCTGCAGACGGTTTCGCTGGTGCTCTCCGATCAATCCCTCGGTCAGTCCCAGGCCATCATAAAAGCCTCAGAGGAGGTTGAACTGCCACTGCAAAGGTCGGTGACAAATGATCCTGGTGAAGACTATCGACGCTACCAGATCGTGGCGGAAAACATCTCACCAATGAGCCTGCCGGGAACACCCGACGGTATGTATACCGCTGACGGACTGGAACATAACGACCGGGGAACCCCCTCCAGCATGGCCAGTGATCATCGTGAACAGCTCAATAAACGGCTGCAGAAACTGAAGCAGTTTGATTACGGCGACTACTGGGCTGAGGTATCCGGCGACGGTGATACCTGTCTGATTACCTGGGGTTCCAGTACTGGTGCAGTGAAAGAGGCAGCGGATCATCTGAACCATGCAGGTAGCAAGGTCAGAGTGATCGCACTACGTCTGCTGGCGCCGCTGCAGCGGGATAAGATCCTTCAACTGATCGACGGCACCGCCAAGGTCCTGGTGGTGGAACAGAATCACGGTGGTCAACTGTTTCACTATCTGCAGTCGGAGTCGGTACTTCCGGGGAGAGCCCAATCACTGGCCCAGCCCGGTCCGTTGCCACTACGGCCAGGAAGAATCATCCGCGCCTACCAGGCCCTGGATTGATTATTTCGCCGCTTCCCACAACTCGATTGGATTGCCCTCAGGGTCCCGGAGTCTGGCAAATCGGCCGTTCGGGTAATCGGTTTCGTCCACGCTGACCTCAATGCCATGGCGGCGCAGTTGAGCAACCATGCTGTCCAGATCATCCACCCGAAAGTTGATCATCCACTGTTTTGACGGATCACCAAAATAGTCTGTCTCTTTTTCAAATGGAGCAAACACGGTCGGGCCAGTCTGCTGTATCCAGGGAGATTGGTCGTAGTCGGTCGGAACTTGAGCAACACCCAGGTGCTGTTCATACCAGGATGAGAGTTTTGCGGGATCCTCGGCGCGAAAAAAAAGCCCGCCAATGCCTGTTACCTTTTCCATGCGATATGCCCTTAACCTGTCATACAGAGAATGTTCATAGCAGCGAAAAGGATCAACCGCCCTTGATCTCTTTGATTGCGTTTAAACCCAGCGAGAGCGTGCCCGCAAGGAGTACCAGGATTGCCATCAGCTGATACTCAGGGTTAACAAATCGGATCATTACAAAGATCGATGCACCCAGCAGCACAACCACCAGCAAGGTGACGCTGGTGAGTATCGGAGTCCAGCCAGTGACCTTTTCAACAGGAAACGGGATTGTCGCGAGAGATGGGTAGGATGCACCGGGCTTATGGATGCTGAGTGGTACAGGTTTCGATGTTGTAGTATTTGTTTGTTCTGTTTCATCCTGAATCTGTTCAATGATGCGCTCATCCCGGGCTATGGCAGAACGAAAGGAGAGATAGGGGCCGAATCGATTCTGATAGCCGACCATTCGATGGCTCATGCCACCCTGTTTCAGCTTGTCGGCGGTGCTGAAAAACATCTGATGAAGCGGGAATAGTGAGGAGAACAGCTTTGTTACGCCGCTGAGCATTTCGATCATGCCGCCAGCGGAAGATTGATGAATGAAGTTGTATTCAACGGTTTTATTGGTGGTTGGTTTTTCCGCGATGGAATCAAAGTGGCTGGTGATATCGTATGGATTGTTCCACAGCGCATCGCCGGGGTTACCGCAGTGCTCGAAATTGAGAAACCGGGGCGGCACCTTGGGTACGATGTCATCAGCGATTCTGCTCTGATAGGTGACATCTCCCAGGGTGAGTCTGTCGTGATCCTGTGGCTGGATGCCAGCCGGTGTCTGGTTGTATTCGGCAGCAAAACCGGACGAGCCGGCCCTTGGGGCGCCGAATGTAAGTACCACTTCTACTCTATTGAGTTGCTGTTCGGCCAATGCTTTTGCGGCAATCACACCCATGGCGCCACCCAGTGAGTGGCCAGTGATGACAATGGAAGAGGTGGATGCAGAGACCTGCCTGTACCATTCGAACACCCTGTTTTGCATACCTGACCAGGCGTCATGAAAACCGGAATGGAGCTGCTCATTGGTTTTGAAAAAACGAAAATTGGTATCCCAATCATAAGCATCATCGGATCCACGGAATACCAGCCAGGCCCGTTGTTGAAAAACAAAGCCCATGCCGACTTTTGAGAAAAGTGCCGTGCGGGCAGGGAGGCCTTTGCCAAACTCAGTAGTAAAACCTTGAAAAGTGTCAGCGCCTTCAAGTTCCAATAGACGTCTCAGTCCTTCCAGGTTATAGCGATAGATCAGAGCGGAGAGGCCTGCACAAAAACATTGGAGCTCTCTCAATACCTGGTTACGATCTCCTCGAGTATCGACAGAGGGAGGGGTCGGTGCGATGCCCCCGCAATTAAGTATTGCGAGTTTCGGTGATGGAGGCGGTTTGCTGCTCTGTGTGGATTGAGCGGACTCGATCAGCATGAAGATATCCTTTGCTTCAATAGGTGAATGATTTACTCCATCAGCTTAATAACTATAGATGATATTTATACTCGCGAGATCAATAACCTTATAAAACCTGGCTGTATGGGAGTCAAAGAATAGGTCGAAGTAGTCGTATTGGGAATGAGCTACAAAGCATCACTTCCACAGCGCCTCGCATAAGTTTGTTACTCATCGTCATCCCGGCGAAACTCGGAATCAAGGTACCCCACAACCATCAATGACACACTTCGGGTAATCTACTTGCTCAACAGATTCACTATTAGGTATCTGTTATGTCAAGCAAGCGATCACCAAAGGCAGTGATGAAGAGAATACCAACAAGTGCATCATCGCTGCAGGCGCAAATGAGGAAGCGTGGAAAAACTGGGAACTTAGCCTGAATCGACGAATATCAGAGAGAGCAGGTTTGATACTGTTGTGAAAGAAAAAACCAAATAGAGCCGCGATCTGCAGCTCAATCATCAACATGAAAATCTCCAAACCGACGGCATCGATAAAAACAGCCAGCCCAACCGTCTCCGGATTGAGTATGAGGAAAACAACCACGAAGAGTGTGAGAACTTTCCAGATTGTGGGTTTTATCTTCATCATTTCATTTTGATCTTTGCCTTGGTGCCGGGGAGTTTTATTTCACATTGGTTAACCCCGGCAAATTGATCCCTGACGGCCAGAAGGCTCCATTTATCGTCCAGGCTAACCATAGCCGAGTCGACAGGACAGACTGAGCGCTTGGTGGTGCGACGGCTTGTGTCGGATTTGACCGCGGCCTAAACCTAGCCTGGTATTTACTAACTTGCAATTAACAAGTTAGTACACTAGGATTAAGTTACTTGCAAAATACAAGTATGTATTTTAATCGTTTTCAGTGCAGCGTGATCCTTACTGACAACTGATTATGTCAATACTCAGAAGGTTTCCTCGAGTCAGGAGCATGGTATGGAACCAATTGAAAAGGCGACTGTTTTAGTGACTGGTGCTTCAAAGGGAATTGGCCTTTCAATCGCTGAGGCGTTCGCTGCACATGGACATGACCTGGTACTGATCGCCCGCGGAGAGAAAGCGCTGCAGCGCGTGGCGGATAGAATCGAGGCGGAGTCCGGAGTGGAGGTTAGGGTGATCAGTGGCGATTTAACTGAAGCGGGTGTACCCCAGAAGCTCTACAAGCAATTGGAACAGTCCGGTAAGCCCATAGATATTCTGGTCAACAATGCCGGAGTAGGGATGAGTGGTCTGTTTCTTGAGGGCGATTACTCAAAGCTGAGCAGTATGTTACAACTCAATATGCTGGCGTTGACTCAACTGACACATCTGTTTCTACCTCAGATGCTGAACCGCAAGCGTGGTCGGATACTCAATGTTGGATCACTGGTCTCCTATTTTACTGGGGGACCGAACTGGGCGGCCTATGTGGCAAGTAAACACTATGTGCGTGCCTTGAGTACAGGATTATCCAAGGAGTTGAAGGGTTCGGGTGTGGCCGTGACTTTGCTCTCGCCTGGGGCAACAGCCACCGATTTTGTAAAGAGTGCTGATACAAAGGATATGTTGGCCTATCAGGTACCCATTGGGCCATCGCCAGAACAGATCGCCAAGCTTGCCTATCATGCCTGTCAGACCGGAAAGAAGTCGGTAATACCAGGAGTGTTCAACAAAATACTTGCCTTTATGGGTGAGTTGCATCCTCGGAACATCGCTTTTGAAGTATTTGGTTTCCTGTCAAACAAAAAAGGTAGTCAATAGGTATATGTCTGATTGAACTTGGCAGACTGATGTACTCTGAAATTTTCAAGATAAATAGGTTAAAGCAATCTCCTATCCTGATGGCGGCTATGTATTCTTATTAACCAACCCAAAAGTGGCCCTAACTATAAATAATAGTGCGTGAATGAAATTTACTTGTCAGCGGGTTGATGAATATTTGCTGTTCTCAAGTGCTGATGAAGTTTTACACCCGACTATCGCTGGCGCTTCGTGGATCAACTCGTCTCTCTCCAAGGCATCAATCATGAAAAGTGCAAAATCGATACGACGTGTGAGATTACTCTTCAGTATGGGATCGCCTACATGCCGACTCCAAACGGGTAGTCCTTGGCTTTCACCTTCCTCAAGGTCGCTACCGCGAACAACTGTCCACTGGGTATTGCTCTCAAATACTCTTCTGCAGGCTTCAATCTGATCATCCAACTCAACAATTCGAATCAGTCTGGCGAGTTTACCCACCACAGTGACCATTGTCTTGAATATCCAGGAGTAGACGTCTTTCCCATCCCGACTGATGTGCCAGCCACAGGAAAAGATCAGTCGGGCCTGAGGTTCAGCAAAATCCAAAACAGCCTGTGCTGTACCTGATGAGTACTGCTGTACACCCCAAGGTACAAGTACGGTCAGTACGCCGCCACATCCGGAAACTGCCTGCTTAATCACATCACGATTATTTGTAGCACCAGGAATGATGGTTATTTTATCCTTAAAATCAGACAGCTTGCCGACACTCTGTTGTCTACAGACAGCAACTACCTGATATCCTCGATCCAAGGCATGCTGAACCATGTATCGACCAAGCTTACCGGACGCTCCAATGATACAGACTTTTTCCAAGTTCACTCTCCTGGCGATTGAAAGGATAAAAAGCAAGACCGCTAAAATAGGCTAAGGTAATCTCAATTGCATTGAGAAAAGATCGACCAATCTCAAAATTGGTCCTTAAGACTTATTCCGGTGTTAAAGTCACTCGGTAATGGTGATTAGCCTCTTAACGTAAGGCGTCGCCGTGTTAGGTGACAAAAAGCACCAACAATTCAATAAGTTAATCAACAACTTTGACGTCTTTCCAGAAAGCCACCATACCCTCAATGTTTTTAGCCGCATCTGAGGCCTTAGGGTAGTACCAGGCTGCATCAACATTCTCTTCACCATTGACTGAGAGTGAATAGTAGTGCGCTACTCCTTTCCATGGGCAAACTGATGTTGTGCCACTTTCTTTTAAATAGTGCTGCACTACCGTGTTGGCGGGAAAGTAGTGATTAGCCTCTACAACGACAGTCTCGTTACTCTCTGCGATAATCTCACCATTCCAAATCGCTTTCATGGCTGTTCTCCTTAAGCGTACTGTTTGACCCAGAGCTCTTTCAACCTCTCAGGGTAAAACGGATAGGAGTATGTTGTTCGATAGTCTTATACTAAGGTCTAGCGTCAGACTCCTGCTTTTTCAATAGAGTCCTGCCAGCCAAATACAATCCCAAGCCGGGGAACAGAAGTAAAGCGGTAAAAGCTCCATTTTTAAGCTGCTTTTGATCGAGGAGCTGGAATTGGTCGATTCCAAAATGAATTTGTATATTTGATGTCACGATTAACAGGATACCTACAGCGCACCATGATAGGCCAAAAATAGTGAGCGCCTTTGCTAATTTGGTAACATTTTTCATGAATGTATAACATCCTGATGAGATTATTTTCGGTCTATTTCAGAGTTATCAGATTTAAAACTGGGTAAATCGGCTTTGCCAATAACAGTAAGCACGATACCAACACAGATGAAAAAAAATGTCGATGCCATAAAACTGGCGGATACGGGATCATCCTTACCCACACTCTCAACTTGAAAATAGAGCATTACACCTGATGCAATAGCCAGTAGAAAACTGATTCCCGCCGAAATGAGAGAGAATTTCTGAAATACACCTTTCTTTTTAGTCATGTCATTTATGCTACCTGGTTATAGTGATAGGCTTTATTAACAGGAATCATGTCAGAATCCTATGTTTTTTCCAATCACTAATGTATTTGATCAATTGCACCCATAACGCGCATACAAAATCACAGTGAGATCATGGTATTTACTTGTAAGATGAGTAGGATAGGCTATCTCGTCAGTTGTTGCTTACTCTCTGATGGATAGAGTCGGGGAGAGGGTCGGAGTGTGTCCTCAGCACCCATTACCACGCCCCTCTCTATAAGGGGAGCGGTTTTAGGCTTGGTAGTTGTGGTGCTGTCAAACGAAATACCAGGGTCTGGGGCGTGAGATTAGAGATTCTCCACCAGATCGGATTTTGCCTTCTGGCTGAGGAATAGTTCGAACGCGTCGTAGTGTTCGACTCCCGTCTTTGGGGTTTCGTCTTGCCTGATAGTCGTCAATACCGATCTCTGACTGTATAAATAGATTCCAGCCGGGTTCTGGAAAACAAGCAACAAATTCAGAATATAATGTTTAGCTCAGCTATGCACATCCTCTTTCCTTGATTGTACTAGCAGCTGTATGAACGAGATCCGAACTCTCGTTATACATTTTTAGCTTCTTCATGAAAGTAATAAATCAAAAACTATGACGTATCCGTTTTTGAGAGAATATTACTTACTGGAAGCTTAGCACCACACCAGAAGCAATTTTCTCTCCTGATTTTAGGCTCCTTGCCACATTCTGGACACGCTTTGAGGTTGTTACCAACCTTTCCATCAGCGCTGCCATCTCTTAGGGCCTGTTAACACTAATCCAATATGCCCTGCTGGGTCTGTTTTTGTGTCCAGCAAGGCAGAATGAGCGTGGTGTAGCTTGGCTACATGAGCGAATGATAACGCCGCTGGGCGCAAAAACAGACCCAGCCCTTCAGGCACAACAGGGCCTATTGGATTAGTGTTAACAGGCCCTAAGTCAATCTCATGAATTTTCTTCTCTAATTGGCTTTCACTAATGCCACTTTCCTCAAGGAGTTCCCAGATTGCTTGTGTTATTAAAACCAGATTGTCTATCTTCTTATCTATGTATCCAATATCCGTGGCATTCGAATGTGATTTGACCTGTGTTTGATTTGCAACAGATTTGGTACGCCCAATGTGATATTCCTGGAAGGTATCTCTTATCCAACTCATGATTGTTCCTTTTAAAGCTTGCGCCACACCCTGCGAGAGCTCGAAAGAGGCAGCGGGAAAAGTGTCTGCAACCGTACTTTGTTATGTCCTTTCACTAAATGCCAACTTTAAACCAAGCGCAGCAAAGCTGCCAGCAATCATCTTTTGAATAGCTACGCTGACTTTCTCGGAACGTAATACAAACTGACTAAAGCTACTAGCCAATACGCCATAGGTGATAAATACGCCAAGAGTCATAATCATGAATACAATACCAAGCGAAAGCATATCAAATAGTGGTTGTGATGCAGTTGGTGAAACGAATTGAGGTAAGAAAGCCAAAAAGAAAATTGACAGCTTAGGGTTAAAAATATTGATCAGAAAGCCTTTCATGGCTATCTCAGCAACGCTTGTTTTGGGCTTGCTGTGGTCCAATGTTAGTCGAGAAGAGGAACGCCACATAGACCAAGCGAGATAAATTAAGTACAACGCGCCAGCATATTTAATGACCTGAAATACTAGAGTGCTAGTATGAAAGATCGCAGCTAGACCAAATGCACTAGCGAACAGTGAAGGGATAATTCCGAATGTACAACCAATAGAAGCAAATAAACTGGCACGCTTCCCAAGGAATAATCCAGTCGCAACAGTGTATAACACACCTGTTCCAGGTATAAGAACAACGACTAGGGACGTCAGTATAAACTCCAATGAGATCATATTATTGTTCTCCTTTTATTTATAGATATAACGTCCTGCATCACCGGAAATAATGCAGAGAGAAGTGGTTTCGCTTGTTATCTTTAATGTCCTGCACCCTGCGATGCTAGGCCACTCATTATGTTCAGAAAAACCATAAATCCAGAATACATAAAAAAATAGATCGATAAACTAATGATTATTTCTGCCTTCCGTATTTTTTTAACCATAAATAGAAATAAATAGATAAACCCACTTGCTATCGGTATGAGATAAATGTTTGCCTTCAAAATGAGAAGATTCAATTCGAGATTGGAAAATAAGTTATACAGGCTGGGGTGCTTCATGCTCCCCCACTCTCCAAGAGCGACCATAACTGGAAACAGTGAGCAGATAGATATCAATAGCGGAAACACAACTAAAAAGTGGTAGAAAATAACCTGTGAAGGTTCTTTTCTGATAGTAGACAATACTACAGGCGCCATTAGAGCAAATATACTACTTACAAATATTATCCAATCGATTTTACCTTGTCTCTTAGCTGATTCTTTTTTTATTTGCTGAGATTCTCTCAGGCCTTGATTAAAGGCAGTAGTATATTCCTTTTCAGAAGCGTAGTTGCCCCAAAAATGTGGCTTTCTCGTATCCTCAGCAACTGCCGGTAACTGCAGAAAAAATAGGCCTATGACTAATAGAAAATATCTCATCTTATATGAAAGATAACGTTTAAATAGCTGCGCAGGATTGCTGCTAGATCTTCCCCCTTGTATTCATTTTGTGATTATGGTGATCATTAGTCTACTGGTTGTCTTGGTTTAGATCACATTACCCATATTGATAGGTTTCTGGTATTGATGGTTGTGTTGCATAAACTGTCCGGTCTCACCGGCGGTTATTGGCTATCGGGACTATTCGGTTGGGATAAGGGGGTGTGCCGTACCCTGGCCATCGAAGTGGGGGGTGCAGAACTTCGGCTTTAGCGTCGCACAATCAGTACAATACTTTTCAGCTGCGACAGCCCTACCAGGCGCCATAACCTCCGTTTGGCATAACTTGAGTAACTCCCTGCTGGCGGGTTACGGGCCAGGTTGTTAATAACGCTATCTCATGGTATGCACTGTAGCATAGGGTTCAAGAGAAAAAAGATTTTATGCGTCGGATTTGTCGAGCAATGATTTTATCCCAGTGACGGAGCAACGGTATCAGCTTTGCCAGCAGTGTGGGTGGCTTGGGTGTCAGCAACTTGACATCAGTCAAGGCAGTTTGACCGATTTGATCCAGCAGGCTGTCACGAACAGCCTGGGTCGGTGCCTCTGACAGTTCCACAGCTCTTTTCCAGGCAAGATCTCGGGCTATGCGAATGCCCTGGTCTGTAAGGATCTCGTCTTTGTTACCAAACAGCCTGTCCAGAAAGCCCAGAATGAATGAGTAGTGGGAGCTGATCTCCGACTGCACATCATCGATGCTGCGGCCAAGTATCTCATTCGCTGTCTGGTGGTCGCGCAGTCGACTCTCTCGGTACTCTGCTTCAACGCCTACCTTGTAGAGGGCAATCGGTAAATCATGGACAATGTGTGCCACCATGCCCAGCATCAGATCCTGCAAGGTTGTGCTCCGTTTGCGACTGGCAATGTCAAATACCCGTTTCCAACATTCAGGCAACCGCTCATGGTCCTGTTCATAGGCTCCAACCGCTGTGAAATACTCCTCGGCAAAAACAATATCCAGCCGGGTCATCCAGTCGGGATCCTCAAATTCACCAGCTGCGATGGCCTGCTCCATGGCGATAGTGATAATCCGGTATGAACGGACGAATATAGCATGATAATCACCATGAGCTTCCCAGCGCGCCAGTAGTTCATCCATCCGCTCGATGACCTCTTTGATCGTTGTTGCAGGCATTAGAGGTTACCTTTGTTAGCTATTCCTAAACGGATGCAATTTCTCCTTGAACATCAAATCCCAGGAGATTTCCACCGTCGAATGATCAATCATCCGCTGCCGTGTAGAAGTTATCGCTGAGTCTGTTTGCAGGACTATCGACAGATTTCGATATCGGTTAGACAGCCCTGCTCATCCACATGAATCGACACGGATAGATTTTTATCCCGGGCGAGTTCAAGCAGCTTCTGGATACGATCGTCATACAGCTTGATACAGATTCGTGTGCCGTCACACAGCACGATTCCCACCAGCTGACCGGACGCATTGAAGCGTAGGCAGCAGATCCTGCCTGGTATCTGTTTGCCGTCCTTGGACTCGACAATCCTTACCGGATGAATACTTTCAGCCTGAGGGTTGTAGGTGACAACTTCCCGTTCACCGGGTATGGCATGGGGTTTTACGCTGATCACTGCCCTTGCTGTGGAGCTATTGAGCATTTTAAAATTCGACACCTGAATATCATCACCAAAGCGCACTTGAGAGTAGCGTTTGAAGATGGCATCGTCGAGGGTCAGGGTAACGGTATACTCCTTGCCTTGCTCATAAGTGTCGGGTATCACACTGAATCGTGGATCACGGGCCTTACCCAACAACACAATGGCGTAGGCGATGCGTCCGATGGATTTACCGGTGGCGCTTAATTCACCGCTGATTTCAACCGGAATGATACTGATGCCCGGGCGACTGATTTCCACTTCTGATGTAAAGCTACCATCATCTTGCCGTTCCAAATTGACAGAGCCGCTACCCATGATGTGAGCAGAGACCTGGAATTTTCCTTCCGCCGGTTTGCCGTCCCAGCGTGGAATGGCGTTGATGGTCACTTTAGCGGGATGAGGGATGTGGCGGGGTTTCGCACTCACCTCAAAACCAAACCGTTTCTGCACACCACGAGCCATCAAGTCCATGACCATAGGTTGTAGTTTACGGTCCCCATGGACACGAACCCGCCAGGTACCTTGCTCCGGATTCGGAATTTTTAACGCCCAGGCATTCTCTACTCTGAAGCTTCGGGCGCCATTACTGTTTTGGTCGAATTCCCCACCCGAGGGTGATACTGCTACGATGCTTGGGGCTACACGACGTGTATGTGCTACCAGCACCAGAATCAGCTCTTTGCTGGATCCATCCACAATCACTTCAAAATCTTTATGATTGATCAATCGGGAAGTATGGGCAACGCTGACAATGTTGATGTCATCGACTGATCGAGGTCTTCGCAACGGCAGGCTGAACTGCTCCCACAACAGGCGGGTCGGAGTTTCACCGGCTGGGGCCAGAGGCAAGACGCCGTTATTGGAGACGATATAGATGGCGTTGCTGGCAATTTCAGCCGTACAGTTTTCAAATATACCGGCTTCATCGATGGGGAACAGGACCTTACTGGTACTGATTGGATTTTCTCCACCGGCGAGGGCTTGATCCACCAACTCCGCAAGCACCGCACCCAAAGCATCCGAGCCGGTTCCCCAGGCCACCAGTTTGATGCCGCTGGCGTCGAGCAGGTTGGAAAAGACCACCCCTTCATCGGCCTCATAATCGGCCATGCTGGTGCCCCCGTGACTGATCGTCTGAATGCCATCGGTAAAGACAAATATAACCTTGGAATCCGGCGCGCCAAAACCGGGTTGGTTGGCTGGGTTGTTCAAATAGTCAGCGACCCGGCGAATTCCATCATACAGGTCGGTCATGACGCCGACTGTGGCACTGCTGGCTGTCTGGTCTTCAATCGCAGCGATCGAACTCTGCATGGTTGCCAGTGAGGTCTCGAACCCGGCCTGGGACGAATCGATCTGTGCCCCTCCGGGAAGCAGCTGATAGTTGGAGGCAAATCGATGTACGGAAATCGCAAACTCACTGTCCGGATTGGCAGTCAGTTCATCAATGAGATTCTCAATAAAGAACTCACCACCCCGGGCGGCTTCATAGATCTTGGTATTGTCATTGTTGCCACCCACAGGGTGGAACATGGATCCAGAGTTATCGAGTAGTATGGCGATCTGTTTTGACATGTCCTTATCTCAGGGGCTGTTTCTGCGCACCCTGCTCCTGTAGTTTGAGTTGTTCCTCGATGTACTGCTTGGTCATCTCCTCTTCGGGGCCCACGTAACCGCGACGCTGCTCATTGGTGAGTGGACGTCCCGCCTCACCCCAGCGCCAGGGTCCCTGGCGCTGTTTGCGCAACATTTCCGCATGGCGGGCCGTGAGGGCCTTTTCATCCAGAGGCTGGGCCTTCTCCTGCTTGATGTCCCGTTTGGGCGCGATGGAGCGATCCCCAGTGATCAGCATCAGTTGTGGCTTCCGTTGCCGTTTCTGATCCCGCTTTTCAGTCTGCAAGCGTCCGAGTTCCGCATCCAGTTGCAGCTTGCCCTCCGGGGTGATCGCCAACAGATCTCCCTGGTTTACCCGCTCACCCTTTTCAAGGGTGGTGAAGCGATGATCGCCGAGGCGCAACACCTTGATGTTTTCAGCCTGAGTTACGTTTGCACCGTCCGCCCAGCTCACCATCATGCCCTGCTTGTCCAGGGGGGGCAGGGTGCCGCCACAACACTCGATTGATTTGCAGCGGGGATCGCACAAAGGCGGTGTGCGTAGGCACTTGCTGGGATTCGCCAGGCAGATCTCCACTTTACGGGTGGCCATAGGCATGAACTTGCAGATGCCGTTAGGGCAGATCAGCTGATTTCTGCTCAGGCCCAATGAAGCCGTGACCGAATCACTGTTACAGGTCAGGGTGCCACTGATCAGGTTGTCAATGGCCGGTTTCAGGTCGTTACAGATTTCCTGGTAGCTGCAGGGAACACCATTACATACCCGCAAGCGGGGTTCCGGTCCGATTGCCGTTGGAGCGATGCCGGCCAGCCAGAAATCCGGGGTCTGTATCATCACACCGCACAGTCCTCGCAGTTTGTCTTCCAGGTTGGCAAGCGTTGAGGCATCCGTATTGAGTGCTGACCCGAAGTAGTCGGCCAGTACGGTGGCTTCGTCCTGTAACAGGGAATCCGGGACAGTTGTGGCAATGGTGCCATCTGAGATCAGCCAGTCCTTGAGCAGGACGGTCAGATCTTCCAGTGTCAGGGGGCCACCGCCGCCACCGAAACCGGCAACCTGGGTCATCACATCGTCAATCCAGTCACTGCCCACGACACCGTTTTTGTCACACACGCCATGTACGGATTCCCAATGCAGCAGGGCTTGAAAATCGGTGCTGGTCGAGCCGGCGGAAGAGTCGCTCAAGTATTGGCCGATCGCTCTTTCCAGATTGCTGTCCGGGTAACCGGTGGCCGGTGGAAAGCGTTGTGGCTCCGGCCAGTCGAGGGCGCTGTTGATGGAGCTCAACAGATTGTGAGCGGTATAGCGATGGATACCATCCGACATGGCATTGTTATGGACCTGGGGATTGCTGCTGGGATCATATCCCGCCTCACTGACTGGTGGCACGCGAGGATCGGCGTCAACCCAGGGATCGTAGATCATCGGCAGATGATAGGGGGTGGTGCCGGCCGCAAACCTTGGGGCGCTGCGATTGAAGTACTCAGAGGTGAGAATCTTCACCAGCAACTCCTTAAGTGACCAGTTACTGGGAATGAACACCGACTCGGTCAAGTGCCAGAGTATATTGAGCTGACTGTCGTTGCGTGGGAAGTAGTTGGCAATGGTCAAGGGGTAGCCCATCGCCTGCTTCCAGACATTGTCGACGATACGTTCCGCGAGCAGGAAGGCGGCCGCTTCATGTCCCGGGATACTGACGGGGTAGGGCGGATTGCAATCCAGGGTATCGCAAACATTACAGGCGGCACCTGAGGGAATGTCGTTGATCCAGTTCTCAATGGTGCTGATCTGTCCGGCGGCCAATGGACCGCCGCCCAGGGGCATTTGAGTTCCACCGATATCGACACCGGTCAGTTTGTTGATCAGATAGCTGTCCGAAGCGGAACCCGGAACCACCCGAATCTGATTGCCCCCCGCCGGTTCGGTGGTTGCTTCTATATTGACAAGATCCGTATGCCAGCTGTCGTCGGTGGGGATCTGGAAACTGTCACCGCCACCGCCACCTACGTCATGACAGCCGGCCGTGGCACAGTTATCCACCAGGATGGTCTTGACCGCTACGGCGTTCACTGCATTCAACGGAGCATCCTCATCCACCGCAACGCCGTCACAACTGGTTGAGCAGAACTCGCACTGCTGTTGTTCGGAGATCGGCAGCGAACGGGTGAGGCCGTCGCTGTCCAGTTCCACATAGCCGAATTGAAGGATTTCCGACACATTGCGCACCGATACTTGACGTCCCAGGGGGCGGGTGAACCAGGCGGAGAAGTTCTCCGGGTCTTTCTCCACGGCGGGTTTGAAACTGCCACAGCTGTTATTAATGCCCCAGGGATTGAGGGAGCCAAAACGTACATCGGTACGGAAAATAGCCGAGGCCTGTTCCGGTGATGTCCCTGATGAGGAGCCGTAAATGGCCGCTTCAAAATGGCCTGGAACGGCATGGGTTCGATCCCAGCCCGACTCCTCACCGGAGGCGGATGTCTCGGAGTTATGACACTGCAGGCACAGCTGCTGACGATTCAGATAGGTGTGCTCGAAGTTCGTCGCCAGGTCGGCCCGGCGCATCTGTTCGGCCAGATCACCGAAAAACGAGGCCGGTCTGTTGACCATCGGAAACAGGTGGGCTTTATAGAGGGTGAACAGATTGTCATGCTTGACGATTGAAGCCAGCAGATCCGACATGTTGAATGAGGTGCCGAAGTCGGCTGAGGGTACGTTGTTCAAGACAAAGTCAGCCAGCGTGTCGGTAACCGGTCCGGCAAGCAGCGGCGCACCGTAGCAACCGAATTGGGATTTCCCCCCCTCCCGGGCGATACGCAGATGGTCGACCAACGCCTCGGACCAGTAGCTGACGAACTGATCCTCTTCCATGAGCGCCCGTATCAGGGTTTCCCGATCAGTCGCAGTAATGATGTCGGTCAGTGCTGTGAGCTCTTCATAGCCCCGTACTTTGCGTCCCAGCAGTATGGGTACCACCTGTCGTACGAAGGAGATGTCCCCTGCATCGTCGGCGATCGGCTCTTCCAATGGTGGAGCGGTGGAGCATGAGACCAACAAAACCGCGCCTGTGACCACAGCCACGCTGATGGTCAGCATGAATTTAATCTGTTTGATGAATTCCATGTTCGTAAACCTCATTCATGAGACGCCAAAAAAGACCTGGCGTAGGTTTTCCATAGTGGAGTGGTGGGGGTCCGCGCTGGGTACCACCAGGTCCGGCGTCAGGGAACCCAAGGCAAAGTTTTCTCCGGCGAAGGGATTGACACCCCCTGCCATCAACAGGGCGGCCTTGGTATCCGTGGCGTTGTATGGCACATCTGACATCACCGTTTCATCGGCACCATCGGTAATCGAGCCGACCACGCGATTCGCCACACCATCGCTGATCTCCAAGGGAATCGGTCCGCCGATGAGCACCTTGGTGTAGCATTCCGGATAGTGGTCACGACCATTGGATCCCGGGGCCGGTGTGTTGCCTGAACTCTTAAACGGCGTACGACCAAAGTCGGTATTGATCACCACCAGAGTCTCCGACAGATCTATCTTGTTGGCATCCTCGGGCGTCGGGTTGTTGGGGTCGCGTATCACCGAGACCAGGGAGTCCAATAAGTTCCAAAGATTGGTGCCAGTGTCCGCTGCATTGAAAATCGAATGGACGTCATACGGGAGACCGGTACGGGCAATGCCGGAATCGAGCACAAATACGGAACTCGCCGCCTCATTGGCGGGACGGGTCAACAGATAAGCGGCAAACTCCAAAGCGGCGCGGGTACCGTTATCGGCGGTGGTGAACGGTGATGCACCTTCCCTGGCGCAAAAATCCTGTGGATTGATGGTCTGAGGCGCACCGGACAGCAGACTCTCCAGCGTATCCGCATTCATCAGTCTGGAAGCGGCCGCGTCATAATCGGAAAAGGCGGTGGAGCGGGTGACAAAGTTGTCTGGCTGCCAGCGCAACTTATCCCGGTACTGGGCGCGGAATTGATCGATCAGGGTATTAACCGAATCTTTGGTGGCCCCCAGGTTATTGCGGTTCAGTTGGGTGATAAAATCACCAAAGGCGTTGCCGATTTTCAACACCATGGATTTGGATGAGCCCGGGTGGGCGCCAACCAGGCTTTGAATCTGCTGCACCAGGGTGAACAGAGCACCGCCGGTAAAATTGGTTTCAGGCAGCAGGGCATAGGAATGGGGCAGCACTCGGCCATTGTCCGCTTCCATATCGAGTTCCCCAAGCCGATGTTGAATCGCTGCGCCGGGTGGTGCCTGGTTCGGCCTGCCCAGGCGGGAGCCGGTGGCCACATAGGGAATTGCCGCCTCGTGGGGCAGCAGATCATGACGCTGGACCACCACACGCATCCGTCGACGGATATTCTGATTGTTCCATAGGGGTTTGGCGAAAGGGCCCAGGTGTACAGACTTGCCGTTTGAGTCGGTGGAGAAGGCATGGGTCTCCAGTCCGCTGGGGGTGTTGTTGCACATGGGATTCCAATTGAGTGCGCCAACTTCGGTATCGAACCCCCGGGTACGAGACCCGGCTACATCGCGATAGTAAAAACTTTCAAAGGGGGCCATGCCACCGAAGCAGTGCAGCTCCAGTATCTTGTAGCCGCTGATGCCCGCTGCCCAGATATCCGATGGTAATTCGCCCCAGGCTGCATGGGCTCTACGGGAAATGGCGGGTCCAAGACAGACAGCCGCGGCAGAGAGCAGACTCGCTTTCAGCAGCTCACGGCGGGTAAATCCTTTCGATTGAGAGTTTGAGGCCATAATCTTCCATGCTCCTTGCCGGTTGGTTACTGATTGTGTTTATGACTCTGGTTGAACTGTCTCTACATTGGTTAAAAAACACCATTCTCATGGTGAGCTTCATGAACTTCGGTAGTGCTGTGATTTGCAATGCATGACAGCTGCATTGACTTGAGTTGGTGCTTTTTAAGAAAACGTGTTTCGTAGCTGAAAGTGTGGGTCGTTGCTGAAAGGTTATGTTGTGCGGTATTTATCGTTAGAGCTGTGACAAATTAACGGCAGGATTTCGGTTGAGTATTGTCTAACTTCTCTTGGGTCGACGCACTTGTTAAGGGCTGTACGCATAAGCAGCGGGTGATCCAAGTACGGGGTGATCTGTTTTGGTGCAATACCCAATCCAGGCAGGTTCTGTCGGATCTGAATGTGATTTTAAAAAATGGTCGTTGAGGAGGTAATGAAATGAACTCTTTTTCCTAATTCATACAGGTAGACAGCTGACAGAGTCTTCGAGGTACCCTTTCATGTGCTGTTTGTGGGTGGCGTTTACACTGCTGGAATAAGTTGCAGTGCGAAGCGGCTAAGTTATATCTTTCCTTATTGCTGCTTCTGCTGACTATTTGTGGTTATACGATCTTCCAGTATCCTGACTCCAATCATAGCTCGGAAGTATCTGTCATACTGTGGGAGCACCAGTAGTTCAAGTAGGCGTCTACCTAATGGGGGAAGGTTTCGAAGGTTTCACGTCCCAGCCCGAAGGGCGACTGGAATTGCTAGTTAGCCCTCTAAAATTTACCATTATTGTTTTTCCATTCACTCTCAGGCGGTATTGCCTCGGTTGTACTCCAGTGTTCAACTATTTTTCCGCTACTTAAGCGATATAGATCGAAAAACGACGATAAAACATTGTCTGAATGTCCCTCACATACCGACAACACAAAATTCCCCTCTGCTAGTAACCGGTGAAGCTTCTTATAACGAATTGATTTGCTATTATTGTCAGCAGACTCAGAAAACATGAGTTGAATTTTGGCTAGGTCATCACCAAAATCAGGGCTATGCTCCGTATATTCTGTTGGGTTTATATACTTAAGTAAACTGTTATCAGCACGACTTATAAGTGTTTCTTCAACAAATGATTGAATTAATAACCTATTGCTTTCAGTCTTTTGGATATCGGTAATTTCAACTGCACCATCAACCATGGTGTGACCAGATATATTTGGCCCGCGCCTTGTTTGAATGTTGTCCCAGTGTTCTACTGCTTTTTCATTTTCAAAACGGAATATTTCGAATCCAACATTGCGATCAGCAAAGTCATACTCAGTATGGCCAAAAATAAAATCGCCATCTTGGAAAATACGTACGATATTTACTTTGGGAGACGTTTTTGATAAACGCTTAAATAATACGGACAAACCCTCACTTCCTTCATGGGTTTGAGGGTTGTGTTGAATATATTTTTCTTCGTTAACTACAGAAACACTTGAAGGATCGCCGGTTTCAATTCCTTTTAGCAAAGTGCGAATTAGTTCTTTTCTGTTTAATGCCATAGATAGTCAGTTTTCTTTGAAGGCTAATGTTGCCATAAGCCGCGCGAGGTACGAGCGTCGGATTTGATGGCCTGGTTAGAGCGGTGTTCTGTGATGAAAGCCTTCATACAGTTCCTTTAGGTTTTGTGGCAACGCTTCCCAGTAGCTTTTACAATTAATTTCTGGCACTTTCCAGAATAGATTTTCTACGAATGCTACATCAATAGCCTGACGTACTTCTTCTTCATGAGTCTCGTAAGCAGTACTTATTATTTGAAGCAATTCTACAAGCTTATCAGGTGCAGTTTCTTTCCGCATTTCTTCATTTAAAGCGTTCGCTAATGCTTCGAACCAAGAATATGAATAGTACTCAGTATCTGTGAAATCACCCCACTGACGATTGTACTGTTTATCTGCCCGCGCGGAAATTGCCGGGAATTCCCTCTTTATCTTTTGGCAGAACTCATCTCGGTTCATTTTTTAGCTCTAACAACTGATTATCTTGCTACCGCCGATATTGGAATATATTGCTCGCGCTGATATTGTAATATCATGCATAATGTTCTATAAAAGTACACACTATGATATCTGCAGAGTTGTGGTTTAGTGTGGAAGTGTCTTTTACATCTACATAGCTCTGGCATAGCTAAAGAATCATCAGGACTAATCTTACTCATGGCTGTCCCACTAAATGATTCATGTACCTTCCTATTCGATACCTCAGAAACAGATGAAGCTGCACACTGGATACTCTCAGACGATATTGTCTCGGAAGTGATGCCAGGGTTCGAGAGATAACTTAGAAATCGGCTGAACAGCAGATATAAACAAAATGAGTTTGATTTCGTGATTGCCGGAGCGTTATTCAGTATAAAGTGTGGTTCTGTGACTGCACGTTGATAACCGTGTGACAGTGTAACGGGTGGGCCGATCGATTCCTCAATTTCCATAAAGAGAAGCTTCCCTGTGATTGGGCTGTAATAGCTATTATCTCTTTTGTAGAGGATTTGAGATAGAAACTCAAGATCTGGAGGTTCTCACCCTAAGCTGGTGGGACATCATCCACGATCCTCTATTTTTATATGTGGTGATATAAGTGATTGATAATGTTTTATAAATTATGGCCTGGAAATGGAGGTGTTTGGGTGAGAGATGAGTTTACAGTGAAATAGAATTTTCTTGGTTGCTCAGGCAGTCAGTATGAGTCGAAAATAAGACAGCTCAATGGAGTGACTGAGACCTGGTTTCTTTAGGCTTACTTTTTCCCGATAGGTCTCTGTCCAGCCGATGTATGAATACCATCTACAGAGGCAGGGAAGAGCCCCGCCAGACGCGCTAAGTTCTCTATAACATCGATAGCTGGCCATCCTGACTGATATGCAGCTTATCCACGTCGATCTTGAAACTGGCCAGTAACAGTTCTCTAGCCATGTTCTTGATGTTGGTCACCGTCTTCTGGTCCGGACCCTTTTTATAAGTATCCTGAAACATCACCATCCAGTTCCCGGTCATGGCGAGATATTCATACAGTTTCTGCCGATCGGCCGGGGTGGCATTCTGCAGACCTAGGCTCAGGGCTTGGTTGCCCTCTATCATTTGTGCTACCTGTTTGTGTAGATGCAGCAGATTCTGCTCCGGTATCTCTGCCCCTTCGTTATAGGCTGACCAGACACCATAGAGGAACGAGGCTGTGGCCGTCGGAATGTCCCCTTCAGGTATCTGCGCTGCCTGTTCTATCCTTTTTTGAACGAATAGGGCGATATTGAATATCTTCTCCATATTGGCCCGGTTCGGCTCAGGAAAACTGCCAGCCAATTGGGTGGCGTACGGTGATTTGTTGTTTGCTGCGGCCTGGATATCCTGAGGTGTGATCGTACTTAGCTCCTCAGCGAAACGTTTCCCCGCATCACCACTGCTTTGAAGGCTGCTGATGGTTGGAGCCTTTACGGGCTGCTCAAACAACTGATCGAATCCATCCACCAGGAATCCTGGCGTAGCTGCTGAGTTGTCAGCCGGCGCACTGTTGATCATGGTAGAACAGGTGGATAGAAACCCTGCCAGTAACAAACGGGATAGCAGTCGCCTGATGTTCATCTTGTCTTCCTTCACTGGGTTGTGCAGTTTTGATCGGTGATGGTCAGCTCGCCTTCCTGGCTGATGGAGATCGACTCGGGTTCAATCTTCAGGCTGCGGGTGATGATCTCTCTGACCATGATTTTGACATTGTTCAATGCGGTCTCATCCGGTTGTGAGGTCAGGTGGTGCTGGATCATCAGCAGCCAGTTCCCAATCATCGCAAAAGTCTCATAGAGGGCCGACCGGTTGCCGCTGCTTGATTTCTCGTACTCTTTGAGAAACTCCGCTCTTTCGCGCATGGTATCCCTGGTCTGAGTGACCAGCGTATCGAACCGCTTGCCGGGGAGGGCGGCACCCTGGTTGTAGATCGACCAGATGCCATAGAGAAAGATGGTGATGGCTCCGTGAATATCCTGTTTTGGCAGCTTGTGGATCTCTTCAAAGCGATGGTGAATGAAGAGGGAGATATTGAACAGTTTTTCCATCTCCCCACGATGCTGTTGCGGTGCGTTTCTCGCCAGTTTGGCCGCGGTGGAGGACTTCTTGCGTACGGCGCTCTTGATCTCCTGTTCGGTCAGTTCATTAAACAGGCTTACATGATCCCGATAGACTGCCTGGGAGTAGTTGCCTTTGGCTTCGCTGTGATTGTTCCCGGATCTGTTGAGTGTGTTCAAGGGTTACCTCACTGAGTGGTGCTTATGCTGGTTTATCTGGGCTATTCTGTTTCAAGTGCGCTGTTCAGGCTTTGACAGGGAAACTGCCATGGGCGTAAATCTGCGGATAGGTGGGGGTAGAGTAGACAGATACTCATGTCTGTCAGCAGTTGCGTGATCTGGTATCGGGAACAGAGGTTGCCCTGCACTCAGGACGGACCGGGCCAATGGGTTTGCCGAAAACCTATGGTGATACCCGGTTCCCTGCTGGGAGGAGGTACGGTTAACGGGATTCAATCTACACTCCATGTAAGCTATCCATCCCTGATAAATACAGTATGCTGAATTTCCATATAAAAATTTGCAGATGACATGAGAGTCATCTGGTGTGCTCCTAACCACTTTATGCCATGTGCCAACTAGGTGGATATCAGGGATAACCCCTATATGCCAAGCTGATGCACACTAAAATTGTCGATGGCGGTTGATTTTCGACATGTGGGTTCTGGTGATATTGGTATATGCTTTTAATCGTTAAGGTGTTTATTTTTTTGGGTTAAATCGCTGGGGGGAACATGCCGGTACCTTCGCTGAAGGCAAAAGACTATAAATCGGATATCAAGCCAGTATGGTGCCCGGGCTGCGGTCACTTTGCCGTGCTTGCTTCATTGACCAAGGCGATGGCCCACCTCGGGCTGGTCAAAGAGAATGTGGCCGTGGTCTCGGGGATCGGTTGTTCATCCCGCTTGCCTGCCTATATCGACAGCTACGGTTTTCATGGTATCCACGGTCGCGCACTGGCGGCGGCCTCCGGTCTGAAGGCGGCAAGGCCCGATCTGACGGTGGTGGTGGCAGGCGGTGACGGGGATGGATTCTCGATTGGCGGAAACCATTTTCTGCATGCCTGCCGGCGCAATATGGATATGACCTATATTGTGATGGACAATGAGGTCTACGGCATGACCAAAGGACAGGCTTCGCCCACGACCAAGCCGAACTGGGATAAGAGCAAGCTGACACCCCATGGCACCGGCATACCCAGTTTCAATCCCGCCGCCATCGCCTTGGCTGCTGGCGCCGGTTTTATCGCCAGAGCGTTTGCCGGTAATCCTTCGGATTTGACCAAGGTTCTGGTGGAAGCGATCGAGTATCCCGGATTCGCCTTTATCCAGGTACTGAGTGGTTGTGTCACCTTTCGTCCAGACCAGAAGGCGTGGAAGGAGACGGTACACCCGTTCATCAACGAAGTGCCGACCGAGGATCGTATCAAGGCGGCGCAGATCATCCAGGCGGATGATGGACTTGCTACCGGAGTAATCTACGCCACACCGATACCGGTATGGCAGCCTGAAAATATAAAAAGTTGCGAAGTGGCAGAGTTGGAGGAGGAGTTTTGTCTATGAGTGATGATCTCGTCGAACCGATAATCAGCATCGAAGAGTTCCTGGTGCATGCGCTGGAACTGGAAGAGGCCTCCAGTGACCATTATGACGAACTGGCGGACAGCATGGAGATCCACAACAATCTGCAGGTGGCGGAGCTGTTTCGTAAGCTTGCAGGCTACAGTCGTCAACATGCCAAGGAGGTGATGGAGCGCACCCACGGTCTGGAACTGCCCCAAATGACACCCTGGGATTTCAAATGGCGCTGTCCCTCGTCGCCGGAAGCCTTCTGTATGGAGGAGGCGAACTATATGATGACGGTTACCCAGGCCATGGAGATCGCCCTCTATAACGAGATCCGGGGGCGGGAGTTCTATCTGCAGATATCCGAGCATTCACCCACTGAGGATGTGCGTAAACTGGCTGCCGAGATGGCGGAAGAAGAGGGTTGGCATGTGGCCATGCTGAAGGAGTGGCAGAACAATCTTCAGGATGAGCTGCCGGTGGAAGATCTGGATCCGCCCAATATTCCCGAGTAAGTCGAGCGGGAGATTTGACTGTTCTGCTTAACCAGCGATCAAAGCGTTTCTTGAAAGACCTTGTGGGCCTGCCATGGAAAGAAGCGTTATGTCGCTGGTTAGCAGAGTGCCGGGTTAATAGCTATCAGCTTGTGTGTATACCGGTCTCGTTCTCGTGAGATTGGTTTCGTTGTTCCATCTCTTCGGCTTCCTTCTCCATCTTCCTAAGCAGTTGACCGAAATAGAATGCCAGATAGGTTGAGGTGTTGAGAGTAAACCAGAAAAAGACAAAAACGCCGAGATAGATATTGAAGTTACTGGTTTGGGTTTTTTCCGCCAGATTCATGACGGCAGCAATGGCAGCCGGATCGATGAATGAAAAAAAGATGAATGTCAGCAGACCCGCTGCGATCGCACTGGTCCATAGAAAGCCGAATAGGCATTTACACTTCAGTAGATTTAGCACAGATTTCCTCCAGATTATTGGTGTCGCCGGAAAGGTGTTCCGGGTTGGAACCTCAACGTTCTTATCTTGCAACTGGTCGCGCTTTACTCTCGATGCGTGACAGGGGTCGGAGCGCATCGGTTGGACCGGACCAGACGAGTGGATATCCTGCAGGGTTCCTTATCGTTATCTTCTTTTACTGCCAGTACTAGATTAGCAACTCCACCCGCCGCATAAACCATAATTTTAATCAGGGATTGGTGAAAGGTGTGAGTCTTCATCTGAAGGGGTTGAGGAAGGCGGGAAATGACTCGGCTGCGAATGGACGCCAATCAGCGCAATGACTCGCCAATATACGACTGCAATGAAGACAATATCCTCATCAAAAATGATCTTACTCCCCGTCATCCCGGTGCATGCCGGGATCACTACCCTTCGGGGTGAAAAAGCACAACAGCGTGCTTCACACAATGATCCGGTTATTACCGGTCAATACGCTTCTGAGAAGGGACGCTATGTATTCGCCATCAGTACCACAGATATCAGTTAAATTGTTGTTTCATAAAAAATTAGACTGCTGCACCCACGGATATTGAACTGGTCAGAGTGTAAATCTGTGATTTGTTTACACAATTTTAATGTTGAATTAAGGAATTGCCGCTAGGATTTAAATGATTTTAAGGAAATGGATACTGCTTCAGCGGTTTTTGGAGCAATGTTCTGTACGGAGTTTGAAAATGCTCGGTTGGTGAGAACGGCTAGATCACTGGGTTTACAAGTGGCTGTACGATAACCGTTTTTACCTGAAACTCAAATAAAAGGCTTAAGGATAGGTGTTGTGATATGTTGAATTATATCTTCGAAAAAAGCCAGGAAAGGAAACACTTGAAAGTCACGCTCTCTCAATATGGTTTGGGCCTGACTGATCTGGATCCCCAGGATCTGAAACTGATACTGGCCGCTGTTCACAAACTGATCACTATGGTCTCGAAAAAGTACGGCCAACCCCCGGCGACCGTGCTTCACCATGTCATCACACCGGTGGGTTGGGCGATCGCCTATTGTTTGCTGGGCCGAAGCAAGATTGTTCAGATCGATCCCGGTTTTCTGGATATCATCGATGAGGTTGAGACTGAACTGTTACTCTATCTGTCCGGTGACAGCGGCAGCGCTCAGAGTATCTATAAGGAAGTCTTCCACATACTGCTTGAGTCAACTTCCTGCCATCCGCAGGTATTAGCTATTCTACGCAATCTGAATTACCTCGGGCATATCGATAAACGTCAGAGATCCTGGGCTGGCTGAACAATCACCTTACCTGAGTTCAACCTGAGTCGGTCTCTGCCATCCCTGTTGCTCTGGTGTAACGGAGTGCATTGCTGATCTGTAATTACAGGGGGCAGTCTCTAACATATTGCCGTAAGAATTCGGATCTTCCCCAGTTGGCGCTGGACGGTAGTAAAATCGTGCAGATCAAGGCTGGCATTTGAGATCAAATCGATGATGTCGAGACAGAGCTGGTACTTCACCTGTCTGGTGAGATTGGTGAAATTAAAAAAGCATCTACCCGGAGATTTTCTCCACCTTGCTGGTATCAGGTGCCTGCCATCCTGAGGTGATGACGTGCCAACACAAGCTGGGTTATATCAGCCATACCATGAATCAGCAGAGATCACAGGTGGTTTGATCCCTTGGCTCTGCGTGATTGTTCGGGATAGCCAACAAGCTGTCCAGAAATAACCGGTTTTACAGCTATTCACTGCATAATACAGGTGGCCTGTTAAGAGGTGGGTTGCTGGTGTTTGGGTAATCACTGAGAGTCTGCTGGGCAGGGACTTCCTTTTGATCAGCAGTACCAGTGCCGGGATCACAAACAGTGACAGCAGTGGGGCTGTCAGCATGCCTCCGATGACTGGTGCGGCGATACGCTGCATCACTTCCGAACCGGCACCATCGCTGAGCATGATTGGCATCAATCCGATCACAACCACCAGCACCGTCATGGCCTTGGGTCGTACTCTGAGGGCCGCACCCTCGATGATGGCCAGCTTGAGACTCTGCCGATCAAGCCCGTCGCAAAACCAGAATCGGCGGGGTGTTGAAAAGTGACCAGCTGGCCAGTGTGCCGGCAGCCCCAATGCCGATCGCTCCACCGAATACCGCCACCAACCAGAGCTGGGGATTGAACTGCCAGGGTAGATTGAAGACCCCGGTTGACAGGCTATAACCGATGCCACTGGCAAGCCCGGCGGAGATTACGCCTGCCAGTCCGCCGAGCAAAGCGAACTCCAGGGTGATGGAGAGGATCAGCTGTTGCCGGCTGAGCCCCAGGGTGCGCAGAATGGCGGTCTCCTGAACCCGCTGTTCATGACTTGCCTGGATACCGGCATAGAGTACGATCAACCCGGCAGCCAGGGTAAACAGGAATACCGATTCCACCGCCATCGCACCCCGATCCATAATCCCCCGTACCTGTTTCATCAAAGCCGTGACATCCAAGGCGGTGATACTCGGATAGTTGTGAATCAGTTTGTGTAACACCGTACGCTGCTCATCCGGCAGGTAGAAGCTGGTGATGTAGGTTGCAGGCAGGTCCTGCATCAGGCCGGGTGTGCCCACCACAAAAAAGTTGACGTTGAAGGAGTCCCACTTGACCGACCTGAGATTGGTTACCTTGCCGCTGACCTGCTGTCCGGCCACCTCAAAGGTCAGCAGTGCCCCCATGGGGATGCCAAGGGTTTTGGCAATCCCTTCCTCTACCGAGAACCAGGGCTCCCCCCAGTCGGCTTGCGACCACCAGCGACCTGCAACGATCTTGTTGTCGGTCTGCATGCTGGTGGCCTGGCTGAGATTGAAATCCCGGGTCGCCAGTCGTTGGGCTCTGGGATTAGGGTAGTCGCCAGCGGAGACCGCTTTGCCATCGATACTGATCAGACGCCCCCGCATCATCGGATAGAGCCCGACCGAGGGGATGCCACTCTGTTGAAGATGATTCCTGACTCCATCCACCTGATCCGGTTGGATGTTGATCAGAAACTGATTGGGACTGTCCGCCGGCAGGGCCTCCCGCCAGTTGCTCAACAGATCGACACGCACCAGGGCGAGTACCAGCAGTACCGTCATCCCGAGGCCGAAACCACTCAGTTGGACGCTGGTGGTAATCGGGTTACGCGAGAGACTGGCCAGGCCATAGCGCCAGGAGCCAGCCGTTCGGGTTCGCAGCGGTGTCAGCAGGGTGACCAGCAATCGGGCGATCAACAACAGCAGCAGCAAACCACCCAGTAGTCCACCGATCAGTTTGAAGGCTATTTGATCGTCGCCGATCTGCCAGATCAGCAGGGTGGCCAGGGCGGCAACCCCTGCAGAGATGAACAGCAGATAACCGATCGGCGGTGCCCCCAGATGGCGTCGGAAGACCCTTAACGGGGGAACCTCGGCGAGCCGGGTCACCATCGGCAGTGAGAAACCGAGCAGCACCAGGATACCGGTGGCGACGCCGGACAGCAGAGGCCAGGGTGAGGGGGGGGGAATCTGCTGGGTAAACCAGTGGCCCACCAGTTCCACCAGCAGGGTCTGAGCCGCCAGTCCCAACAGACTGCCGAGCAGGCTGGCGATCACTCCCAGGCCGAGCAGACGAATGACAAAAATCTGCAACACTTGGTTACGCTTGGCTCCCAGGCATCGCAGCAGGGCGCTGGTGTCCGCCTGTCGCTCAACGAAGCGTCGGCTGGAAAGAGCCACCGCAACCACGCAGAGCAGAATGGCAGTAGCGGCGGCCAGTCGCAGGAACCGGCCGCCCTGGTCCAGTGCCGCACGCAGCTCGGGACGGGCGGCGCGGATGTCCTGCACCTGAATGCCGCTGATCTGTTGTGCATCCAGCCACGCCCGGTAGTCACTGATCTGAGCTGGGGTGCCGGCAATCAGCAGATTGTGTCTGACCCGGCTGGCCGGTCCCAGCAGTCCGGTTTGCTGCACATCCTGTTGATTGATCATGACTCTGGGGGCGAGCTGAAACAGGTTGGCGGATCGGTCCGGTTCATAGGTGATGATGCGGCTCAGGGTGAACTCAAGCTGGCCCAGTTTGAAACGGTCGCCGATCTGCAGCCCCAGCAGGGGCAGCAGCCGCTCCTCGAGCCAGGCCTCCCCGGAGCCGGGCAAATCATCCGCATAGCGTGTTGTGCCGTTGACCTGATCCCTGACCTGCAGTTTGCCTCGCAGGGGGTAGTTTGCCGAGACCGATTTAACCTGAACCAGCTGGCTGTTGCCGTTGTTCAGTACCACGCTGGGAAAGGTCAGGGTTCTGGCTTGGCGCATCTGACGCTGCTCCGCCTCGTTACTGAGTGCTTCATCTAGGCGGCGATTGCTCTCGATTCTCAAGTCGGCGGCCAGCACCTCCGTTGCCTGACGGGCCATCGCCCGTTCGATGCGATCCGTGAAGAAGCCCACGGCGGTGACTGAGGCGACCGCGATCACCAGGGCGGTGGCCAGAAGACGCAGCTCGCCGGCTCGCCAATCCCGGCGCAACAGTTTCAACGCCAGCATGAAGGGATTCATCGATCACTCTCCAGGCAGCCCTCACGCAGATAGAGCCGGCGGTCACAGCGTTGAGCCAGCATCTCATCATGGGTGACCAGGATCAGTACTGTACCGCTCTGCTCCTGCAGTTCGAACAGCAGTTCTGCCACCTTCTCACCGGTGTGGGCATCCAGGTTGGCGGTTGGCTCATCGGCAAACAGCACTTTCGGACTGGGAGCAAAGGCCCGGGCCAGCGCCACCCGCTGCTGTTCGCCGCCGGAGAGCTGCGAAGGGTAGTGGGTCAAGCGCTCCGCCAGACCGGCTTTGGATAGGGCATCCCTGGCCGCCTGTTCGGCGTGGGCATGGCCGACCAGCTCCAGGGGCAGCATCACATTCTCCAGCGCGGTCATGCCGCTGAGCAGCTGAAAGGATTGGAACACAAAACCCACCTGACCGGCCCGTAATGCGGCGCGGCCATCCTCATCCAGTCCACCCAGGGTGGTGCCGAACAGGGTGACATCACCTGCGGAGGCCTCATCCAGACCCGCCAGCAGGCCCAGCAGAGTCGATTTGCCGGAGCCGGACGCACCTAGGATCGCCACCGCTTCTCCGGCAGCGACTTCCAGATCGATCTGTTGCAGAATGTCGAGTCTGCCTTGGGAGGTTTCAACGAACTTCATCAGCCCTTTGGCGGTCACAGGATGAGAGTTGGGAGATGTCTGCAACATGAAAAGATTCCTACGGAAATTGTTACTCTTTTTGTTTCTGTCTCTGCCGGTTGTCACTCTGGCACAGACCACACTGTTGGTGGTTGGCGATAGTCTCAGCGCCGGTTACGGTGTCACCACCGAGATTCGCTGGGTCAATCTGCTGTCGCAGCGATTGAACTCCCATTGTGGCCCGTTCCAGGTGATCAACGCCAGTGTCTCCGGCGATACCAGCCAGGGTGGCCTGAGCCGTCTGCCTGCCCTGTTGTCGAAGCATCAACCGACCCTGGTGATCATCGAACTGGGTGGTAACGATGGTCTGCGGGGTATCAACAGCCGGGCGATGCATGACAATCTGCTACGCATGGTCAAGCTCTCCAAGCAGGCCGGTGCGGCGGTGCTGATATTGGGGGTTCGCTTGCCTGCCAACTATGGACCGGAATTCACCAATGCCTTCCATCAAGTCTATTATGATGTCTCGGAGGCGGAATCGGTTCCCCTGGTTCCCTTTTTTCTTCAGGGGGTAGCATTGGATATGTCGCTGATGCAGAACGATGGCATACATCCCAACGACAAGGCTCAACCGATCCTCAAGGATAACGTCTGGGCTGGGCTCAGGCCGCTGTTGAAAGCGGTTGGTTTCTCCAAAGATGCCTGCTTGCAGCCATAGTTGACCGGGATGAATCGGCTTTAGACTTTTTTCCATGGCAATTATCGGTATAATCCCCCGTCTCACCTTTTATGGCGGTTGGTATCGGTCCCCCCGCAACGAGAAGCTGTGAACCCCGTCAGGCCCGGAAGGGAGCAGCGGCAGCAGTGGCATCGTGTGCCGGGGTGTGGCTGGTACCCACTGCCACCCAATTCCAAAGCGTCATAGCCATTCGGATACTATTTACCCGGTAACCAAATAGGCTATGGTTAACTGTTGTGGAAGTCTCAGATAAACCCTTCATAAGCCTGCGCTATCTGCCGCGCAGAAAATGGCTCATCGTGCTCTTGGTGGTGATTGCCTATGCGCTGTTGCTGTGGCAGGTCACCGGTTTCGTACGCCACCGGGTTCAGCAGGAGATGTCGGTTTCCGGTGAGCGCCAGCTCAATATCTATGTCAACAATCTGCAGGCTCAACTGGAGAAATATGAGTTTCTGCCTGAGTTGCTCTCTACCAATGCGCCACTGGTGGAGCTGCTGAAACGTCCCGGTGATAGACAGCGCATCAACGCACTGAATCGCTATCTGGAGACCATCAATACCATCACCAATGCTTCAGATACCTACCTGATGGATAACGAAGGTTTGACCATCGCAGCCAGTAACTGGCAGTCGGAAAAGCCATTCGTCGGACGCAATTTCAGTTATCGGCCCTATTTCAAGCAGGCGATGCAGGGGCAGCTTGGACGCTACTACGCCCTGGGCAGCACTTCAGGCAGGCGGGGGTACTATTTTGCCTACCCGGTACGCCATGAGGGGGGCATCCTGGGTACGGTGGTGATCAAAATCGATCTGACCAACCTGGAGCAGGATTGGCAGGGGCGTGACACTGAAGTGATCGTCACCGATCCGGAAGGGGTTATCTTCATTACCACCCGGCCGGGTTGGCGGTTTCGCAGTCTCTCTCCGTTATCTGCCGAGGTGCGGCTGCGTATCCAGGAGAGTCGGCGCTACTCGGGTGCAGCGGTTGAACCCTTGAATGTGGCCTATCGGGAGCAACTTTCCGAGTCGGCTCAGAGGATCGATATCCGTGGCCAGCAGCGGCGGCGGGCCGAGTCCTATATGATGCTCGCCCAGCCGATGCCGGAGGCCGGCTGGCTGGTGCATCTGCTGATTCCGATGAAAGAGGTCAATCAGGAGGAGTTGCATGCCATTGGAGCCAGCAGTTTTGCTTTTACCGTAATGCTGCTGATCGGTCTGGTGATGTCGCAACGATATCGGAGAAACCGGGAGAGGTCCCACTATGAAGCGGAAGTCAACCAGTCTCTGCGGGAGGCCAGGGACAGATTGGAGCAGCGGGTTCAGGAGCGCACCGTGGACCTGCATCAGGAGATCGAGGAACGAAGGCGTACCCAGGAAGCTCTGCAGGAGACCCGGGACGAGTTGATCCAGGCGGCCAAGCTGGCGATGCTTGGACAGATGTCAGCCAGTATCAGCCATGAGGTGAATCAGCCCTTGGCGGCGATCCGAACCTATACGGACAATGCCCGTCTGCTGCTGGAACAGGAGCGTTGTGCCGATGTCAGCTGGAACCTGGAGCAGATCTCCGAGCTGATCGAGACGATGGCCCAGATCAGCTCTCAGTTGAAACTGTTTGCACGCAAATCCGATGGCTCGAGACGGCCGGTTTCAATGCATAACGTCATTGAGTCGAGTAAACGTATCCTGCATCCCCAATTGCGCAAGAGCAGTACGGAAATACAGTACAAACTCGCCAAGGAGGAGCCTATGGTGATGGCCGATCCGGTACGTCTGGAACAGGTGTTGGTAAATCTCATTGCGAATGCGGTGAATGCCATGGAGAACCAGCAGAATCGATGGGTGTCAATCGAAATGGTGAGGCAGGGTGGGGGCCTGAAGGTCGACATTCTGGACAATGGGCCGGGTATTCCCGCAGACCACCTGGAGCGGATCTTTGATCCATTCTTCACTACGAAAGAGAGTGGCCTGGGTCTGGGACTCTCCATCTCCCATCACATCATAGAAAGCATGGGTGGTACACTATCAGCTCAGAACAGCCAAAAGGCTGGGGCTTTGTTTACCCTTCGTTTGCCATTGGCGGAGCGAGTGGTCGACAACGCCGGCGCATAGACGGGATAGGATCTGTCTTAAAAAGCGTCAATCAAGGTGCGAGGAGAGAAGATTGGTAATTTCAGTTGGGCGACAAGTCACGCAACATTTAGCTTCAGGTGATAACCAAAAGGCTGATGCTGACACTACCTCTGGTGACGTTCTGATTCGCTCATCCCGTTCTAGCGACTGGAAATCACTCCCGACAGATTTCATTGGCGCGGCGACAGGGGGTGACCATGTCGAGTAAATCGCCTGTTCTGTTCATCGATGATGAGAAGCATATCCGCATCGCCAATACCCAGACCCTGCAACTGGCAGGCATTGAGGTCAATGCCATGGAGCGTGCCGACAAAGCGCTGCCGATGCTCTCCTACGACTGGCCCGGGGTTGTGATCTGTGACATCAAGATACCTGGCATGGGTGGCATTGAGTTTCTGCTAAAGGCTCAGGAGATCGACCGGGATCTACCAGTAATCCTGATCTCCGGGCATGGGGACATCGCCATGGCGGTACAGGCGATTCGAGACGGCGCCTACGATTTTATCGAAAAGCCATTTGCCGCGGATCAGCTTGTGGAGACAGTGAAACGGGCTTTGGATAAGCGTGCTCTGACATTGGAGAACCGATCCCTGCGCCAGGAGCTGGACGCCCAGAACAATACCCCGGGACCCCGTATCATCGGACGTTCACCGGCGATGCAGCGTCTGCGTTCAACCATTGCCCAGATCGCCGATACCGACGCGGATGTGCTGTTGCTGGGTGAGACCGGAACCGGTAAAGAGCTGGTGACCCGTTCACTGCACGAACACAGTCGCCGACGGGAGTACAACTTTGTCGCGGTGAACTGTGGTGCGGTACCCGACAATCTGATCGAAAGTGAGCTGTTCGGTCATGAACCCGGTGCGTTCACCGGGGCCAAGGGGCGGCGTGTGGGGCGTTTTGAGCATGCCAATCACGGTACCCTTTTTCTCGATGAGATCGAGAGTATGCCGACCCCGGTGCAGGTCCATCTGCTGCGGGTGCTGCAGGAGCGCGCAATCGAGCGACTCGGCTCCAATGCCCTGATACCCCTCGATTTACGGGTGGTCGCAGCTACCAAAGTCGATCTTAAGGCGGCCAGTGAAAGGGCGGAATTCCGTGAGGATCTCTACTATCGATTGAACGTGGTGACCCTGGAGATACCCCCCCTGCGTGACCGGCGGGAGGACATTCCACTGCTGTTCCACCATTTTCTGCTGATGGCCGGGGCCAGGTATCGACGGGAAGTGCCACAACCCAACAGTGATCAGATCCGGGTGTTACTGACTCATCCCTGGCCGGGTAACGTGCGTGAGCTCTGCAATATTGCCGATCGCTATGTACTGCTTGGCGAGAATGTGGGGTATGACCTGAAAACCCTGATGCAGGAGGTGGACAGTGAAACGGCGATCACTCTGCCGCAGCAGGTTGACTGTTTCGAGAAGAGTCTGATCAAGCAGCAGCTTGAAATCCAGAAGGGTAATTTGAAAAACACCATGGAAGCGCTAGGGGTCCCACGTAAGACCCTCTATGACAAGATGCGCAAATATGGTCTGGACAAGAGCCACTACAAATAAGATCGGATCGCTTGCCCGATTAGATTACGGTAACTCGAAGTCGGATGTCACAGGTAGGCCACTTTGCTCCTCAGTTGTTCAACTTCTTACTTGATCGCTCCGCCAGCAATTTGCATCCGTGGTTTTTTTAACCAGCAGGACTTCTGCGGATTTAGAAAATTGTCCGACCAGATCACAATCCAACTAACCAGATAGTGATAGTGTTTATGACGCCAAGCAAGGGAACGCGGGGTTCTTATTGGTGAATGATTCGCCAGACACTCGAATGTCGTTTTGCAGTTGACCGTTCATCGGTTGTGTCAGCGACTGATATCAGAAGATAAGGGATTATCAGACCGGTGGGAATCCTCTGGTGTCGATATTGAAGAAATCATCGGATGTGCATTTTGATATATCGAATGACGTATTTACAGGACAAGGAAGGCTATGAAAAGAAGAGTATTTTTAAAGGGCCTGCTGACATCAAGCCTACTAGCAGCGCTCCCTATCCCTCGACTCAATCTGAAAGCAGCATTACCACCAGTCGGTGGAAGAGCGTGGAACTATATCGGAATTCACTATCCTACTGATCCGCTACCCGGGATTACCGGATCACCAGCCACGATACCGATCATGCCGACCTTGCCCAATGGCGCCTACTATACGGCACATGATTGGTACTCAGGTAATCAGGATGCCTATGACCCATGTGTTATCCCCAATCCACAGCCACCGGCTTCTGTTACGCAAGGGGAATATGTCGTTGATCGATTTCATCCCAATGCTTCAGATTTCGATCAAGGTGATAATGCGATTGCTGGTGTTGTCTATGGAACCACCAGTCGCCCTAGGGTAAGTCTCCCTTCCATCATGCCGGCTGCCGCCGGAACCAAGGTGTTTGTTTATGGTGATGGGACACCGCGCCCTACAGCATACAACAGCAACAGAAAGGTCGACTACAATGACTGGGCGGGCGTTGACTGGACTTTCAATGGCAGTCGCTCGAACCCATGTTGGATCATCGGTATCGACGAACCAAGGATTGAATGCAACGAGACTACAATCGAAAACTCCACCCACTTGATCGTTGACGGCATTGTATTCGACACTTCTGTTTTTTATGGCTCCTCTTTTGATCTGGATGCATGCCAATACATTACCTTTCGAAACTCTGCACAATATGGAATTAATAAAAACGGATTGTTTGATGTCAGTAATTCACAATTCGTTATGTACTATAACAATGAAGTTGCCTATACCGGTTATAGCGATGGTAGTCACAACGGGTCTGATCGTCACGGTGTAAGACCGCTCTATGGGGCTCGCTATGTCTGGTTTGTGGATTGCCATATTCACTCGGTCAGCGGTGACGCCATGCAGGTAGGCAACAGTGCTAACAGAAATCCTCAGGCGGAATCACCATACTTTGTCTACTTTGCTGGTAATCATTGTCATAATTGCGGTGAAAATGCCGTTGATAACAAGAACTCATATCATGTGGTGATCAGTGAATGCGAATTTCATGATTTCAAGCCTGAATATAATGCAGATGGTGGTACTGCAGTAATTCTGAGCAACAACGATGAAGGCCCCTGGACAGGCTATCATTGGATCATCGGATCAAAAATCTACGATTGCCAGAACGGGATCAGAGACTCATCCGATCAGGATGGCGAAGTTTGTTACGTGATTGGTAATGTGCTTTACGGTATTACCGATGGGGCACTGGTGGAGCAGGATAGCAATCGCGTCAATCATGAAACTGTTTATTGGGTGAATAATACAATTCACAATTGCGGCTATGGCTATCTCAGGGCGCGACAGCAACGCAGTTACGACTCATACATGGAGGGGAACCTGTTCCATAATCTGATTCACTCGGTCTTTGCTTCAAACGGCGGTTCAGGGTTGCGTGAAAACGATGCTGACAACCGTATGCATGTATCAAATAACTTAATGTACGGTAATGCCACAGCTACCCCAACAACCGGCTGGGCATCCTGGTCGAATAATATTGTCGGTGATTCATCCAACGAGGATCCGCGGCTTACCAATCCAGATCAACAGATTTTTACCTTGGCTGACGGTAGCCCGGCGATTGATGCCGTGCAGACAGAATCTGCTGCTTATCAGCATTTCAGTAATCTGTATGGCGTGGATATCCGCTGCGACTATTTGGGGAATCTGAGAAACAACGACAGCATGGATATTGGTGCGACAGAATCATCTGGGACAGGTGGCTTGGCGCCACCCAGTCCACCCATCTTGCTAGGTCGTCTGACTGGTTATTGATTCCGCAGGGCGAAAACGATGCGACAATTTGAATAGGTAAATGGCACCTGCTTATTGAGTCGAAATTAGCTAACGATCAATCGATGCAGAGAAAATCCGCTTAAATCCTAAACGCTATAGGCGGCTTTATATTGATTGTACTCGTCGACCACTTTCTGCATATCCTCTTCCTGATAGGCACGCAAACCGCGTAAGGCCATGTGCTTGGCTCCGTGCCCCACTTCTCGGCCATTCTCCATGATATGGAATTTAAGTTCCGCCATCGCCTTTTTACCCTGAACCTCAAGACTGGAGCCGGTGGATTCCAGAATAGGCTGTTGGATGTCGAGCGTATTGAGGCTGATCTCCATGCTCTCATACATCACCAGCGGGCGCCCCGGATTGATCATCACCTTCTGTTCTGCCATCAGCGGAACCAGCAGGTGGGGAAAAGTTCTGCCGGAAAAAGAGACGTAGCTCTGAGTCAGATTGCTGATCAGCTGGTGATCTTTGCTGAGCGGGCCCTGGCGTTGGACGGAGAGATATTTTTTACCCTCATCGTCAGTGATATCGATCTTCTCCCCGGCCGTATCGGAAAAAACCAGCTGACTGTCAGTAACCATGCCGGCAAAATGGAAACACATCTGCTGGCTCAAGCCGAAGCGATCCAGAGCCACCGCAAACAACAGGTCTCCGGGTACACAGAACATTTTTGCATCAATGTTATGCAATGGGTTGAAATCATTGGCTATTTCTTTTGCGAATCGACTTGCCTGCTGGCGGGAGAAAGCGACTTTATCGCCTTCGTTTGTAAAATAATCGGCCAAAATCATGGTCTAACAATGCCCTAAAACAAAATTGTGGGCGATCATAACACAATTGTAACAATCCACCGGTAGGCCAGTGATGGCCGAGGGTTGGATTTCTAGGTAATATGAAGTGAAACGGCATCGATTTGGATGCACGAGCACAATTATGGGAGCCACTCTTGTCAAACTCTGAAATTCAGACCGGTCAGGCAAAATTTGGTGTGGGGGATCTGGTGCATCATCGTCTCTTCAGCTACCGGGGTGTGGTGGTGGATATCGATCCTGTCTTCATGCTCTCTGACGAATGGTATGAACAGGTGGCCAAATCGAGACCTCCGAAAGATCAGCCTTGGTATCGGGTGCTGGTGCACAACTCCAGTGATGAGACCTACGTGGCGGAGCGTAATCTGACCCATGACCTGGAAATGGAACCGATTGAACATCCCCAGCTGAACGCTTTTTTTACCGCGTTCGTAGGCGGTCGCTACGTCAGCGGCGAACCCATGAACTAAAGCTTCCTGACAACCCGCTTTCAATCCCGATCAAATCCACTCGAAACTGGATATCCGTTGTGTCTCAACTGAAGAAACTTGTTGTACTGTTACTGCTGCTGGTCGCCGCCTATTTTGGTTTGTGGTCACCCGGTGAACATGGCACAACGGCACCCGTCGAGTCGAAGCGGGGCGAATCTCAGGATCGGATTGAGCAGGCTTTTCGCAATCGGGCCACCGATCTACAGCTGACCCTTGAGGGGCGGGTGAAGCGGGTGTTGTCTGACGATCGGGAGGGGAGCCGACATCAGCGTTTTATCATCAACGTCGAGTCCGGGCGTACCCTGTTGGTGGCCCACAACATCGATCTTGCGCCACGAGTGAAGAACCTCAAGGCGGGAGATCGTGTGCAGATTCATGGTGTGTATGAATGGAATGAGAAGGGGGGTGTGGTGCACTGGACCCATCACGATCCTCAGGGGCAACATGAAGGAGGCTGGATTAAACATCAGGGTCGAACTTATCAATAGTGCCATCGAAGGGGCGATAACAGGCCCGGATTAATAACAATGCAGGTTGAAACAGAACCACAAGCAGTGGAAATTCCTTTGGCGGCAGCCCGTCGGTTGATGCTGCTGTTGCTGGTGAGCAGCGGATTGCTGATCGCCGGTCTATGGCTGCCGATGCTAACCCTCACCAAGTTTCTGTTGATCGCCAACTCCTTTTCGGTGATCTCCGGAGTGGTGGAGCTGTACAAACGGGATCAGTGGTTTCTATTTGTTGCGGTCGGC
Source organism: Candidatus Thiodiazotropha sp. AKAK2 (assembly GCF_058244685.1). Taxonomy (NCBI): domain Bacteria; kingdom Pseudomonadati; phylum Pseudomonadota; class Gammaproteobacteria; order Chromatiales; family Sedimenticolaceae; genus Candidatus Thiodiazotropha; species Candidatus Thiodiazotropha sp. AKAK2. The sequence goes on along the minus strand of NZ_JBSYOP010000037.1, from coordinate 40,814 downwards.
TTGTTCAGTGTCCTGTTGCCCCTGTTCAAACTGGTGTTTCTGTTTCTGCTGTTACGCAGTCGACAGATTGGTTCAGCCCATTTTCAGCGCTGGCTGAAATGGATGCACGATTTTGGCCGCTGGGCGATGCTCGATGTGATGGTGGTAGCGGTGATGATTGTCACCGTGAAGCTGGGTGTGGTGGCCGAGGTGGAGATACACAGTGGTCTCTATCTGTTTGGCGCTGCTGTGCTACTGATTATGTATATCACCCATCAGGTCGTTGTCCATTTCGAGAGAGGCCAACAATGACACCCGCTGTAAAAATGGCCAAACTGGCCGGCATAACCTACCAGACCCACAGCTACCAGCATGATCCGCAGCACGATTCCTATGGGATGGAAGCCGTGGAGAAACTTGGACTGCCGGCAGAGCGGGTCTTCAAAACCCTGGTGGTCTCAATCGATGGTGGTGGGCTTGCGGTTGGTGTATTGCCGGTTTCAGCAATGCTTGATTTGAAGGCGCTGGCCAAAGTCCTGAAGGTGAAGAAGCTGGCCATGGCTGAACCCCGTGCGGTGGAGCGCAGCAGTGGTTATGTCCTGGGTGGGGTCAGTCCCCTCGGGCAGAAACGAAAACTGCCGACAGTCATCGATAGTTCAGCGGCACAATCCGCCACGATCTATGTCAGTGCGGGCAAGCGGGGGCTTGAAATTGAGTTGAGTCCTAGCGATCTGGCGAACCTGTTGGATGCAACGATGGCGGCGATCACAAAATGAATTTAGCTTACCGAACACCCCATGTAAGACGATCCAGCAGCGGGTTTGTTTCCTCGTTTCAGATCGGAGTCAGTCGTCAAGGTGGCCCACAGGAGAACGAATTTCCGGTGGCAACTGTCCAAACTGAAGATACGGTAATGGCCTATCTGAAAGTGCTCGCCCTGGCCGGGTCATTTTCCCGGGACAGAGTCACCCGACCAATGTTTGCGGAGTGATCACAGGCGCCGACAGTAGCGTAGAAGCGGACCGGCCGAACCTGATGATGATTGGTTTCTCTCGGGAATGCTCAAACAGAATAAGCGTGATGATCGGAATGGAGACGGTATGTCGGATCAATGGGAACAGCAAAAGAGTCTGGATCCAGATCGTGATTCAGCCAATCAGCTGATGGCCAATGGCTATACCGAAATTAAGGTCTATCTTCATAGAAGGGCAGAGACGCCGATCAACGGGCCATGGGATAGGGGAACGATAGCGTTGGCCATCGACTGATGAGGCGTGATGAACATGACATTCCGAGTCACCGGATTAATCACTCGATATTGTTGATCTGATCAGTTAACAAGCGTGGACAAATCGATATGAACGAACAACAAACGGATGAAATGCAACGGGTATCGGATCTGAGAGTCTCCAGTGTTCAGCCACTGATACGACCATCGGAGCTACTCAAAGCGATGCCTGTCAATGCTCAGGTATATGATCATGTGATCACAGCGAGGCAGGCAATACATCAGATCCTGACTGGGGAGGATCAGCGGCCTCTGGTAATCGTCGGTCCCTGCTCAATTCATGATCCCGATGCGGCAATGGCGTATGCACATCGATTGAAACCCGTTGCTGAAAGTCTCAGTGATCGGATGATGATCGTGATGCGGGTCTATTTCGAGAAACCCCGCACCACCATTGGCTGGAAAGGGCTGATCAACGATCCGGAGATGAACGGATCATTTGATATGGCAGAAGGTTTACGGTTGGCAAGACAGCTGTTGCTTGACATCAATCAGCTGGGATTGGCCACGGCGAGTGAAATTCTGGAGCCCTTTACGCCCCAGTATATCGGAGACCTTCTGGCCTGGGTGGCAATCGGTGCCCGTACAACCGAGAGCCAGACCCATCGGCAAATGGCCTCCGGACTCTCCACGCCGGTCGGATTCAAGAACTCCACCGACGGTAATACACGGGTGGCGATCGATGCCATGCTATCGGCGGCAAATCCTCATACCTTCCTCGGTATCAATGAGTCGGGAGAGACCTCCATCATTGCCACCACCGGCAATCAGGATACCCACCTGATTCTGCGTGGTGGTAGCCAGGGGGAGAACTACGATGAGTCCGAGGTGGTGCGTGTCGCTTCAGCGTTGCAGGATAGTGGATTGACTCCCAGATTGATGGTGGACTGTTCACATGCCAACAGCCGAAAAGATCATATGCGCCAGGTGGTGGTCTGGGGTGACTTGATCAAACAGATTGTTCAGGCCAGAGAGAAGGGGGCAGGGCAGTCGATGATTCTGGGGGCGATGCTTGAGAGTCACCTGAATGCCGGTCGTCAGGATATCCCTGAGGATCTTTCTGACTTGCAGTACGGAGTATCTGTGACTGATGCTTGTATCGATTGGCTGACGACTGAACAGTTGTTACGGGAAGCTTATGAACAGCTTTAGGGTCTGCTAACAGTGGTCATCTCCACCATAGACAGAACGCTTTAATCCTAAGGTTCCATTCGTGGATCCAGACAAAGCAAGGAGAAGATTGCGTTTTTCAGCGGAATGATTGATTGTTATCCAGGGAAAGCTGATATGTCAGGGCAATTTAAAAGTGCAGTCGTAAAACTGTTGCGATAGAACGACAACAGTAATCTGAATAACTTTCAGCGCAATCAGTACAACCGGTTGCTGATCGAAACCGATGGCCAGAATCAGGTGGTCGACTTCGCTGGTGCTGAAGCCACAGGCAGCAACGGCCACCGGGAGTGCGGCTATTCACATATCAACTGGCCGAACCAGTACACACTTCAACCACACCGAATAGTCTGGTAGATATCCGCCTATCCGCGCCGATCACCTCGCATGTTCGGCTGGTATCACTGAGTGGCCCCCTTAACCAGCTTTGGCAAGACTCGACAATTGATTTTTCAACACTTTTTTAAAGGTCGTTTGGGAACCTACTTCATTTAAGCGGCTGGTTATTTTGCCGCTACACTCTATGGACCAGTTAAAAAAACAATCCATCAGTTTCTGCTGCCCATGTAGCGCGATAAAGAGGCATCAGAACCCATGGGACCACCGTTAACAGATCCAAGCAGAGAGAGGCAACTTGCAGAACCAACAGAATGAATCCGGAAGAAGTTTTTTATGTGGTGGTAAAGCACATAAGGCCTTGTTCGGATAAGGGTTTTGCAGTCAACAATCGTATTGGGAAAGGAGCCGAGATGTCTTCAAACGATCCATTCAACCAAAGCATGCAGAATGATATTGCCAAGATAGAGGGCAAGCGCAAAATCCTTCAGCAGATTGTTGAAATCACGAATGCTTTAGAGAGTATGCAGGAGAGTCTGAATGCGGTATTGGTATTGGGCGTTGCTTCCAAGGATCTCCCCGACGATGCCCTGAATCTCTATAGCTCCTTGAGTGACAGTCTGCGCAACCTGCCGATCAAACAGGTCCAGCTCTACTACAGTAACCTGGAGACCCTGATCAAGCGCCAGCTGGAAAAGATAATGCAATATTCCGGGCTGGACTACTCCAAGGATGAGAACATCGAATTCATCTCCCTCTCCAGTGACGAAGAGGAAGCCACGGCAAGCCCGCTCGAACTGCTGGATGAGTTTAAGCGTACGGCTCAGACAGCCGTATCGATGCGGGTACTCCTGCGCAAACGGGGCGTATCCACCCCCGGCGCAACGATTCCGGTCTCTCCCGAGGTGATTAAGAGGCAGTTGGTCGATCTGGATAACCAGGAGAAACAGCAGAGGAATCAGGCTGAAGAGAAGATCGATGAGATGCAAGCGGATGTCCAGGGTATGCTGGACAATCCCGACTACCCGGACGGTATGAAGGAGATTCTCAAAGGGGTCGTATCGAATCTGGAAAAGGATAAAAAGCTACTGAATGCCGGTGCCTCCCTCTGTAAGCTCAGTTTTGTCGCAGAGGCTGAAGAGATCGTGGATGTACAGGATGTCGAGGTCGAAGAGACCATCGAGATAACCGGGGTAGCGGAGCCGGCTGATGAAACCGGTTTTTCAGAACGGGCCAGTCGCTGGCTTAACAGTCCCTGGGATGTATCCTGGAAAGACACGGTTGATCAGTAGCTGTGGATTCAGGCAGATAAACACTTTGTGTTCATATCCTGATTTTCAGCTCAGCAGCAACACCTCAAGTCGTCACATGTGGGATTTATAACCGCTGATTTACTAAGGTTTTTGTTTGGATGAATGGGTGGAAATCCCCCTGTCATATCCCGCGAAATTGGTGGTAATCCGCCGATTTTTGCGCTTCTGACATCCTCTCAAACTGACTCAGTCCCACTGGCAAGCGGTTTTCATTGAACAGGGCCGGTTTTGGCCCCTTTTTTGCTGCCTGAGATCCAATCCGCAATTTTTGGATTCACTAAAGAACCCTTTGGACGTTGCATGTCCTGGAGCGATTGGGTCGCCGCTGTGAAGCGGTGCTCTTAGGGTCAATTGGATTAGTGTTAACAGGCCCTAACCTATCTGCCGGGAAAAAGATCGAAAATTGTTGGAAACGAAGGAATGAAAAAGTCCTTGAGAAGATGAAGGAGCGTCTGCAGACTTTCTGTCATGATGAGATGCATCTCAGCGAAGAGATAAGTTCCATAGTTAAACCTATATTGGTCATCACCGGTCATCCGGCCGACCGCATTCCTCAGTAGGCTGAAAACATGATGCGGACACCATTTTGATTGGTAGCTGCAGTAAAGGATTTATTCGAACTGGTTTGTTAGGATCCATAGTTCGTCATGTCACCCAAGTCAGCCACCTCCCGGTAATGGTGGCGCCAAACTGTAACCGATAAAATTGGAATCATTTTTTGTATGTCTGAAGAGTTGAGAAAGGCGGCGCTCGATTATCATCGATCCCCCAAACCCGGCAAGCTTGAAATCAAATCAACCAAACCAATGGCCAATCAGCATGATCTGGCCTTGGCCTATTCACCTGGTGTTGCTGCTGCCTGTGAAGAGATTGCTGAGGATCCCAATCGTGCCGCTGACTATACTGCCAGAGGCAATCTGGTTGCGGTAATCACCAATGGCACGGCTGTATTGGGCCTGGGGGCAATCGGCAGTCTGGCATCGAAGCCGGTGATGGAGGGTAAGGCGGTACTGTTCAAACAGTTCGCCGACATTGACGTATTCGACATTGAGGTCGATGAGCTGGATCCCCATCAGTTTATCGAGACTGTTGCCCGCCTTGAACCCAGCTTTGGCGGCATCAATTTGGAAGATATCAAAGCGCCGGAGTGTTTCATCATTGAAAAGGCACTCAAGGAGCGGATGAATATCCCTGTCTTTCATGATGATCAACATGGTACCGCCATCGTTGTCTGTGCTGCCATTCTGAACGGCCTGAAGGTGGTCGGTAAGGATATCGGTGATATCAGACTGGTTACCGCCGGTGCCGGTGCGGCCGCTTTGGCTTGCCTGGGACTGCTGGTGGAACTGGGTCTGAAAAAGGAAAACATCATCGTTACCGATATTGCCGGTGTAGTCTATCAGGGCCGCAGTGAGGAGATGGACCCCTATAAGTCGGAGTATGCCGTCGATACCGAGCTCCGCACCCTGGAGCAGGCTCTGGATGGTGCCGATCTGTTTCTCGGTCTCTCTGCGGCAGGGGTCTTGAAAGCCGACTGGTTGCCGAAGATGGCGCCCAATCCTTTGATCATGGCGCTGGCCAATCCCACACCTGAAATATTGCCTGAAGAAGCGAAACGGGTTCGACCCGATGCAATTCTGGCGACTGGGCGGACCGACTACCCGAATCAGGTGAACAATGTCCTCTGTTTTCCCTTTCTCTTCAGAGGGGCGCTGGATGTGGGGGCAACAGAGATCAACAGCGCCATGAAGATGGCTTGTGTAAAGGCGATTGCCGAGATGGCCCAGGCCGAATCCTCGGATGTGGTTCGATCGGCCTATGGTGGACAATCCTTGCAGTTCGGTCCGGAGTATCTGATTCCCAAACCCTTTGATCAACGGCTGATGGTCTCTGTTCCATGTGCCGTTGCCACGGCGGCTATGGAGTCCGGTGTGGCACTGAGACCGATCGAAGATCTGGATAGCTATCGTGCCCGTTTACAACATCGGGTGTTTCGCACCAGTCTGACCATGCGTCCTCTGTTTGAGCGTGCTCGGGCGGATATCCGGCGTATTGTTTACGCGGAGGGCGAAGAAGAGCGGGTGCTGGAGGTGGCGCAGCAGGCGGTCGACCAGGGTATCGCCAGGCCGGTACTGATTGGACGTCGCAAAGTGATACTGCAACGGATTGAGCAGTTGGGCCTGCGCCTGACTGAGAACAGTGATTTTGAAATAGTCGATCAACTCGATAATCCAAACTTTGAGCTGCATGCCAAAACCTTCTTCGATATGGTTCAAAGGCGAGGGTTTTCACCGAAAGAGGCAAGGAAATATCTGAATCGAAATCCGACAGTATTGGCTGCGATAATGCTATCTATAGGTGAAGTTGACGCAATGATTTGTGGTACGGTTGGTCGTTATCGCAAGCATCTTCGAAATGTCACAGAAATCATTGGTACCGAAACTGGCGTAAATAAGCTATCTTCCATGAATGCTCTGGTTTTGCATTCAGGCACTCTGTTCATGGCGGATACCTACGTGCAGGAAGATCCCTCTGCGGAGGATCTGGCAGAGATTGTATCTCTGTGTGCAGAAGAGGTGCTATGGTTCGGTGTACAGCCCAAAGTAGCACTGGTCTCACATTCAAATTTCGGCAGTCACGACTCACCTTCTGCCGGAAAAATGCAACGTGTGCTTGAGCTGGTCCGACAGCGTATGCCTGATCTTGAAATCGAAGGTGAGATGCATGCTGATCTGGCACTCTCGGAAGAGTTGCGCAGCAGCCGCTTTCCCAATTCGCGTTTGAAAGACAGTGCAAATCTGTTGGTGATGCCGAATCAGGATGCGGCGAATATCGCCTTCAATATGTTGAAAGTTTTGGGTGAAGGAATCGCCATCGGCCCGATCCTGATCGGCACGGCCAAGTCAGCTCACATTGTAACGCCGAGTATCAGCGTTCGCGGACTTCTGAATATGACCGCCCTGGCGTCTGTGCGAGCCAGTTGCATGATGAAGCGTGATTGACTATGGATGTTGATCTAAACCAGTTGCAGGTTTGCTGGTTGGTAATCGGATTACAATGAATTGTTAACAGAACCTAGTCCCCCATCGTTTATTTTGAATTTTATTTGGAATACGACACTATGCTAGACACGAAACCAAGACCTGTGTTTCTTAATCTTTTTAAAATACGTCTGCCTATGGCAGGCATCATGTCAATCATTCACCGGGCAACCGGTGTGGTCATGGTGCTCTGCATTCCCTTGTTGATCTATCTGTTTGATCTCTCCCTTTCGGGGGCGGATGGGTTTGCAGCGGTGAAAGCCATACTCGGCATGGGACTGGTCAAATTGATTCTGTTTCTGATGTTGTGGGCATTGATGCACCATCTGTTGGCAGGTATCCGTTACCTTTTGATCGACATCGATATCGGTGTTGAAAAGCCGCTGTTTCGTCAGACTGCCCTGGCGGTCACGGTGGCTGCTCCGGTAGTGGCGCTGATTCTGCTGGGAGGTCTGCTATGAGTCGTCGAGCAAGCGGATTGAAAGCCTGGTTTCTACAGCGTGCCAGTGCCATCTATCTGATACTGTTTTTCCTCTATATGCTGCTTCATTTCATTGCCGATGCGCCAGCGGATCATGCGGCCTGGCAGAGCTGGGTGGCTCAGCCCCTGGTGGGATTCGGACTGCTGCTGTTCTTTGCCTCACTATTACTTCATGCCTGGGTCGGGATACGTGATGTGGTGATCGACTACGTTCATCCAACAGCGATTCGTGTCTCAGTACTGACCGCGATCGGCTTTGTACTTATCGGCTGCGCACTTTGGGTGCTGCAGGTCATCATTCTCGCGCACGTCGCCTGAACAGAAAGGGTTACTCATACATGGCACTTGATAAACAACGATTCGATACACTCATTCTGGGCGCCGGTGGCGCTGGTCTGAATGCAGCGCTTCAATTGGCCAATGCAAATCTGAAGGTGGCCGTTGTATCCAAGGTCTTTCCTACCCGTTCCCATACGGTGGCTGCCCAAGGTGGTGTAAATGCCGCTTTGGCCAATGTATTGCCGGACAACTGGCACTGGCATATGTTCGATACTGTGAAGGGGTCGGACTACCTGGGGGATCAGGACGCCATTGAGTACATGTGCCGTGAAGCGATACCCACTGTGTATGAACTCGAACACAACGGTGTGCCATTCTCCAGGCTGCCCAATGGCAAGATCTATCAACGGGCGTTTGGCGGGCAGAGTCAGAACTTCGGTGGGGATCAGGCGGCGCGAACCTGTGCTGCTGCCGACCGTACCGGTCATGCCATACTGCATACCCTCTACCAACAGAACATTCGCGCTAAAACCCACTTCTATGATGAATACTTCGCAGTCGATCTGATCAAGGATGAAGAGGGGGTCGTGCTGGGTGCACTGGTGTTGAATATTGCCACCGGTGAACCGCTGCTGATCGAGTCGAAGACAACCCTGCTTGCCACCGGTGGCTGCGGACAGGTTTTTCGCACTACCAGTAACGCACACATTAACACAGGTGATGGCATGGCGATGGCACTGCGTGCCGGGTTGCCACTGATGGATATGGAGTTCTTCCAATTTCACCCAACCGGCATTGCCGGCAAGGGGATGTTGATCACGGAGGGTGTTCGCGGTGAGGGCGGCTATCTGATCAATAAGGATGGGGAGCGCTTCATGGAGAAATACGCCCCGAATGCGAAAGATCTGGCCAGTCGTGACGTGGTCGCGCGTTCCATCGTTACCGAAGTGAGAGAAGGCCGTGGCTGTGGTCTGGACGGTGATCATGTCATGCTCAAGGTGGATCACCTTGGCGAAGATGTAATCGCCAAACGTCTGCCCGGTATACGCGAAAGCTCCAAGATCTTTGCCGGTGTCGATCCGGTACAGGATCCAATTCCGGTCTTTCCAACCGCGCACTATGTGATGGGCGGCATACCCACCGACCGTTTCGGTCGGGTGATGCCAACCGCCAGTGATGATGGCGATCCGCTGCCCGGCTTATACGCTGCCGGTGAATGTGCCTGTGCTTCCGTGCATGGCGCCAACCGTCTGGGTGGCAATTCACTGCTCGATATTCTGGTATTCGGTCGTCTGGCGGGACACAACATCATTGAATATGTAAAGCAGAACAGTGCACATCGCCCACTGTCTGATGACAGTGTTGCTCAAAGCGTAGACAGACTGGAAAGATGGGACGTCAAAGGCGAGGGTATCACCGTCAGTGAACTGCGTAAGGAGTTCCGCAAGACCATGGAGGATCATGCTGGTGTATTCAGGGTTGAGGATATGATGGCTGATGGTGTCGAGAAGGTGAAAGCGATTCGGGACAAGCTCAAGGATGTGCGCCTGACAGACCACTCCGCCACCTTCAATACCAACCGAACCGAGGCGCTTGAGTTGGAGAACCTGATCGATGTGGGATTGTCGATTGCAGTCTCCGCACTGCACCGCAAAGAGAGTCGGGGTGCCCACTCCAGACCCGATTTTCCGAAACGGGAAGATGGTGAATGGATGAAGCACACTTTGTACTGGAAAGAGGGCGATAAGCTGGAGTACAAGGGTGTGCGATCTCAACCGCTGACCGTGGAGAGTTTTCCACCGAAAGAGCGTGTCTACTGATTGAGTTCGTTTTGACAACAGTGTTGCGTGCGGTTCAATCCGCAGCAGCCAAATCAGAACGCAAACAAGAGATGAGGTTTGAATATGAAAGTCAGCGTATATCGCTACAATCCTGAAACTGACAACGAACCCTACATGCAGGAGTTCGAAATTGAACCCCGTCAAGGCATGATGTTGCGCGATGCCCTGTTGGCGGTTCAGGACCAGGATGAGTCCTTTACCTTCAGGCACTCCTGCGGTGAAGGTGTGTGTGGCTCTGATGGGGTGAACGTCAATGGCAGTAATAAGCTGGCCTGTATCACACCCATGAGTGAATTGAAGGAGCCGGTCGAGGTCAGGCCTTTTCCCGGTCGTCCGGTGATCCGCGACCTGGTTGTGGATATGAGTCAGTTCTATGCTCAATACAAACAGGTCGACCCCTGGTTGATCCGCAAAGAGCCAATGCCGGAACAGGAAATTCTGCAATCTCCGGAAGACCGGGATAAACTGGATGGGCTCTACGAATGCATCATGTGCGGTTGCTGCTCCACCTCATGTCCTTCGTTCTGGTGGAACCCGGATAAATTCCTTGGCCCTCAGGCACTGTTGAGCGCCTGCCGTTTTCTGGCGGACAGTCGGGATCAGGCCAAAGAGGAGCGCTTGGATAATCTCGAAGGGCCGTACAAACTGTTCCGTTGTCACACCATCATGAACTGTGTCGAGTCCTGTCCAAAAAATCTCAATCCCACCAAAGCGATTGGCCACATCAAAGCGATCATGTTGAAAGACGCGATTTGAGTTTCAATGGTGCAATGTGATTGACGAAGGTGAGTTGAAAAATCTGGATCGCTTACGCTGGCAGTGCCGGCGTGGCATGCTGGAGTTGGATGTGTTGCTGGAAGCTTTTCTTGAGCAGCACTATTCAGAGTTGCCGACACGTATGCAACGGCATTTCATTCAGCTGCTGGAGTTTCCCGATCCGATCATTCATGCCTGGTGTGTCGGTGGTGAAAAGCCTGATGATGAGGAGTTTGCTGAATTGGTCGCCTCAATCCGGGCAACTTCTGTCGCCTGATTTCCAGTGGGCGAGTAGCAACAGTCCCGCCTGATTTTTACCGCTCTGGGCCCCAGCAACGGTTTGCGGCTACGATTCACCGAGAGGTTCAAGCTCTCTACCGATCCATGCCGTCGAGTTTCATCAGGATGTTCACCAGGGTGTTGGAGAGTTTGAACATCTCAGTCATGGCATTTTCCATACCGGCTCGGTCACCCGCAACCTTACACGCCAATGCCTGTTTGCTGGCAAGATGAAAGCACTCATGTGGATCGAGTAGTTGATCAAAGGTTTCACGGGCCTGCGTACTGATCGCGGATGATTCTATGGGCCCGTCACGATCCAGCCAGAGACCCAGTTTACAACTATGGTGGTCAGTTCCCTGGAAATCCCCTTTATCTTCCAATGTGGCTTTGATTTTACCCAGATATTGCACATGATCATTCATGCGCCTTAAAAAAAATGCACTTTCGTTCATCGTTCCCTGCCTCTGGTCAGATGCTTTGACCAATAGATGCTGTAGGCCTGATTTCCCGATGTAATCCTGATTCTGACATCAGGAAAGATTAAAATTTATGGGGCTAATCGTCTTTCTCGCTATCTCCTGTGCAACCTCAACTACTCAATTCATGTTCTGTGACTTTTACTCCTCCAATCCTGGATCCAATGAATAGAGCAGGGCTTCGAGAAGTATCGAGACATCTTTTTTAATCCGTGCATCGATATCGAATACCGGAATCTTCACACCACTGTTTTCCAGTTGCAGGTGATAGTCTTCAATTCTCGGTGTATCGGCCTGATCCATTTGGGTGACCCCAATCACCACTTTTCCCTGTTTAATGAACGCCTGGAAGGCGTTCAGAAAAAAATGCAGATCACCAAAGGGGTCGGGTCTCTGGTTGTTGATCAACAACACCAGACCGATCCCGCCATTGGTCAGGATCTCCCACATGAAGTCGAAACGCTCCTGGCCAGGGGTACCATAGAGGTGGATGCGTTCTGTGCCCGGTAACTTGATCAGACCGTAGTCCATCGCCACCGTGGTGCCGTTTTTCATTTTACGGGTCATGTCACTGGCCTGTTCATCCGTTGTCACAGGCAGGATATCGCTGATCGACTGGATGGCTGTGGTTTTGCCCGCACCGACGGGACCGCTGAAGATGATCTTGTAGTCACTCATGATGAATCCTTTTACCCTCTCAGTCGGCTCAGTAGTTTGCTGAACAGCCCTCTGTTTTCAGCCTGCTTTATCGCAGGAGGCTCAAGTAGGGTATCCACGGCCCGTCTTGTTTCGCCAGCCAGTTGAACCGCATTCGCTGCGCTGTAGAAGGCAAAAACATAACGTTGCGGAATACCGAGACTTTTTGCTGTATCGATCAGGGAGCGTGGCTGTCTGGTCCAGAGAGCTGCGATGGCCAGCGCATGTGGCGTCACCACAAGGCGGCTGAAATTTGGCCAACGTCGCAGATAGATCGGTTGAGTGAGGTTGGTGCCCGAGGGTAACCGGCCTCGTGATGCCCAGAGCGCCAATTGCCAGATAAAGGCGTAGATAGAGTATTCCCGCCGGCCAGTGGCTGATTTGTGTTGTTCATGAAACTGCAATTCAACTTCACGGGTTGCATCAGGAACCGTGCAGAAAGGGCGCAGATGTTTCTCTCCCGCATCCACCATGACCTGCTGTTTGGCGATGATCATATCAATCGCGGGCCACGGGCCTTCGATGGTGACATTTTTGTTGTACCGGGTTGCCTGATTCAATGCTTGTTGTACGTGTCCTTGCAGATAGTGTTGAGGGTCGTAATAGATCTTTGCCAGCTGCGCCTGATTGTCTGGATCGATGTCCGGTGAGGTACCGATGAACACCTTCTCCTGGGCTTCTGTCATCAATGAGGCCACTTTTTGGGTTACCGAGCTTACTGAGTGTCGGGGATGTTGAGGTTCTGATGGTGTTGTTTCGGCATTCTGCGCAGCTTCGATTTTTTGCTCCGCAGCTCTGTTGTTGAGTATCTGGCTTAACTGGTCGATTGCGCTCATCAGTTGGATGACCGGGATCGGCTTTTTTACGAACAGTGTGTGTCCGTTCTCCACTTGCCTGGGTTTCAGCGATGCCAGAATCAACGGGCGGTCTGGGTGACGTAGACGGAACTCCTGCCAAAGGCGTTCGCCACCAAACAGATCCAGGTCGATAATACAGATTTCCGAAGAGTCCTCTTCCACCAGGATATATCGGTTGCGACAATGGTTGCCGAACAGCATCACCAAGGCGTTACGCTGGCGTTGATCCATGCCGATTGCCGCTACTCTTATCGGGGAGACTTGCGGATCACTCATGACAGTTCCCTATGGACTGGATTGGTCGATGTGTTTGATTCGTGCTGCAGCTGTCCTACAGAGGCAGTTGGGTGGGTGGAGGTGGCCTGATCGTTAATCGGAGAGCGAACTGAGGGCAAAGAGAGTGCCTTATCCGCAGGCGAATGATGATACGAATTGGTTTGATCGTGTTGTCCGTTCAGCTGGTCCATGCCATTGCCGTTCCGTGTTGAATAGGTCTACAGGTAACGATGCGGTAACCGGTTCAACGCATCGACAACATACCCGGCATCCGAGGTGTTAGGTCTCACTTTAGCTGATCACTGTTTATTAAATCAGTGGCTCAGTTTTCCCTTCCTCTCTCTTGAAAGCTATCGTTCAGGGGGGCAATCTCTTTAGTCTTCACATTCCTTAAAAAGGCGGTTTACAGGATTGAGTCCGGCAACTTGAGCCAATGCAGCAGCTGTTGATCCTTGCAGAGTGGAAACCAGATGCGATGCTGTTTACCGCTACCATCCCCGTGCCTTGCCGAGAGCCTGTAGTGGAGCAACACCCCCTCACCCTGATAGCCGTACTGTTGAACGGCATACATGTCATCGGGCAGGTCCCGGTATTTGATCGTGGTTACTTTGACGATGGCCTCCATGGGGATCGAGGTGGCCACGGAATGGCCGACGCTTTGCACCATGAGCGTTCTGTTTTCCGGCTGTTGGAGATCGGATTCGATGCAGATCCGGTAGCCATACCCCAGGTACATGACCAGATAGGTTAGCGCAAAAAGGGTGATAAAACTCCAAGAGCGTATTGCCGTATCTCCCTCTGGAGCAGTGACCGCTTGCATAAACAGTGGTAGAAGCAGCAGGGTGAACAAGACGGCAATGACGAGAGCAACCAGCATGCAAAAGCTGTGTGTGGATTTTACATGGCAGCAAAACTCACTTTTTGAAAACAACAAAATATCTCCTGTAAATCGATAATTGGAGCCAGGTCCTACAGGACTGGATTAATAATACGGCCCTGAAACCAAGTGGCTCCAGTGTGCCAACCCCGAATCATTACCCAGACAGAGGAGCTGTCGGATTTTATCTCCGGGGTGAATCAGTGTTTCTCCGGCAGTTGATACTGACGGACCGTGAATCCACCCCGGATTCGGGTTAAACTTCCCCCTTTAATCGGTTGGTTACAGAGCGATAGGTTATGTCATATCAGGTACTCGCCCGCAAATGGAGACCGCAGTTGTTCGGCCAGTTGGTCGGTCAGCAGCATGTGGTGACTGCGTTGAACAACGCCCTGGAGCGCGAGCGTTTGCATCATGCTTATCTGTTCACCGGTACCCGGGGAGTGGGGAAGACGACCCTGGCCAGGATTTTTGCCAAGTCGCTGAATTGTGAAAAAGGGATCAGTGCAGTGCCCTGCGGTGTCTGCGATGCCTGTCGAGAGATCGATGAGGGGCGGTTTGTAGACCTGCTGGAGGTGGATGCGGCCTCCCGGACCAAGGTCGATCAGACCAGGGAGCTGCTGGAAAATGTGCCTTATGCCCCGGTAAGGGGGCGCTACAAAGTTTACCTGATCGATGAAGTTCATATGTTTTCGGCCAGTAGTTTCAATGCCTTATTGAAAACTCTTGAAGAGCCGCCTCCGCATGTGAAATTCATACTGGCAACCACTGATCCACAGAAGGTGCCGGTTACCGTGCTCTCCCGTTGCCTGCAGTTCAATCTGAAACGCCTCAGTCGGGAACAGATTGAAGGTCAACTGCGCCACATCCTCGGGGAAGAGAAGATTCCGTTTGACGAGGAATCACTCAGCCTGTTGGCCAGAGGGGCAGATGGCAGTATGCGTGACGGCCTCAGTCTGCTGGACCAGGCCATCGCCTTTGGTGGTGGTGAAGTGCGGGGTGAAGCGGTCAAATCGATGATCGGCGTGATCGGATCCGATCGTATCTACGGATTGGTTGAGGCTTTGGTGGCTGGTGAAGGCGCCGGTCTGCTCGACCGAGTGTCGGAGATGGCTGAGATGGCGGTGGACTTCAGCCAGGCCCTGCAGGAGCTGCTGGCCATGCTGCACCAGATCGCGTTGCTGCAGTTGGTCTCGGGTTATCAGCCCGACGATGGCTATGACATGGAGCGATTGAAAGATTTTTCCGAAGCCCTGGCGGCGGAAGATGTACAGCTCTACTATCAGGTTGGCTTGATGGGGCAGCAGGAGTTGAGTCTTGCCCCCGACCCTCGCAGTGGTTTCGAAATGGTATTATTGAGAATGCTCGCTTTTCGTCCGGAGCAGGGTGGTGGCAGCGTCACACAACCAAGCGGTAGTGGCAATCGGGCCTCACGTCAGTCTGCACCAAGAACAAAACCGCAAGTGCCAAACAAGAGCGCACCGTCAGCCGTAGCAAAACCGGCACAGGCCGCTGCTCCAGCAGAACTGGCCAAGCCGGTGGCCAAAGTGACCGACCCATCCGATTGGGAGGCCTTTTGCGCCGCCCTGCAATTGGGAGGGATCACGCGTCAGTTGGCGCAGAACTGCACATTTGGCAGCTGGGACGGTAAGACACTGAATCTGACCCTCGATACGTCGAGGCGCCAGCTTCGGGTTGGGCAGTCTGAAATGCGCCTGCTGGAAGGGATAAGGAAACAGCTCGGCGAGTCGGTACAGCTGTCGATTACCGAAGCGGTCCCGCAGCAGGAGACGCCGGCCATGCGCGAGAAGCGTGAGCTCGAAGAGCGGCAGGCTGAAGCGGAAACGAGCATGGCGGTAGACCCGATGGTGAAAGAGATGGAGGAGCGGTTTGGGGCAAAATTGATGCCGGAGTCGATTCGTCCTGTGGATGATTCTGCCAGTTGATGCAGCTTATGCTCCGTCAGAGTTATGTTTTATAACTATCTGTTTTATAGTTATATGAATGTTGTTTTAAAGTGATTTGTTAAATTGATTTCAGGTGCCATCAGAAGCTCAGGCGTCTGGGGTTGGCCATGAATATGAGGTGTTCGACATGAAAGGCGGTATTGGTAATTTAATGAAGCAGGCGCAAAAGATGCAGGCTGAAATGCAGCAGGCACAAGAGAAGCTGGCGCAGGAAGAGGTGACTGGCGAGTCTGGGGGTGGGCTGGTCAAAGTGACCATGAACGGTAAACATGAGGTGCGCCGTGTCGAGATCGATGAGAGTCTGATGGGTGATGATAAAGAGATGCTTGAGGACCTGGTGGCTGCGGCAGTGAATGATGCAGCTCAGCGGGTCAGTCACAAGATGCAGGAGAGTATGTCCGGTCTGACTGCCGGACTGGGTCTGCCTCCTGGTATGAAACTGCCTTTCTGATTCAATCATCCATGCTGATCAATCGCTGTCGGCTCTCTCTAACGGGCTCAACTCTCTGCTGCAGGCCTGCCGATGCCTAATACAGCGCTGCTCGACCAACTGATGACCGCACTACGTTGTTTGCCGGGAGTTGGGGCTAAAAGTGCCCAGCGCATGGCCTACCATCTGCTGGAGCGGGACCGGGAAGGGGGCAGGGTACTCTCCCGGGTGCTGGTTGAGGCAATGGAGAGGATTGGTCACTGCAGCCAATGCAGAACTCTGAGCGAACAGGAGCTTTGCCAGCTCTGCGCTAACCCCAGGCGGGATCAGAGTCAGCTCTGTATCGTCGAGAATCCCGCCGATCAGGCGATCATCGAACAGGCTGCAGACTATCAAGGTGGTTATTTTGTCCTCGGTGGCCACCTCTCGCCTCTGGATGGGATCGGTCCCAAGGAGATCGGTCTGGATCTGTTGCAAGAGCGATTTTCCAGTGGTGGTGTCAAAGAGGTTATTCTGGCAACCAATCCCACGGTCGAGGGAGAGGCAACAGCACAATACATCCATGACATGGCCCAACAGTTCGGCATTCGCACAACCCGTATCGCTCAGGGCGTACCCATGGGGGGCGAGCTGGAATATGTTGATGGCGCAACCCTGGCCCACGCCATTCGAGGGCGATCGGAATTTTGAGGAGATATTATGAGTGACTGCTTATTCTGCAAATTTGTCAGTGGTGAAATATCCCCCCAGACCGTCTATGAGGACGATGATGTACTGGCCTTCAGGGATATCAATCCACAGGCCCCTTGTCATGTGCTGATCATACCGAAAAAGCATATTTCCACGCTGAATGACCTGACAGAGCAAGATGCCGAATTGGTGGGAAAACTCTATCTGGCGGCGGCCAAAGTGGCCAAGCAGGAGGGTATCGATGAAGCGGGATATCGCACCGTGATGAACTGCAACGAACAGGCCGGTCAGACCGTTTTTCATATCCACCTGCACCTGCTGGGCGGGCGGCGCATGAACTGGCCACCGGGTTGATCCGCCTGGCCTGAGCCTGTTACGAATCCAGTGAATACCAAGCTTGAATCCAGTTACCGGCTGTCGATTGACGGTATGTCATGCCAACGCTGTGTGGCGTCTGTGGAGAAGGCAGTCACCGCCTTGCCCGGGGTGAGTCGGGTGGTTGTCGATCTGCAAGGGGCTTCTGCTGCGATTACTGGTGGGAATGCGGATGAAGCCGTATCAGCGGTCAGGCAGGCGGGGTACGACGCGGAACTGATCAGCGAAGATGTTCCTTCGATCCCGGTCTCCCTGCCAGTGCTGCAACCTGTTCCAGCCGCACAGCGTCCTGTTGAAAAGATCGAGGGTGGTTATCAACTGGCTGTGCAGGATATGACTTGTGCCAGCTGCGTAGCGGCGGTTGAGCGGGCGATCCATGCCGTGCCCGGTGTCACTGAGGCTGCTGTCAATCTGGTGGAGAAGAGGGCGCAGGTTGTCGGAGGCTCACCCCAGGCAGTGGCTCAGGCGGTGATTGATCAGGGCTATGGCGCCTATCTGCTGGAGTCTCAGACTGACAGCAATCAACTGCAACTGGGCTTTCATGCGCTGGATCAGGTCACTCAACAAGTGGCGCTTGAGCAACTGTTTACCCGGCTGGATCCACAGGCAAGCTTTGAATTCAAAGATGCTCTGTGGCATCTGCAAACCTCACTGCACCCTGCTGATCTGCTGATCGAGCTTGAGCAACAGGGTTACCAGGCCAGCTTTAAAGAGACCTATGACGATCCCTATGCCGAGGAGGCTTCGGCTGCTGCGAAAGAGATCAGACGTTCCTGGCAGAGAGCCGCGCTGGCCGGGGTTGTCGGTATCGGTCTTATGGTGGCCGAAATGACAGGCAATACGACCCAGGTGACGGCGCCCGGCGGGCAGAGCTACTGGCTGGCGGTTGCCATCATCTGTTTCCTGGTGATGCGTTTCAGTGGCGGACACTACTATCTTGGCGCTCTGAAGCAGCTGAAACACCGCAGCGCCAACATGGATACCCTGATCGCATTGGGAACAGGCAGTGCCTGGCTCTCTTCGCTGGTTATCGTATTGCAGCCTGAAGGTATGGTCCTGCAAGGGGAGAAACTCTACTTCGATGCCTCGGTACTGATACTGGCTTTCCTGCAGCTGGGGCATGGTTTGGAGACTCGGGCCAAACGCACGACCAGTGAAGCTGTAGGCAGTCTGGTTGGACTGGCGCCGAAGCAGGCTGAAGTGGTGCGTGATCAGGGTTCGGCGACCATTCCGGTATCCCTATTGTCAATCGGTGACCTGATCCAGGTACGCCCGGGAGATAAAATTCCGATTGACGGTGAGGTGGTCGAGGGGATTTCAAGCGTCGATGAGGCGATGCTGACCGGTGAGTCACTACCGCAGAAGAAACAACCAGGGGATCCGCTGATCGGTGGAAGTGTCAACCGTTCCGGCCAGCTGCGTTTCAAAGTCACCCGCTTGGGAGAGGAGACTACCCTGGCCCATATCATCGCCATGGTTCGTCAGGCGCAGATGAGCAAACCCGAGATCGGCCGCCTGGTGGACAGGGTCTCAGCGGTCTTTGTTCCTGTTGTGGTGCTGATCGCCGTTGCGGCTTTTCTCGTCTGGCTGTTGGTGGGCCCAACCCCACCCCTCTCCTATGCACTGACCGCCGGTATCGCTGTCCTCGTGATTGCCTGTCCCTGTGCCTTGGGTCTGGCTACCCCCATCGCCATTATGGTGGGAACCAGCCGGGCCGCCCAGATGAATGTGCTGATTCGAAACAGTGACGGTCTGCAATCCGCCAGCAGACTGACCCATCTGGTGGTGGATAAAACCGGTACCCTCACTCAGGGAGCCCCGAAGGTCACCGATCTCCATGCTGAAAACCTGCCGGAAGCGGAGATGCTGGCCCTGGCAGGAGCTGTTGAGGCAGTCTCATCCCACCCGCTAGCGGAAGCGATTCTCGATCACCTCAGGCAGCAGGGTATCGTGATGCCTGAGGTGATCGATTTCCACAACCACGAGGGTCTGGGCGTTGAGGGGCGGGTTGCAGGGAAATTGGTTCAATTGGGTGGTAGTCAATATCTGAAACAGTTGAAGATCACCCCTTCGGAGCCGTTTCTGAATGTGGCGAATCAACAATCTGCCGAGGCGGGAAGTCTGGTCTGGGTGGTTGTGGAGGGACAGCTGAGTGGTTTGCTGGTACTTAGGGATCCCTTGCGAAGCGACTCGGCTGCTGCTGTAAAATCACTTCAAGATCAAGGTGTTGAGGTGATTATCTGTAGTGGTGACAATGACCGTGCTGTGGAAGCGGTTGCTGCGAGTCTTGGCATAAAGCAGGCTCACAGTGAGCTGCTGCCCGAACAGAAACTGGAGGTTGTGAAGTCTCTGCAGCAGCAGGGAAATCGTGTCGGCATGGTTGGGGATGGGGTGAACGACGCACCAGCCTTGGCACAGGCCGATACCGGATTTGCCATCGGTAGTGGCACTGATGTGGCGATCGAGCATGCGGATATCACCTTGGTTGGGGACTCACTGCTGAATGTCAGTACTGCAATCGGTATTTCTAGAGCAACCATAAGGAATATCAAGCAGAATCTTTTCGGTGCTTTTGTCTATAATATGATTGGTATACCTATGGCAGCCGGGCTGCTCTACCCTGTTACGGGCTGGCTGCTTCCACCTATGTTCGCCAGTGTGGCAATGGCAATGTCGTCAGTTACCGTGGTGATAAATGCCAATCGATTGAGATTTTATGGTCCTATGACAACAACCCTGAGAGTTACCGGTATGACCTGTCCCCACTGTGTCAATAATGTGCAGAAAGCGTTGTTGGAAGTACCCGGTGTGGATCGTGCTGAAGTTGCCTTGGAAGAGGCTACTGCGGTTGTGAGTGGCTCCGCAAAGGCAGCAACCCTGGTCCAGGCTGTCGTTGATGCCGGCTATGCTGCAGAGTCCGATTCTTAAGGTCTTTGGGATGCTCTGATGCAAGTCACCAACTCACCACTTGCCCTGCCTAACCTTGCGGTCTCTCTGGAACAGCAGAGAAACGCTGCTACGCAGCTGGTTCAAGCCTTGCCGTTGGCATCACAGGTTGGCGGGAGTGACGCCACCCTGCGCAGTGTGGAGAGTATCAAGCAGGCAGAACAGTTACTGCAACGCCGTCAGTCGGAGCAGCAACTCACTCGGATGAGAGATGATCCGCAGCATCAGAAGGCGGTATCGAGCTATCAGTCAGTACAGTCGGGTCAGGAACGGGATTATGTGAGTGAGGTGCTGGGCATCGATGTTTATGCCTAACCAGGACATCCCTGTCACCTGGTTAAGCCCTATCAGAGATCAAGTTGTCGCCGGTTGAATAGTCTCACGGATCTTATCGTGGGCCAGTATCTTGTCATCACTGCGGATCAAGTGCTCGATGATGTGTTCACCCCGCATCGCACGAGGATTGATACCGCTATCCTTCAATACTTCGTAACTCTCGAAAAAACGCTTCCAGGTTATCTTTCTTACCTGGAGTTTAGCGCGAATTTCCGGGTTGTTGGTTTCCAGGAAAAGGCGGTCAATCTGTTTCCATTCCTGATAACGATCCGGGTGTTCCATACCCAGTTTATTGAGTCGTAACTGGCACTCCTGATGAGTCAGCCCTGAGACCAGTTTGCTTTCCATGAACAGCAGTCCCTGACGTACCGTTGTGGTGGGTGGGCGGTTGTTCCACTCCTCTACTTTTACCGGATCACTGAAGATTTCACGTATCACATAGTGAGCCATGGTCTGGTTCATTTTGAATGAGTAGGGAATGTTGAAGTGCTTTAAAATGTCGACCTGTCGGCCATCGGGAGGGGAGAACAGACCAAGAATGTTCATCGCCTGACCCTTGGTGAGTTCCCGCTTCAAGCGGATATCCTTCTCTGCCAATTCGTTGAGCATGACTTCAGTTGCCGGTTCATTCTGCCAGGCTTCATCAGACTCACCCGGTAGACTTAAAGCGGTTTCAATCTGTTCTTGAAGTTCATCAACTTGATTCTGTTTAGCATTAGCTTTGGATTGGGTCTTTTTAAACATTAACAGTAGGGCGCCAATCATCATTACGGCAAATAAGCTAGCTATCTCCATGGGTAAACTCCCGAGGTTATTGATTATTGAGAGTTGAGTATAAGCAGATCGGCTGGCGCTATTGTGAGAACTAACACACACAATGTATAGTGTTTGTCAATAGGTGAACAAAATGATTATTCAGATTCTTGAGCTTTTTTTGGCTTTGTCTTGTTGAAAATGTGAGCCGCATCAAGTTTGAGGCTTTGGTTGTATAAACTGGTGTATTAGCTAGCTGGTGAGACAGGCCCTAATATGAGTAAAGGCAGACTATAGTATTGAGACTGTCAGGGAGAGTTGATGAAGGATTGTATGATGAATTTGGTAATGGAATTTTAAGCGATGCTAACCAGGTCGAGTCGTCTGTTTCTTTTGATCTCCCTTTTCATATTAGTCACTGACAGTTTCTTTGTCTGGTTGAACTATATCTCATCACGGGATGCTATGTACGAAAGCCTGCAGGATGAGCTGTCCGAGGCTGGCAGTGCGTTTAATATTTCATTGGATAGCAATATGGATATGCTGCAACAGACCGCCCTGTTTGTTGCCAGTGATAAACGGGTGCAGGACTTGTTTCTTGCTGGCAAGCTGGCCGTTGAATCAGAAGGTGGTGGCGCAGGTGGCTCAGAGTCCGATCGGATTCGTCAACAGCTGTACGAACTGCTTGAGCCCGGTTGGAGCGAGATGAGAAAGCAGTTCAATTTGCGACAGTTGCATTTTCACCTGGCGCCTGGTGCGCGCTCTTTTTTAAGAGTGCATCAGCGGGAAAAGTATGGCGATCGTTTGGATGATATTCGTCATACGGTGGTGGACGCCAATCAATTGCAGCGTACGACAAGAGGTTTTGAAATCGGTCGACCCTATGCGGGTATACGCGGCGTGAGTCCTGTGTATGCTACTGTTGATGGCGTGCGAATTCATATAGGTGCCGTTGAAGCGGGTATGTCGTTTTCACAAATTCTGGATCTGCTGATACGTCATACGCACGTCAACTATGCGGTGTTAATCAAACAGCAGGAATTACAGAATCGTGTCTGGTCTGAATCCCTGAAGCAGCTTTATGCTGGACGTCCTCCGGTGTCCGGTTACTATATCGAAGCTAGTAGTGATGATAAAAAGTCAGCTCAATTGTTGTCTGATCGAGTGTTGCATCGAACCCTGTTCGATGAAAGTAAAATTTATATTCAGGATGGGGCTGAGCCATTGGCAATGATTGCATTGCCTTTTTATGACTACCAGGGTTGGAAGAATCCCGATAGAGAACATATTGGGCAACTCCTGATGTGGCGTGATGCATCCACTCTCATAGCAAATTTCAATAAAAGTTTTAGTAACAACATATTGTTTGCTGTAGCCGTATTTGTGTTACTTGAGCTGATTCTCTATCTCGGAATGCGTAGGGTGACTCAACAGCTTGAGAGTGAGGTGAAATTTCAGACGGGCCAGCTATCTGAAAGCAATACGAAACTGGCGCATCGAAATACGGCATTAATCCATTCTCTGCATGAATTGAAAGCAACTCAGAAGCAATTGATAGAATCTGAGAAAATGGCTTCGCTGGCAGGATTGGTTACTGGTGTGGCTCATGAGATTAATACTCCCGTCGGCACCAGTATAACGGCGGCTTCCCATCTTAAAGACAGAGTTGTGAAAATCCGACAACACTTCGAGCGGGATGAGATGACGCGAACCGATCTGGATGGTTTCTTCAATAGTTCGGAGAAGGCCTGCGAGATTCTGTTGTCAAATCTGCAAAGATCCGGTGACCTTGTAAAGAGTTTCAAGCAGGTTGCGGTCGATCAGAGTAGTTTGAAGCGTCGGCTATTCGATATGTGTGAATACCTTCAAGAAATCAAACAGAGTCTTCAGCCCAGACTCAAATATTCACGATATCAGCTAGAGATTGAATGCCTGTCACCAATTGAGCTCAATACCTGTCCAGGGGTGTTGTCTCAGGTCATCACCAATCTGGTTTTGAATTCCATAATCCATGGGTTTGGAGATGATCCCGATCAACCGGGATTGATGCGCATTGAGGTAACATCTGTAGGCGATTCCAATGTCAGGCTAGTCTACACGGATGATGGAGTCGGAATCGCGGAACACCATATCGATAGGATATTCGAGCCATTTTATACCACCAACAGGGAAGTCGGGGGCTCGGGATTGGGATTGCATTTGGTCTATAATTCAGTAACGACTCATTTGGGTGGCAGAATACAGCTTGAATCCAAGCCTCACGCCGGGGTGCGATTCACAATCGAGTTTCCCAGAGTTTTCAGCCATCATGAGGGCAAGGATGATCAGTAAGTCTCAAAATATTCTCTACGCTCAGGAGCGTGATGATTCAAAGCCACCCAAATCAGGCTGGCGGATTCTCATCGTAGACGATGAACCTGATGTACATGCTGTAACCGAGTTAGCTCTGGAGGATCTGGTCTTTGCCGAACAGGGTATCGAGTTTGGACATGCCTATACAGCAAATGAGGCAAGGGACTATCTGAAACGATATCCGGATACGGCTTTGATCTTACTCGATGTGGTTATGGAAAGTGACCAGGCCGGGTTGGAACTGGTCGATCTCATACGAAATGAACTCCACAATGACCTGGTGAGGATCATCTTACGTACCGGGCAACCGGGCCAGGCGCCGGAAAGAGAGGTGATTCTTCACTATGACATCAATGACTATCGGGAAAAGACTGATCTTACCTCACTGAAGCTCTTCTCATCGGTTGTATCTGCTCTGCGTAACTATCGTGACCTGATGGTTATCGAAAAGAACAAAATCGGTCTGGAGAAGATCATACGCTCTTCAGGTTCTTTATATAACATCGACTCGCTTGAAAACTTCATATGCGGTGTGCTGACACAGTTGGAAGCTCTGCTGAATTTAGGCGAACATACTTTTTACAGTCATGCTTTCGGAGTTTTGAAAGATGACAGTGACACAAGCATTGAACAGCAACGCATCATTGCTGGTACGGGGAACTACGCTTCGTCCACCAATCAGAGTCTCATAGACGTTGTTGATGAGCAGGTTATGGAGCGAATCAAAAAGGCCCTATCCGACAGTGGGAGTTTCTTCTATTCTGATGCCTGCCTGATCGAGTTGTGTAATGCCGAAGGGCGTGACGGGCTACTGTATATCGAAGGAAAACTTCCACAGCTCGATGATGTCGATCACAATCTGGTTGAGATATTTATCAGTAATGCAGCAATTGCACTGGGCAATTTGTTTTTAACTCAAGAGGTTGAACTGACCCAGAAGGAAGTGCTTTACACATTGGGTGAATTCGCAGAATGCCGCTCTCAAGAGGTCAGCCGGCATGTGGCCAGAGTGAGTAAACTGACAGGTCTGATGGGACAAAAACTGGGCTTTGACAGCGACGACTGCGAATTGCTGCAACTTGCCGCAGCGATGCATGATATCGGAAAAATTGCCATCCCCTCTGAGTTACTTGAGAAGCCCGGTCCGCTTTCCGATGAAGAGTGGCGAATCATGCATGATCATTGCCGATATGGACACTCGTTACTCAGCAGAGCAAAACGCCCGTTACTCAAACTGGCAGCTATCATTGCACATCAGCACCATGAACGGTGGGATGGCACAGGGTATCCTCAAGGCTTGAAGGGTGACGAGATACATCTGTATGGCCGTATTGTCGCCATTGCCGATGTGTTTGATGCATTGGGTAATGCTCGTGTCTACAAAGAGGCCTGGTCATTGGAGCGGATCGTTGACTATTTCAAGCTACAGCGCGGTCAGCAATTCGATCCGCAGCTCACAGATCTGCTGCTGGAAAATATAGAAGAGTTTGCATCTCTCAGGGAGATCTATAGCGATGAACGTTACCAGCGGCCGCAACTTGCCGATGGTGGCAATGGCCCCGGTTTGGATCTTTAAAGGGTTTTATCACCGGTGGTAGCTGGCTTCGCGTATCGGCATCCACCGGGATGACCATGTTACTGATCCTGAGCAAGGCATACTGAGGAGCCGGTTTAGCAAGATTACATGGTCAAGTTGTCTGCTTCGAAATCCAGGGTTGCAAACAGATCATCCAGGGTCTCTTCACGACGTATCAGCTCAACCGTGCCATCTTCGCGGAGCAGTAGCTCTTTCGGCCTGACTTTGCCGTTGTAGTTGAAACCCATTGCCTGCCCATGTGCGCCGGTGTCATGTATGCAGATGATGTCGCCGTCTTCAATCTTCGGCAGAGGGCGCTGGATTGCAAACTTATCATTGTTCTCGCACAGCGAGCCAACCACGTCCACGATCTCATCCTCACCATCCTTGTTGAGTACCGAGACATGATGGTAGGCGCCATACATACCAGGACGCATCAGGGCGGACATGCATGAATCGACACCGACATAGGTTCTGTAGATCTCTTTACGGTTGATCGCTGTGGTTACCAGTACCCCATGAGGACCGGTAATGTAACGACCGCTTTCCAGGTAGAGCTTAGGGGTATAACCATGGCTGTTTTTAAAGACCTTGAACAGCTCTGAAATTTCTCTGCCCATGCTGACGATATCCAGCGGCTTCTCTTCGGGTCTATAGGGTATGCCCAGACCGCCGCCGATATTGATGAAATCGAACTTGATGCCGAGTTCATTGGAAATCCAGTCAATTCGGTCGAGAAGCATGCGCGCGGTCTCAACCATGTAGGCGTGATTCAACTCATTCGAGGCCAGCATGGTGTGCAATCCAAATCGTTTTACACCGAGTGATTTAGCCTTGCGATAGGCATCGATCAACTGATCGTGGGCAACGCCGTATTTGGCCTCCAAAGGATTGCCGATGATACTGTTACCGGTTCTGCGTTCACCCGGGTTGTAGCGAAAACAGATCAACTCTGGAACCTCTGGCACCTTGTCGAGCAGGGAGATGTCATCAAGGTTGAGGATACAACTGCCATCCGCCTCGGCGACATTGAACTCGTTGCCACTGGTGTTATTGGAGGTGAACATGATCTCTTCACCCCGGGCACCGATCTGTCGACTCATCACCAGCTCAGCAATGGAGCTGCAATCGAAGCCAAAGCCGATATCCTGCATGAGTTTCAGGATGGTTGGGTTCGGTAAGGCTTTCACTGCGAAGTATTCACGAAAGAAATCGACGCCACTGAATGCCTTGATCAATTGTTGTCCGGTTTCACGGATCCCTTTTTCGTCATACAGATGAAATGGGGTGCCGTAGTGTTCGACAATTCTTTCAAGGTTCTGAGCAAGACGTTCAGAATAATCTTTTGATACTGGCACTTGTGTACCTCTTAATACTTCATAGTGCTTATGTTCGATGAGCTGGCCACGGATGGTGGTGAGTTATCCGCCATTCGTGGGCCAGGCCGTATTCAAGTTCAAAGTGACGCTTTAACCCTCTCCATGGCTTGCTGCACGTTTTCAAAGCTGTTGAAGGCGCTGATTCTGATATAGCCTTCACCGCATTTACCGAAACCGGCGCCAGGTGTGCATACCACACCGGCATTATTCAGCAGGGTGTCAAAGAAGTCCCAGGAATCCCCTTTGGCGTCAATCCAGATATAGGGAGAGTTTTCACCGCCAATGCAGTCATAACCCAGACTCTCAATTTGTTCGCGGATATACTTGGCGTTTTTCATGTAATAGGTAACCAGTTCGGCAACCTGCGCCTGGCCTTCAGCTGTATAGACAGCGGCGGCCGCCTTCTGCACCGGATAGGAGACACTGTTGAACTTGGTGGTATGTCTGCGATTCCACAGTTCATGGATGGAGACAGGCTCACCGGCTTCGGTGTAAGCCGTGCAGTCTTTGGGCACCACCGTGTACGCACAACGGGTACCGGTGAAACCGGCATTCTTTGAAAAACTGCGGAACTCGACAGCAACTTCCCGTGCTCCCTCGATTTCGAAGATGGAGCGGGGCAAATCCGGATCCTGTACAAAGGCTTCATAGGCGGCATCGAAGAGAATCAATGCCTTGTTCTGTTTCGCATAGTCGACCCACTGTTTGAGCTGCGCTTTGGTTGCTGTCGCTCCGGTGGGATTGTTGGGAAAGCAGAGGTAGATCAGATCCACAGGCTCAGTGGGAAGTTCTGGGATGAAGCCGTTGGCTTTGGTGCCATCCAGATAGGTCAGCCCGGTGTATCGACCGTTTTCAGCCGCACCTGTACGACCAGCCATGACATTGGTGTCCACATAGACCGGGTAGACCGGGTCGGGAATGGCAACCCTCACATCATCGGCAAAGATCTCCTGGAAATTACCTGAATCACATTTTGCCCCGTCACTGACAAAGACTTCGTCAGTTGCGATATTGCAGCCGCGGCTCTGATAATCGCCTTCAGCAATCGCCTTACGCAGAAAATCGTAGCCCTGCTCAGGGCCATAACCGTGAAAAGTGGCGTCTGTGGCCATTTCGTCCACGGCAGCATGAAATGCCTTGACGCAAGCTTCCGGCAGTGCACGGGTTACGTCACCTATACCCAAACGAATGATATCTTTATCCGGGTTGGCCTCCTGAAAGGACGAGACCCGTTTTGCGATGTCTGAGAACAGGTAGGAAGCCTGGAGTTTCTTATAGTTCTCATTGATTTTGATCATGCTGCACCTCAGGAAACCGAAAAACGGGCCATTATACAGGGATTGAGGCTGAGTAGGAGTGTTTCCAGCCAATCGTCGCTAGCCGGGTCGTGATCAGAGCGAGTGGTGGAGATTCTATCTAACATATTGAATTACATAGAGTATCAAGCGCTATTCTCGATTCTTTGTTGATTCAAAAGGTCAATAATCGAGGTGTTTTATCGCACCGGCATCCAGCTCAGCCGGCGAATCCCCTGTTCTGTTCAGATTGATCGGCCGCTGATCTCATCAGAAGAGCTGTGCATATTGATCCGCTTTGAAACCAAGGTGGAGCTGTTTTCCATCATCCAGCAATGGACGTTTGATGATCGATGGATGAGTCAGCATGATTTGAATCGCTTGTTTCTCGTCCAGATTTGCCTTTGCAGCTTCGTCCAACTGGCGCCAGGTGGTACTGCGCTTGTTGAGTAAATTCTCCCAGCCCAATTGACTGGTCCAGGCAGTGAGCATGGCTTCATCAACCCCCGCTTTTTTATAGTCGTGAAACTCATATGCCACGCCGTGGTCGTCAAGCCACCGACGGGCTTTTTTTATCGTGTCGCAATTGGGGATGCCGTACATTTTGACCATTTTTTTACCACTTGAGGATCTAATTGCCTCTATAGTGACTGTTAAGAAAACCGTCGGCAAGTTAACTAATGGTGATCTTATCAACCACATGCTGAGTCTGGTGCAGACAAGTTCTAAGCAACCGTCACTTTTATGCAGTATGGATGTATGTGATGATGTAACGAATTGTTTTTTAATAAATTCAATGTGTTAGGTATGAATTGTTCTCAAGTCTGCTACTTGCATCAATGGTGGCCCATTCTATAGTCAGCCAATAATCGGTTGTTCAGGCCACCAGTAAGCGACGTCTCAGCGGAAAGGTCTCGAAGCAGATTCCTATTTGAATTTGTTTATCCCTGATTTGCTACCGTCTGTTCCTTTTGTGCCCTTTTCAGGGTAAATCTCGTCGTGACTGGTGATACAATTCCCGCCACCAAAGTTGCAAGGGTTACCAAAAAGGATTTTCGATGTTTAAGTTTAATGAAGACGAAGGTTGGCAAGTGAATGCTGACCAGCACTTGATTACTCACCAGAACGGTTTCAAGGCTGAATACAAGGGTAACTGCATTTACGGAATCAAGCATTTTCCGATTGAGGCAACCATCCACGACATACGTAATATGGTCAGTAAGGCTGAAGAGTTTCTATCCCGCCTTTGATCAGCGTTATCGGGATGTGGACCAATGTTCCATAACTGAGCCGTCATATTGCCACTGTAGGCAGGGCTCATCCCTCAATCGTTAATCAATCACCCATCCAGTTGTGTGAGATGCTCTGATCGGTCTCTTTAGAATCAATTGGTTAGAGTTACCTGGCATCACCTTGTTCCGGGTAGGTGGTTGCTATGGGAAGCATCACTCGACGCCCCCGATTTTTCTGCCATTCACGCCTTGTGTATCGACTTCCCAGAGCCGTAATTCAAGGGCTTCTTGGCGATAGATGGGGAAACTCCCCAAGAAATTCTGTCTTCCACCAGTGGCCTGTGTCAGCCTTCTCTTCACTGTTGGTGAATGAGTAACGGTATACCAATACCCGAAGGTATTTTGGTGGGGTTTCCGGATAGGGATTGTGTGCCAGTAAGCTTGTCACACTGGGCGACCCTGCCTTGACTTGTCGCATGAACTGATCAAACCAATAGATCTGCACCGGATGCTGGGTCGGTACGAACCAGAGCATCCAGTCGAGTCGGGGTTGATGGGGCAGGTTGAATCGGAGTCGATCCGTTGTGTCATCCGGCTTGTAGTTGAATTGATAGCTGCGCCATGCCCGGCCATCGTTTGATCCCTGAATGATCAGTTCATGTCGCTCGGTCTGCATGGTCGGAAAAATATGATACAGGTGTCCAATCCCGAAATGCTGCACGGTTTCAGCTAAGGGTAGTGATTGTTTTATCACTGAATGATCCCAGAGTTTCGCCGAGAAGCTGATCAGGCTGGATGTGGGTATCGCAATAAAACATAAGATAATCATAAAGCTACGAATTGAGCCTACAGAGTTGTGGGTGCTTTTGATATTGGTAACCAGTCTGGCTGGCATGATTGACTTGATCAGTTTGTCATCCAAGAGAAACAGACAGAGTGCGATGGTCAGAAAGTTGATGAAGTTATGGTTGCTGGTGGCGATGATCAGCAACTGCATCAGGATGGTGATCCCTGCAGCGGCCATGCGGAATTTCCTCGGCAGGAAAATGAAGAATGGCACGATCAGTTCGCTGAACAGGGTCAGTCCCACCCCGGCTTTCAGCAACAGATCGGGCAACTGATGGGCATACCAGGCGCCGATATGGGGTAGTGGTTGGGTCTCAAAATAGGTGTTGAGGGCGGTGAAACCAGACCAGGAGGGATCATTGCTGAACAGTTTGAACAGCCCTGACATGAATCGCAGACGAAACAGCAGCCAGTCGAACAAAAATATCAGCAGCGGGTTGGCGCCGCCAACCAGGAATATGGCGAGAAACCCGGCTTCGAGTAGCAGCGTATCCCATTGAAAATTCATGAATACCTGTCCTGCATGATAGAGCGACAGATAGAGCAGGAATAACAGGATCAGAACGGATCGCTGCCAACGCCCGATCAGTAGCATCAATGAGAGCAGGACTCCCAGCAGAGCCGCACTCTGAAGCCGTCCGTCCTCTGTCCCAATCAACCAGAAGATTGATGGAAAGCGCAGCCAGGCCTGATCCCCAAGGTGTTGCTGAGCCAGGGTGAAATGGTTATCCAGCGGTAGGATGCCTTGACTCCCCACCAGGCCGGTAATCTGAGAAGCCAGTGAGGCGAAAGCGCTCAGGTAGATCAATGCAAGCAATCGCAGGAACAGCCAACTGATGATCTGATACCGGTCATCATGGTCAAGCAAAGGTTTGAGCCGGGCGATTATGGATTCCATCCGGATTGGCCTGTGATTACTGGATATGAAAAAGTTTACAGAAATTCAGCTGATTCCAGTAGGCCTCAGTGGGATTTTTAAACCGGGGCATGTAGTCACGAATCTAAAAATCAGGATGGATCGATGCTATGAAGTGGGTGGGTAGGGGTGAGGTGCCAATTGAGATGAAACTTGCACTGGACCAACGGATAAACCCGGCGCATGACCGAGTTCAGGGGAAGCATCAGATATGGCATCAGAAAGAGCTGACGTATTTTATGGCAAGCTATACTAGTCATCATGAATGCTTGGATGGCCAGGCAGTATCCGGTTGTAGATTCCGGCACTATCCCCCCGATCAGTAGGAGCTAGAAAGAGTAGATGCTTATTGAATTGACACCTCTGCAGGCGAGAATCATTGGTTGTCTGCTGGAAAAAGAGATTATCACTCCGGATCAATACCCCTTGTCACTCAGTTCATTGACCAATGCCTGCAATCAGAAAAGCAGCCGGGAGCCTGTACTCCAGCTCAGTGAGTCCGAGGTTCAGAACGGTCTTGATGAGTTGAAGAAGAAACATCTGGTCAGCGACCGCACGGGTTTTGGCAGCAGGGTGGCCAAATATCAGCATCGGTTTTGCAATGTGGGTTTTGGTTCTCTGGAGTTGAGCGGCCAGGAACGTGCGGTTGTCTGTGTTCTGCTCCTCAGGGGAGCGCAAACACCGGGCGAATTGCGTAGCCGTACAAACCGGCTTTGTGAATTTGAGGATGTACACCAGACGGAAGCAGTACTCGATCAATTGATGCAGAGGGAGGACGGGCCATTTGTAGTTCGACTGGGACGTGAACCCGGTAAAAGGGAGTCAAGATATGCCCATCTTTTCTGTGGGGAGGTCAGCGGTCTAGAGCGTCAGGAGCATGCTGAGGCAGCTGAGCTTACACAGACATCTGATGAGAATCGTTTGGTTCAACTTGAAAAAGAGGTCGAGTCTTTAAGGCATGAGCTGGATAGTATCAAGGCACGACTTGATCTGCTTACCGAACAGGAGTGAGTCCCGCTTTAACCAAAAAGCGTGGGTGTTGGCCTGTTCCCCGCAAGCCATTAATCGGGCAGGGGTCGACTTACCAGGGGATCTCCTCACCACGACGGAAAAATCCACCGCTGGGGCCATCATTCAAAAGTGTGGCAGCCCACACGATACCCTTGACCCCCTCTTCCACAGATAGACTGGCCTCATCACCCCCCATTCGGGTCCTTACCCAGCCTGGGCAGACTGAGTTGATCTTAATCCGGGTCTGTTTGAGTTCATCGGCAAGAATCCGGGTGACCGCATTGAGTGCGGTCTTGGAGAGTCGGTAGGCCGGGCAACAACCATTCATATCACTTAATTGCCCCATCCCCGATGAGACATTGACGATTCTGCCTTCACCGTGCATAAGTGGGATCAGGGCCTGGCAGAGGCGAAGGGGAGCAAGGGTGTTGACCATGAATCCCTGTCGTACCAATTCCGGATCAGCATTGAGTATGCTGCTTCGGTCGTCAGACGGAGGTGGATCGGGAAAGATTCCGGCATTGTTGACCAGTACATCGATATCTTTAAATTTTTCAGACAGATAAGATGCTAATGCTGTTATCGACCCACTGTTGCTCACATCGAGCGGGAAAAACTCCACATTCAGCCCCTCATCAAGTAGTTGTTCGGTGGCTGCCAGGCCCTGTGCCTCATCTCTGGCAGTAAGCACCACATGTCGATCCAGTTGAGCCAGTTGTCGACTGGTTTCAAAACCTAACCCGCGATTTGCCCCTGTAACGACAGCAACTGATTGATTTGGCATGAATTATCCTCTGAGTTTTCGAGTTTTGCCGGATCGGTTTCCGGTAACAGGCTAGCGGACGAATCCCCATCAGACCCGGATTATGACCGTATCGGGAACACACCCGTAGATTATATGGTCAACTCAATGGAGAGTAACAGATCGATCAACCTTCATGACAAACACGCCAGCTTCATTCCTGTGGAATCCAATGGTTTTGCCCATACCAGCTGTTGATCAATCAGGTTAAGGACCACTGAACAAGTCATTAACCGACATCTTGTCGCCAAAATGCGCCGCTTCTGCGTTGCAGATCTTCGCAATAGCGGGCTATATCGTGCGATCTGCGCCTTGGTTCGGCAACTTTTGATCGACAATCTGTTCGGCTCAGACTTATTCAGAGGTTCCTTAAGATTTGCTTATAAGATTCATCGGCGAGAAGATTGCCGATATTACATATTTGTGAAGGAAATAAGGCAAGAAATAGCCTATTCTTCATACATTGGTCTCAGGGATGAGGAACAAGCCAGCTGACAGATTATGGGTTTGTGGCGAAGCTTTTTTTATTGCCCGAAAGCCATAATCTATGTGACAAATTGAAGCAGATAAGGTCAAATCTCGCGTATAGCCGATGTCGGGTTGTTAATATGCAGAGCTCAAAAACGATTGCCAATGGAACCATCCAGAAAATAGATGGAAAAGCCTCTATTTATTACGATGGTTATTGGATTAAGTACTACAAGCCCATGGAAGATAGCTTGGAAACCAAGAAGTATCTAATCGATGCATTGACTCGGCGTCTGTTCAATCATGTGGAGCATGGCATCAATATTCCTGGAGACCGCCTGGACGAGGCCCGTGAAGCCTATACGGATGAGCAGGATGAAGATCTGAAACGGGTAAAAGGAGCCATGTTAGCCGGCGCGCTGTTTAACCGGGGCACACAAATATTCCGTGAACTGGTGAAGCAGGATGATGAAAGCATAAAGAGAGGTAAGGGAAGAGAGATGCTTCATGAGTGTGGCCAGTATCTGCTGGAGGCCCTGGAGCTTGGCAAGCTGGTAAAGCACCGCAGCGGCGATGAAGGTATCGATGAACTTTGGGGTGAGCCTTTTCGGGCATTCACTGTACCGATTGAGTCGTTTTACGAAACTCGATACATAAAAATCGCCCAGACGATGTATGACATCGATCGCATCTCCTTAGCGATGACCGAGGCTTTCAGCGGAAGCACATTTTTTCGAAACACGGAACATCTGATCAAACAACTAGGTGACACCGCCAAGCTCAAATGTGAGACCCTGCGTACCGATCCGGTCATATTCAACGTTTGGCCGAAATTTGCGGTTGCTGGCGAAAAACTGCTTGCCCTGGCCCCCAGTGAAAAGACCAACAACTCCTGTCTGGCCTGCTGGGAGGTGGATGAGGGGCAACGCCTGATAAAGGATGGTACTGATCTGATTACCCATATGGCACGGGCAAGAGTATCGATGCCGAAGAGTACCACTGCCTATCTGGAACGTTGCAAAGCCTATCTGGTGTGCCGCAAACCAGGAATTCAAACTTCAGCTGTTGAACTGAAATCCCTGTAACAGACCACTTGGTAATAACCCAGAAGATAATTATTATTTATGGAAGAATTTAATTAGATTATGGGTCAGGGGTGTTGATCGGCCGTTCTTGCTTTACTCTCATTTCACCTGTCGAGTCAGTCTGCTGGCCTGAGGGCCGGTGAGAGCTTTTTAACCAAGAAATTATCTCGGTTATTCGCCATTGGCCACCTTTACTAAGGCGGGGAGATGTCTGACAGGTATCAGAGGCGAGTGAATATTCAAAGTGACTGTATATCTGTGACTGTCTAATATACGATCTCCAATAGAACCCGCAAATCACTAATATAGGTCATGTTTGAATCCTACTACGAGCTGAACGACAACCCCTTTCGTCTGAGTGCAGACGAAAGCTTTCGTTTTGCTCACAAGAACTACCTTAAAGCCTGGTCCTATCTGAGCTATGCCTTGGAGCAGGGGGAAGGCTTTGTGATGATTACGGGGCAACCCGGATGCGGGAAGACCACGCTGATTCGGGATATCCTGGCTCAACTCGATAAAGAGAAGACCCTGGCAATCAACCTGGTAACCAACCAGCTGCAGGCTGAAGAGCTGTTACGCAAGGTTGCCTTGGAATACGGATTACCCGCTGAAAGTTACAATAAGGCCACGTTGCTCACCCACATTCAGGATTTTGTGGAAAAGGAGTATCAGAAAGGCCGGCGTGCAATCATCGTCATCGATGAAGCTCAGAATCTCACCTTGAATGGTCTTGAGGAGCTTCGGCTCCTATCCAATCTGCAGTCAGGCAGTCACCCTCTGTTTCAGATTTTTCTGGTTGGACAGGATGAACTGAGAGGGGTCGTACTCAGTCCGCAGATGGAGCATGTCAGGCAACGATTGATCGCCACCTGCCAGATCGAGCCCATGTCTGTCTCTCAAACAGAGGGGTATATCGAGCATCGACTGGGCATCGTGGGATGGCACGGAGACCCGGAACTCGAAAGTACGATCTTTCCACTGATCCACTATATAACCAAAGGCATCCCCAGAAAGGTCAATCATGTCGCCAGTCGGTTACTACTCTATGGTGCGCTGGAAGAGAAGCATAAGTTCACCGATGAGGATATCTGGATCGTAGCCGAAGAGCTGTTTGGTGAAGAACGGTTGGCACTCAAGTCAGGTGAGACCTTCGAAGAGTTCAAGGCCGCCTATTCGGTTGAGTATGAAGAGCATATATCTGATCTGGATGGTAGTGTTTCCGAACAAACCCTGGATCAATCCTCCGAAGAGGAGAGCATTCATGCTGAAAGCAACGAAGGGATTTCGTTAAGTATTGAGAATGACACCTTTGAGCCCGACCTTGATCAGCCGATGTTGGTGGAAGAGGATGCCGGTCTATCTGCCGAACAGCAAGGTGAAACGGCTGAGCCAACTGGCTATAAAGAGGAAGATACGGGTCAGCTGCCCCCTCAGTCTGAAATATTTATTGATTCAGATGAGGTCAGGACATTAACCGAGAAGATTGTCGATGAGAACCGCTCGGTTGCGGATGATCTTGCAATCGAAGCGCAGTCTGACGGTACGCCAGCGGAAAGCGACTTGGACGATACCGTCAGGCGCGCGAAAACAGATGATGAGAGTACTGAGGCCGTTGCTCTGAATCCGGAAGAGATCCTCAATACGCCTACGATGAAGGCCGAGCGGTATCGGCATGAAATCGAAGCGTCCGGCGGTTTTATCGTTACTGATGACAATGCGGACAAAGAAGAGCTGGTTTCCGGAGGATTACTAAAGTCGATTCGTAATGTTGCATTGATCGTATTGGTTGGATTTCCATTGATTGCCTACATCGTATGGACACCGGAACAGATCAATGGCTTTTTGAGCGAAGCAAACCACACAATTCAATCTTTTCTGACACCCAAGTCTCAACCCTATAAAAACAGAACTGAACCCAAGACCAACGAGAGCATTGCCACAGCTGTGGGTAATCGCCCTGACTCAGTAGAGCAGACGCAAGCAGATCAACCACCGAGCGCTGCATCAGATACTCCGGACACTTCAGCTGTTAATGTGGAGCCTGTGACAGAGACAAGTGATGATACAGCGACCTCTGAAACCAAAGAGGCCGGTGAGGACTATATTGCCACCCAGACCAGGTATCAGCAGATAGAGGTCCCGGATAAACAACCACCACCGATCCCAAGCCGTGTATCAGAAAGAAAATTTCAAATTTTCTTCGAAGACAACAATGCGGAGATACCAACTGAATTTGAAGAGATGCTGAATGATCTCTATATCGTCCTGTCACTGAACAGCCAGGCGAATCTGAAGATTCGTGGATACACCGACCCCAGCGATGATCCATTGCAAAATATGCGGCTCTCACTGGAGAGGGCACAGAAAGTATCACTCTATTTCATCGACCGGGGGATAGATCAGACGAGAATCAAAATCGAGGGCCACAGTCCAACCATCTACGAGGCAAACCGAGCCAAAGAGGTGCTTGAGAAACACCTTAGCAGCAGGCGAGTGGAATTACTTCTGCAGGAAGGGTTGTACTAGGGCCTATTGGATTAGTGTTAACAGGCCCTAAGAACCCATTGCTCACTTCTCGATTCCGGCGAATACCGTATCCATCCTATTTCCACAATGGGAATACTAGCCACACATCAGAGCGAGAGCAAAGCTAATCAGGAGATCCTAACTGCTTCAGGTAGACCATCAAATCTGTTTGTAAAATTCCAACCTTGGACACTGCTGTTCCCTTAACTTTGATCGATATGATACTAACGGGTCAATTACAGTTGGTTTCTCCAGCCTATCGGGATTTGTGACATGAAAAAGAGATAACCAAGCAGAAGATGAAGGTTAGAAAAAGCACCAATGATGATTGTGGTAAACAGATAAAGAGAGTAGCTCCCCTCTCCCCTTGCATGAGAGGAGCCGGGGGAGAGGGGGAGTATTAATCAACACCCTAATATGTCTAAATGACAATGCCACTACGATGTGGCTTAAACCACAACATTGGGAATCACCCCTTGCTGCTCC
The DNA here is from genome assembly GCF_058244685.1 of Candidatus Thiodiazotropha sp. AKAK2. Lineage (NCBI taxonomy): Bacteria > Pseudomonadati > Pseudomonadota > Gammaproteobacteria > Chromatiales > Sedimenticolaceae > Candidatus Thiodiazotropha > Candidatus Thiodiazotropha sp. AKAK2. The sequence continues at coordinate 3,395 of NZ_JBSYOP010000037.1, read as the reverse complement.
AGTGCGGCCAGCAATGAGTCGACACACTCGTCAACCTCCCGGTTTTCCGTATCCACAACAATTTCAGGATTCTCAGGCTCATCGTAAGGAGAACTGATCCCGGTAAAGTTCTTTATTATTCCGTCGCGAGCCTTTTTGTAGAGCCCTTTTACATCTCTGGACTCGCAGGTTTCAATCGAGGCCCTAATATAGACCTCAATGAAATCACCCTCGGCGAAAAGTTCGCGGGCCTTGTTCCTGTCTTCACGTATGGGTGAAATGAACGCAGTCAATGCGATCACGCCCGCATCCACGAACAGTTTGGACATTTCGCCAATTCGTCGAATATTTTCAGTTCGGTCGTCAATGCTAAAACCAAGGTCGTTGCAAAGGCCGTGCCTGACATTGTCTCCATCAAAAACATAAGTTCTACACCCTCTCTGGTGGAGGCGTTCTTCGAGTGCGTGGGCAAGTGTGGATTTACCGGAGCCGGAGAGACCAGTAAACCAGAGGAGTTTGGCTCGGTGTAAGTTCATCTTCTCCCGTCGATCGCGGGTTACAGTGGCTTGGTGCCAAACAATGTTATCGTCCATGTATGTGTACCTGATAGTTTTCTATGCAATTAGCTGAATGCTTAGTAGACATTGCCACTTCTAAGCGAGAAGGGTGTTCTCGCCAAGATTGAAATATCTAACCAAAGAGACCAGTTGTTAATGTACTCTAAATCGTACTTGACCCGTTTTTCCATCTGCTCTAACTCTTTGGTTTCCCCACGATAACCACGAATCTGAGCGAGCCCTGTAATGCCAGGTTTAATCCGATGACGGGCAAGATAGGCTTCAATCTGTTTTGAGTATTCAACATTGTGTTGCAGTGCATGGGGACGTGGTCCTACAAGTGACATCTGGCCTGTTAAAACATTAAATAATTGAGGCAATTCATCGATACTGGTACGCCGTATAAATCGGCCGATCCGGGTAATGCGTGGGTCCTCTCTGGTTGCCTGTTTTACTTCTCCATTTTCTTCTGTATGCAGTTTCATGCTACGGAATTTCCAGATCCTGAAGGTTTTACCATCCCAGCCGGTTCGCTCTTGTCTGAAAAAAACCGGTCCTGAAGATTCGGTTTTAATTAGGATCCCAGTAACGAGCATGATGGGGCTTACCATGATTAGTATGAGTAGAGACAATATCCGATCTTCGACGGTTTTTATCAGCAGGTGTGTGCCGATCAAGGGTGTCTCAGAGAGAGTCAAAATTGGTATCCCTGCCAACTCTTTCACACTATGATTGATCAGATTTAGGGCGAAGATATTAGGTGCCCAATGAATGTTTACGTTTTCATTCAGTAAATCAAAGTAGATCTGCTGAATCATTGGTGAGCTATCAAGTGAGACAGCTATGTAAATGGTTTGAATCTGATGGCACTTTATCAATGTTTTGATATCTTCCAACTTGCCAAGTACTTGTAAATCAGCTTTAGCATAGGATTCAGTTGTCTCCTCGCAGTCGGAGGTCAATACAGCACCAATGATTTCCTCCGGCATCCAAGGATTGTTATTGATCCTGTGATGCAAGTGTTTGGCTAATGCACCATTACCAATAACCAGAGCGTTTGTATTGGCCTCGTGCGTAATCATATGACGCTGTAGCAGGCGAAAGCCGAAATGGAGAATTACTTGAGCAAAGTACCCGAAGAGAAACAGCAGTCCAATGACAGTTCGTGAATAAGTATCAGAATGTTTGGTAGCAAAGGCAAGCAGGAGAAGAAAGGCGAAAGCGGTACTCCAAGCCTTGAATAGTTTGAAGGCTTTCTTTGTCATGGTTCCATGGTGACGATAGATATTCATCCGGTCATAAATGACAGACATGCTGCCCAACAGAGCCATGGCTAATATTACATAGTGAGTGGTCAGCTCCCCGTGCAGGAAGAACAGGAGAGCGAGTAGAACAACAACAACAGAAAGGCCATCAAGCAGTGCCTGAAAAGATGTTGTCAGACTGTTACGGCGTTGTAATAAAGACCGATCTGTTTGCTTGACATCGAGCAAATCCATTTCCTCCTGAGCTTCTGAATCCATGTAGAATGTCTAGCCTGAAATTATGATCCAAATTGTATAAAAATAACAAGCGAGATTTGCAAGTTTGAGTATAAAAACCAGTTTGTACGGTAGTTGTGTGAACTTTCAAGAGTTTGTGATGCAGTACTGATTGATGCATCTGGAACAATCAGATTGAGTCGTGCTTACTGATACAGATGATTTAGTTGTATCTGTATAGGGATTGATTGTATTATCCACAGATAAGTATCTCGTCATTATCATTAAAACAGAGTTTAATAAATAGTTGATACGGTTACCAGAATCTTTAAAGAAAATGAATCTTGAGGATTCAGAATGTATCTGGTTAGTATATGACATAGAGGTTGTTCGATAATAAAATTTAAGCAGCGCTTAAATTGCTTGGCATAAATATGAGTTACAGATACTTATTTATTCAGTGCTTCAGGACCTGTATTTCAAGGTATGGTTTCACTTCATATATTAGGAATGTGATTTTGTATGGCTTTACAAAACACATGGTGTAGGAGTTGTTTTGCTAAACGATGTCGAAATAATTTCACTAACTGGTACAGACTCAAGCTTAATCGTTATTGAAAGGTATTTAATAAAATACTATCTTCTATAAAAACAATGAGATACTTTAAAGCGATTGAGCTCAGGCATTGAAATAGACTGGAAGTCTGGTGATCACGGATTTCTAATGTAAAAATTGTGATCAACCTCTCTGTTGAATCGGTTAGACTATGCCGATTAGAGAGTATGATAATAGCCTCAGTAGAATGGAATGTACTAGCTTTAAACACAGTGACATAATGTTATCTAAAGGGATATTAAAATCAGTATTAAGCCTGATTTGTCTGGTTGAGTTGGCAATTGATTCGACAGCTATGGGCCACAATATTGAACATTTTCTAGAATAAAGACATGCTTTCAATTACGTAAAACATTGAATTGTTAGATTGCTCTCAATTTTACACCGATACAGGCGATTGTGAACTGACTTGTTCTGGATTTGTCAGAACGACAATTTGTAATAGAGAGTTAACTTCTGTAGTAGATCTGCTGGGTGTTTCAGCATCTACTGATTATGATCTCGACTTGTGTCAATTTTATTCATTCGATAATCATGCAACTCTTTATCTCAGTGATTGGCCCTGCTGCAGGGTATTGCTTATATCAAGTTTAATAGAAATGAGATTATTGCAACCTAGTTAAAGACTGATTTATCTTGTATGGTTGAATTTGAGTACTGATAGCCGATCCCTGCCTCTAAATGGAGAGTTGATAAAATGAAGCCCGTAACTTGTAGCAGCAAGTTACCGGTTCAGTAGCCCGATGATGCACAGGTCTATAA
>NZ_JBSYOP010000036.1:0-317322 GCF_058244685.1 Candidatus Thiodiazotropha sp. AKAK2 | reverse complement strand
CGTTGTCGGTCAGCCGATAGGTGAAGCTGTCCGTGAAGTCCTCGCTGCCGTTGTGGGTATAGGAGAAGGTGCCATCACTGTTGAGTGTCAATGTCCCGTAGTTCACGTCAGTGACCAGGGAGACCGTTACCGGGGTATCACCGAGTTCGGTGTCGTTGTTGAGTACCGTGGGTGAACCACCAACCAGGGTTGAGGTCGTTCCACCTTCGTTCAGGCTGATACTGTCATCGTGCGCCACTGGATTGTCATTCACCGGGTTGACCGTGATGGTAAGGCTATCGCTATCCTGTTCGCTGCCGGCATCACCGGTCAGGCCGGGATCGTTACCGCTGTTGCCCTGGTCGTTGGTGGTGATGGTGAAGTTAACATCGCCACTGAAATCCGCATCGGGGGTGAAGGTCAATGTCAGCAGGGCGGCATTAATATCGGCCAGGGTGCCGGTGAATACCATGTTGGCATCGTTCGCCCCATCACCCGCTGAGAAGACCAGGCCGGTTGTATCGCCCAGGTTCAGCAGACCACCACTCCCGATGTTGAGATGAACCTGCAGGGTGGCCCCATTGTGATCTGAATCATTGATCTGGATCTGGTTACCCCCGGTAAAACTGAAAACCACATCTTCGCTGGTCGATGCTGACCCAGGCACGGTATTGACCGGCGCGTCGTTGGTCTGCGTATAACTGATGAGGGCTGCCAGGGTATTTGAGTCGGCCAATCCGTCATTCACCGTAACACTGAACGTCGGAGCGATTTCATTACCGTCATCGACAAACTGTACCAGGCCACCAGACAGCTCAGCACTGGAAAAATTGGTAATGGAGACGCCGGCATTGGTGCTCAACTGGAAGTAACCACCTGTGATGCCGCTCAGGTTGTAGCTGAATGCGACACTATCCGCATCGCTAATGGCAAAGTTGGCGTCACCCAGGGTAACTGTCTCGCCCTCACTTACGGAGAGAGCCGCATTGGTAATCGATGGTATATCATTGCTGCCGTTGACTGTAATGGTGACCGTAGCAGTTGCAGAGCCCCCATTGCCGTCACTGATCTGGTAGGTAAAGCTGTCATCGACGCTGCCTCCCGCACCCAGGCCTTCAAACTGTCCATTTGTGTTATAGGAATAGGTGCCATTGGCTTGAAAGGTGACTTGGGCTCCGGAAGCCAGGGTCACCGGTAGTCCAGGGGTATAGGCGCCTCCCGCTACCAGGGTCACTTGAAGGCTATCTCCTTCCGGGTCGCTGTCCACACCGGATCCGGAATCGTCCGTGATGACATTGCCCGATACGAATCCGCTTTCCGATACGGAATTGGTATTGTCTGTTGCGGTGGGAGTATCATTCTGTGGATTGACCGTGATGGTCGATGTCACAGTGGGGCCGCTCAGAAGATCACTGTCCTGGGCGAAAATATTGACCGTCCTGTCACCTGCTGTGGGATCCTGGGAGGTGTTTTCATAGGTAACACCACGCAACAGGGTCTGCAGATCGGCCTCCGGCATCCAACCGAGGCCATTTAGGGTGACATTAAATCCGGAACCGTCGAAATCGATGACGAAACTGGTGCCGCCCACCGATCGAGTCACTATATCCGCCGTGCCGTAGCTGAATGTATAGCCGGCGATCACAATCTGTTCGCTGCTTCCATCCACGAAATTGGATAAGTTGATGCTCAGATTTTCATAGAGGGTTGTTTCTGCATCACTGATCGTCGCATCGGTATCGACCAGATTGACAGCCCCAGCATCTTCTGTGAAGGTGACGGCGAAGTCCACACCCGCACCATCGGAACCGTTCAAGTCGACAACCGGCGCATCATTCACTGAACTTACGTTCAAGGTGAGATTCTGGGTAACACTGGCGCCGCCGTCACCGTCGGATAAGTCGATGGTGATACTGCGAGAGCCACCGGTGGGGTTATCACCATTGCTATTTTCATAAGTGAAATTGCGGATCAATGCGCTGATGGCGGCGAGTGATGAGTTTGAGTTCAGGGAGACTGTCAGAGGGTCGATCCCAGTGCCTCCTGTAACGCTACCGATCACGGTACCACTGTAGGTGACATCACTACCGTTGAATCCTATCTCTCCACCGGCCGTCCCCTGATTGAAAATCGAGAAGACGTCTTCCGCCGCCTGTAAGCCGCTGTCGACCTCGACAGTGAGTGAGCCGCCGGCAAAGTTGCCGGAGTCTGGATCGCTGACTGCAATATCGCCACCTTGTTCGAGAAGAATGACACCATCACCTTCCGTATAGTTGCAGATGTCCCCATCCAGATTGGTTATATTCGGGTCATCATTGACCGGTGTATAAGTGACGGAGGCGGCCAGTGTATTGGAATCATTGAAACCGTCATTCGTGCTAACGCTGAAACTGGGTGCAACCTCGTTATCATCATCAACAAATTGCACCAGACTGCCATTCAGGTTTGCTGTAGTGAAGCTGGTGATCGAAACACCTGGGTTACTGCTGAGCTGAAAATAACCACCCGATAGACTACTCACGGTATAGGTGAAGCTGTTCTCCTCTGGGTCGGTTACACTGAAGTTGGTCCCGCTGAGTGTTACAGTCTCTCCTTCGCTGATCGACAAGGAGGCGCTATTGAGTACAGGCGCGTCGTTGGCATCGAGAAACAGCTCCGTAACATCCCCGGATGTGAGGGTACGATCGTATAGCCTGACTTCATCAATCAGGCCATCGTATTCGTTGTGACTGGCGCTGGAGGCGCCGATGCGCAGTGTATTGACGTTATCGATATTCCCGACAAACGGATTGTTGATTGCATCAGCCAAGATGTTGTCTACATAGAGTAACCAATCGGAGCCGCTGACGGTGCCCACCACGTGGTGCCAGTTACCATCGAACAGGCCGCCGGTTGTCAGCGCTACACTATCAATACCAGATGTCACCTGGAATGTGATATCACCTCCGCCTGTTGTATAAAAGACATAACCGTCTCCGCCATCCATGTCTCCCGCAAGTCGAGCAGTTGTTCCGGATTGGGTTGAGTTGAACCAGAATGCCACTGTAAAGTCACCAATGCCAAAGTTTGTGGCTGCGTTATCAGGGATTTCGACACGATCAAAGTCGCCATTGAAATTCAACGCATTGCTGCCAACCTGACCGGTGGTATAGGCAGGACCACCAACAAGGGTTCCATGGTTACCGCTGACACTGGAATCTAAAGCAGTACCGCCGCCACCCTCGTCGAAGCTGTAGTGGCCCACCAGGCCAGTGACAATATCGAGCGTGCCACCCCAGTTCTCCTGCAATGGTCGGGTAAAGGCAATCCCGGTCTCGATGGATCCGACCCTGTATTCCAATTGCCAGTCGCCGCCTGTTCGGGTCTGGCCGGTGGCATCGTCCGAAGCGGCAATATCGGCGCCTGTCAGGGCGGCGAATTGTTCGATGAATTGCTCACCGGAGCTGGTCGAGGCAATGTCACAACCATAGATCAGCCAGTCACCTTCTGCGGTGAGCGCCTCACCCCAAGTGGTAATTTGTTCAACCGATTGTTGCAGCAGCTCCAGGTCAAGGTTCGTATCACCGAGTCGAATCTCACCTTCGCTACCGTGGCTGATCAGGTGAATGGCATCGAGCCCATCGTATTCAGCCAGGATTTCACTGATCTGGTCGATACCGTCGACACCCGAAGTGAGGAGAACAATCTCAAATTGGCGAGCGTCGTCGTTGCGACTGAGCAAGTCGTCCAGCATAGATTCATAATCCGGTGTCGCCGGATCGATGATCACAAGTTCCCGGGGTGTTGGCTCGGGTGGGTTGGAATGAAATTGATTTTCGCTCTGCAGTGCAGCTTCGATCGTTTGAAGATCGGCTTCATTTGCTGGTTGCTCGGTATCGTTCCCTATCAAATCGATCGCAGCGCCCGCCAGGTCAGCTGAGAGCAGCAATCGGGGTTCCAGCTCTTCACAGACCAGGGTGTTGGTTTGAGTGTTGGAGCGTCTACGTTTCATTGCACGACGATCTTGGTTTCGATACCCAGTCCGGTGAGTTTTTTCTGGTGGATATCGGCTACCCTACGGTTCTTGAAGTAACCCATGGAGATATGGCCTTTCAACGCCCCCTTGGCAATCACCCAGGTATCCTCCACGCCCTTCTGCTTGAAGGTCTGCGCTTTGCGAATAGCCTTTTTCAAGGGCAGCAGGGAACTCTGGGTTACCACCAAAAAGCGCTCTTTTTTTCTTGTTACTCTCGGTTCGCTACCCTTGGTGGGTGAGTCGCTGGGCTCGGAATCCGCGACAACAGTCTCGGAACTGTGTGCGGCGATGGGTGACGGGATGATACCGGCTAACGCTTCCGGCTGAATCTCGACCTTGGGTTCTGGTTCTCTCACCACCATCTTATCGAGAAATTTAACCTGGCATCGCAATCCACTGGTCAGCTTGAAACTGTCATTTGGTATCTCCAGTCGAATGCGGAAGGTACCGCTGGCCGCATCGAGAATCGGGTCGACAATCTTTACCACCGCCTGATGATTTCCACCGACCGGTAATTCAGGAGTGACCTGGGCCAATTGTCCGGTCTTGACCTTTCCCAACATCCCAATCGGTGCGACGACTTCAACCCGTAATGGATTGATCTTGGCGATTTTGATGATCGGACGCTCCTCCACGGACTCACCTGGATTAAGGTAGCGTTCGACCACGATACCCCCGATGGGGCTGCGGATCGTGTGGCGGTTGTAGAGTGCTTCGGCCTGTTTCAGATCGAGTCCTGCGAGGAACTTACTCTCTTTCGCCTGAGCCAGTCGATAACGCGTCAAACGGGTCTCTGTGTCAACCTTGTCAAAATCCTGAAATGAGGTGAGATTCTTTTCGTGCAGCTCTTTAATCCGGCTCAACTGGCGCTGTCCGTATGCCAGACTGGTCTCCTGCAGTCGCACATCGCTGTTGATCGCGGATTTTGCACGGGCGTACTCCAAGGCGGCCTGCTCAACCTCGGATTCCAGTTTCGCTACGATCTGGTGTTTTTCGATACGATCCCCCACATCGACAGAAACCGCCTCGAGGATGCCATCGATTCGGGAACTGAGTTCTACCGACATCGAGGGTTCGATGACGCCATCAAATGTTTCGAGTCCCTCCGCAATCGTCGTTGTCGATATGAGGAAACTCAGTCCCCAAATTACTATCTGCCAAACTTGCATGCCGTATTTAAGTCACTTTGTAGCCAACACATTGCAAAGACGATAAAGGGGGGTGATGCAAATGATTCTTAATCATGTTCTAAATCAGTGCCTTGCTAATATTGTTTCGGGTAGAGCCTGAAAATCTTGACCTGAAAACGTGACTTCTTATGCAGATGTCACAATTTAAGATCCCTGTTCCTAAAATTCCTCTTAAATTAGGAGGTTATGTCCCAGTTGCTTGGAAATTACAGTGATCTGAGCAGATTAAATACTAAAGCGCTTGAGAAACATCTGTCGTAGTGAGCGGTACCATTGTCGGCCAAGAGGTTCTGACGGATGCTCAAATCGGACAATAACACGCTCACCCAAACGGGCTACCTGCTGCCTCAACTGCAGTCGCATCTCAAACACGGCCGTCAAGGGGCGGGTGCCATCCACATCTTCTGGATGCAGTGAGAATTCGCCACCACCCAGGCTGCTCAATGCGGGACTGGGCAACCGTTGACGGGACTCGGGTATCTCCTGGAGCAGGGTAACGGCTAGCTCTGACTCAGGATTGTGGGCATAGCGCGCCTTGATGTTTCGGGTTGCACTGCGCACCAGACCTATATCCTGTTGCGATATCGCCACCCTGATCTCAGGCATTCGTTTATCCTGCACATAGCCGATCAATTCACCCTGGTTGATAAACCGGCCGGGCAGATCTCCTGGTTGCTGGAGCAGAAATGTTCCCTCGGCGGGGCTTAGGAGCAGTAACCGGTCTGCAAGCTGCCGTTGCTGCAGTAACTCGGTCTCTGCCAGGTGAATCTCATCGGAAAGTATCTCCGCCTTGACTCTCTTTCGCTCGCTGACAAGCGCTTCATACTCAGCTCGCATACCTCTCAGTCGGCTGGCGAGACGTTTGATTTCAGTCTCTATGAAAGGGTCCTCCAGCGCCACCAGGGGCTGGTTTTGTCTGACCTGTGTATCGGCCGCTGTCAACAGTTCCACAACCTCGCCTGTCGTGCCAGACCTGACCTCAGTGCCGTCGGGCGGCAGGATGATTCCTTCCGCATGGGTTGCGTGAGGAGCCGGTAGGACAAACAGGATCAGCAGCAGTGATCCACAAATCGCTGCCGAACTCAGGATTGCCCGACGGCGTTGTATCGCCAGTCGTGGACTTGTGAGAAGAAAACTCAATTGCCTGATCAGGGGGAGGATCACCATACCGGTCAATGCCCAGAGTGCGATTGCCCACCCAACCAGCGGATATGCCTCGGCGACAAACAGCATGATGGTGATCAGAATAAACCAACGATAACAGAATGCAGCGATGCCATAGAAAAGGAACCAGCTCCGTTCCCAGTCGTTGTGAGCCGGTGATTTTGCATCTTCCAGGTTGTAGAGATAGTGCTGTAACAGATATCCAAGATAGCGGTTGGCGCGTTGATAGAGATTCGGGATATCGATCAGATCGGAAAACACATAGTATCCATCGAACTTGAGCAATGGATTGCCGTTAACCAAGAGGGTGGAGAGGCCACCGATCAGCATCATGTTGTAGGCGGCGGCATTCAGCCAGCCAGGCCCGGTAACCAGCCAGAGCCAAAGCCCGAGACTGGCAAGCAGCAGTTCCGTCATAATACCCGCTGCACCGACTGAAATCCGTGCCCACCGCTCGCTGAAACCGTTGGCGGCAGAGGCGTCCACGTAGGGCATGGGGATAAAAGCCAGAAACAGTACGCCCACCTGATGGACTTCACCCCCCCAATGTTTGGTGGCAAATCCGTGTGCCGCCTCGTGGAAGAGTTTCATCAATAGATAGACTGCTCCCATCAACAACAGGTTGTCGGCAGAGAGAAGCTGACTGGTGATGTTGTGGCTGATCTCCTGCCAATGAAGTACTGCCTGTAGCAATCCGCTAAGCACCAGTAAAAGCCACAGGCCCATACCGATCCGACTGAAGAGTGGTTGAATTAACGGCATCGACCAGCTCAGGATCCTGTCCGGGTCCCATAGGGGCAGGCGCAGCGCGAGTGGATTGCGCAGTTGTTGCAGCCATTGGCGTGGTTGTTTGCGACGTTCGAGTATTTGCAATACCTCACTGTCGCGGTTATGCATGAGTACTCCACTACTTTGTAGCTGACTCAGTAACTGGATGAACTCATCCTGCGCCGGCGGCTTTAACTGCCTTTGCTCTCGCCGATGCCAGATCTCCTCGAGGGTCAATTTGCCATCAAACCGACTGATCAGGTGGTAGGCTCCGGGTGAGATGCGAAAATGGCGTTCGCTGATGGGATCCTGCAGGAGGTACCAGGTTTCACCCAGATAGCGCTGTCGGCGGATCACAATCTGTGGATTGAGACTGGGACGAGCGCCGGCGACCTTCTGCCAAAGGGCCTCCATCAGCCCCACCAGCGCCACAACTGTAACTGTAGCCAATCGACAATCCGGTGTGTGGCAAGCCAGAGCAGACTGCGCTTGCCGGCATCGATTTTAGCCACGCCCTGGAGTCCCGGTCGTAAGTATTCATCTCGTTCCAGTAGTTCCGCTTCGATGCTGAAGCGGTAGCTGCCTTCAAATGCTGTGGTCAGCGGAAGTATCCGTTTTACCTTGAGTGAGTGATCGAGATGGGGATATCCGGCCAGGCGTAAATGGCCGGTCTGGCCGACCTGCACATCGGCGATAGCCCGTTCGTCCACTTGCAGCATCACTCGATAGCTATCGAGTGGTGCGATCTTGAACAACTCCTCTCCCCGCTTGAGGGGGATTCCGAGAGATTGGCTGAGGTCTCCGCTGACAATGATCCCGGAGAGGGGGGCTTTGATCTGACTCCGCTCGAGTTTCAACTCCACCAGTTCGAGTTCGGCCCGCAACTGCTCACCTTGAGCCTGTAGTAAAGTTACCTTGCTGCGCTCATGGGTTGCCAATGCCTCACGCTGTTCCCGTTCCAGCTTTGCCAGCTCGGTACGCCATTTGGCCTGTTCAAGTTTGAGATCTCTATCTTCCAGCTGACACAGGAGTGTCCCTTGATTGACAATATCACCTGCCTTAACGGCTACATTCTGCAAATAGCCGTCAAATGGAGAGGTGATGACACGTTGTATACTGCCCTCCAGGTTGGCGCGGGCATCTATTCGGTAGTCACCCTTGATGAAGCTGGAGAGGGTGAGTAGAGAGACCAGGCCAATCAGCCCTAACTTAAGCCAAAGCCCCTTTGGGCCTAACAAGCGTCTCATTCTGTTTCCAAAACGTTCCCCAAACAGGTTCAGGAGTGGACGCTCAATTTGTTGCTGTTGATGGAGTAAAAGTCCAGTCAATCCGGCCGCCTGTAGGGATTCCAACTGCTCGCTTGGGGTGAAAGGTTGATCCCGATGACGCTCAAGTAAGATTGCGCCCACCGGAGTTCCAACAGCTTTCAACGGGATCGTGCAGAGTGTCATTTGGCCGACCATTTTTGCCAGGGTGTTATGGCAACGCAACAGCTGATCGCTCTCTGTCTCAACCGTGGGGTAGTGAAGCTGCGCCTGCTGATCCATCGCCTCAAACATCGCATCCCTGATCGCTCTGAGCAGCCCGGTTTGCTGCTTGATTTCAACACGGGGATAGATGGCTGAGATCTCGATTTGTTGCGGATTGCCCAGTGCCAGGGTTACCCTGTCGCATTCAAACCTTTCAGCGAACAATTCGACGACTTTGTCCGAGGTCACCTGACCTTCGGTCAATCGTTCAATCCAGTGAGTGGAAGCCGCGTGACTTCCGTCGGACTGTTTCAAGAGCAGCTTCAGCCAGTGCAGACTCCACTGCAGTGCCTGCAACACCGCCTTCTGTTTCTGTGCTGAACGGCTGCTGATGCTTAATCCAACAGCAAGTCTATGTGGCTCATTTGAGTTTACCGGTATCGCGATATGGTCAAAGCCTTTTGCTGTTTGATCGCCAGTTGGAACGATCATCTGTCTGCCGCTCTCGAGTGCCTTGAGCGTGGCCTTAAGCAAGTGCTTTTGCGGCGGCACCTCTTCTGGCCAGCGCTCGACATGTATCCGCCCATCATCTTCAGTGGATTTTTCAATCACAATAGCCGACTGAATACCGCTGACTAAACGGCACAATTGTTTCAGCCACTGCTGTGTCATTCTCTGGGAAGATGCAGACATGCTCCGAAAACTCCAATCGTTACACGGGTCTGTTTACACATATTCTAACTGCCCTAAGGAGTGTTTTCGGTAATCTTGTGGATATCTTTATATTCAAATGGTCAATGCGCTGAGGAGAATCAAGGCATGATGTTGCTGAGTGGCCAGGGTCGATCAAACAGGAATTGATACGGAACTGCAGCGCCAATGCTTTGGCATTCGATATAAATGCGTCATCGGCTAACCAGGAAATACGACGAATTGCGCTGACAGTTCGATCTGAGTTTCAACTTACCGATGATCGTATTCCGCGCCTCTAGTTTGCAGTGGACTCATGCAGCGGTTTCATGCTCACGGCAAAGTCGTTCCACATCATCCACAGTCAAAGCTTGCTTAATCAGGTTGCAATAGTACCCACCATCTTTTGAGCGACCGTTATAGCGACAGGTGCGGCAGACACCGAAACTCTTCATACCGTTACTTTGCAGTAGCGCTAATACCAGTTGTTGCAGAGCTTGGTTGATCTGTATGCGGGACTTTTCCGGCAGCTTATCACTGGCATTTGTCAGCATCGGTGGCGGTACCAGTCGATCAAGCAGCTTGCTGCCGCGGGGTGTTAGGGCGAGATGGGAGACCCGTTTGTCCTCAGCATCGGTGCGCCTTAGCAACAGCCCTTTTTGCTCGAGCACTTTAATGGTCTGGGAGACTGTGCCCTTTGTTTGGCCAAGATATTCGCTCACAGCCAATGGCGTGTCCGAATATCGATTGCAAACAGACAGGTAATGTAACACCTCGAGCTGTACAGGCTGCAGGCCATGCTCGATACCGCTTTTGCGTAGATCGGTACGCAAAAGTTCGCTGAGACGCTCAAGGTGATTATAGAGGCTATTTGAATCCATAGGATTATAGTATCGACTAAAAACTAGTTTGACAAGCTTGAGATCCTCTGCTAGCTTGATAATGGTATCGAGTCGATACAAAAATCTTAATCATACGAGGAGTCACTGATGAAAAAAGCGATTTTCTACCATGCGGGTTGCCCTGTCTGTGTCGCTGCGGAACAACAGGTTCTTGATGCGTTGGACAAGGGACGTTACGAATTGGAGGTGGTGCATCTTGGTGCAGACCGGAGTCGGATTGTTGAGGCAGAACAAGTCGGTATCCAATCGGTTCCGGCGCTACTGCTTGACGGGGGGGTCTTCCACATCAACTTCGGCGCCTCCTTGGCGGATGTGAAAGGAGGTTCGTGATGCAGGGTGGCTCATTGATCTCAGTAATAACGCTTATTTCGCTCTCATTGCCGGTCTGTGCTCATCAGGATCACCATGGTGGCATCAGGGCGGATCAGGGTAATGCGAAACTGGCGCCTTTCGATATCATCCATACGAAGATCAGCAGTGAGGGCAATACTGCGCTGTTCCATATGGCCGTTTCTGCGAAAGCGGGTTCCAGCAAGCCAACGGCAACAGGTCAACTTGCAGGCAGTCATGTATTTTCCTACGTCTGGCCAACCTCAATTGATAGCTATAGCGTGGGTTTTGAACATAACGCCGGTATTCTGGCGTTTGCGGTGACCTCACACCCTGATTTCGATGATACGCCCTTGTTCGATGAGAACGGTGATGGTGATGTGAAGAATGACGGGGCTGTTTGGCACAGTCACTGGGTGGTGTTGCAAGCCAATGAACGTTGCGGCGAGGGTGCGCTTGGTGTGGTCGATATACCGGAAGGCGCGAATCCACGACTACCCAGCACCTGGCCTGGTTTGCCCATCTTGCTCGACAGTCCCGGCTGGGATCCCACCTTCACTGGCGAGCGTGTTGAGATTCGGGTTCCTTTCACCGACATTGGTGTCGTTGAAACTGCCAGTTTTGATGGTGTCACGGCAGGTTTGCGTGTCCACCAGAGTGTACATGCCCCTTTGCTTTGTGTTGTCGATGTCATGGATGTGGCCTCTGGCGATTTGAGTCTGCCGGGCCGGGTGAATCGTTAACGGTGAGTCGACTTGTCGGCGCCATACCAAAAAACCAGTCTATCTCAGGGTATGGCGCCCACGAGTGCTCTGCATGATGAAGTCGAATGAACGGTTTATGGAGAAGCCATTATTTAAGCGAATAAACCGCACCTGAACTCCGATTGGTTTCCCCTCCGAACACTCAATCTGTGCGGTTTGTCTGTTGGTACTACTTACACTTGATGCTTTTACACAGCTTGATGCCTTTTTTTCTCTGAGCCTGGATGACTTTTAGGTTTCGTTTCAGACGCTTACGATTTTGCGGATTCTGTTCCTGGTCGATCCTGGTTCTTAGTACCACCTTCTGTTTTTTGAGTTTTTTTAATAAGGTGCGAATCTTGTCGCGCTTCTCTTTCTGCTGTTGTCGCTCCATATTAAGCAACAGACCAAATTTTTCGATGAGTTTATCACTGGTCATGGTATTACTCAGTTTTGATTGTCATTCTCACTGGACGAGATAAGTTCCTCCAGTTCATCTTCGCTCAACATCAACTCGCTCTCAATTTCTCTCAACTCTTTTTGCAGAGGTCCAAACAGTACCCGGGCCATATCGATGAGGTTTCCCGCTACATCATAGGCATAGGCGCTGTCATTCATCAGCGATGTCGCCATTTCGGCACTGATGGCATTCTCTCGGATCAACCGATCCAACTCCCCGTTAGCAATGACATCACTCTCTTCCAGCACAAGTTGGATGCTGTCCAGGGAGAGTAGGGATGTCTCATCTTCCGTGTCATCCTTTGCATCGGTGAGTTCACTCAGCACGACGGCAAGTTGCAGACGCAGGTTATTATATTGTTCCTGTATCTGTGGATTTGATGATTGTGTATACCGTACCAGATTTTTCTGCAGGTGTTTTGTATCTTTTACTGCCTCGACAATATTCCG
Source organism: Candidatus Thiodiazotropha sp. AKAK2 (assembly GCF_058244685.1). Classification (NCBI taxonomy): domain Bacteria; kingdom Pseudomonadati; phylum Pseudomonadota; class Gammaproteobacteria; order Chromatiales; family Sedimenticolaceae; genus Candidatus Thiodiazotropha; species Candidatus Thiodiazotropha sp. AKAK2. The sequence goes on along the minus strand of NZ_JBSYOP010000036.1, from coordinate 305,163 downwards.
GCTTGCCTGGCGTAATTGATACAGCTCTTCTCCGAAGTGTTCCGATGCTGTCGATTGCACCTCGCTGATATAGGCGATGATCGCACTGTAGAGTGTCTTGATGCGACGCTCGTAGATGGCATCGATATCGATTTTTTTCACCTCAGGCGCCGACTCCACTAACTGCTTGAGATCCTCCGAGGTGCGAAGTTTTTGCGGATCCAGGTTGAGAGCGGAGATGATCAGCTCATAGGCGTTTTCGAACAGGTGTCCCATCTCATTGCGAACCGCCTGCATTGCCGATTCGGGCAGTTCCATGGCTGCCTCGTTGAGATAGAGAGGTTCTTCAACTTGGCGCTCCCTTTTGTGCAGCAGGTGTTCTAGCAGGGTTACCAGCTTTCCGGTGAACGGTAGCATGAGGATAATCCCGGCCAGGTTGAAAAGGGTATGAAACACCGCCAACTTCATGGTGTAGTCATCTTCCGCGATACCCAGTTGGTCACTGATACCGTTAACAGCCAGCAGGAATTGTTGGATGAAAATGATCGCGACCAGGCCGGTTGTGACATTGAAAATCAGATGGGCGCCCGCCAGGCGACGGCCCTGTACATTCGAGCTCATGGCACCGAGTATCGCCGTGATCGTGGTCCCGACGTTGGCGCCGATTGCCAGAGCCAGCGCATTTTCATAACTGATCTGCTGTGCGGCCAGGGCCGTGATGATCAGAACCAGGGTTGCGTGGCTGGACTGCATGACCACGGTGGCGGCTGCACCCAACAGTGAGTAGACCAGCAGCCCCTTCAGTCCGGGCATGGCGTAAGCCGCCAGATCGATGGCGTCCTTGAAGGCCTCGAACCCCTCCTTCATATGGTGTATGCCGAGAAACAGAAACCCCAGGCCGGCCAGGATATAACCTGCGCCTCTAAGGGATTTCGATTTCTGGAATACCAGGATGATACCGAATACCAGCATCGGCATGGCGTAGGCGGAGATCTTAACCTTCAGGCCGAAACCGGCCACCAACCAGGCGCCGGTGGTGGTACCCAGGTTTGCACCGAAGATAATACCGATTCCCGAGGCCAGTCCAATCAGTCCCGCACTGAGAAATGAGATGGTGATGACCGAAACCAGGGAGCTCGATTGCATCACTGTGGTGGAGATGATACCGAAGCTGAGACTCTTCCACAGGCGATTGGTGGTGCGCTGAAGAATACGTTCCAGGATTCCCCCGGTAAAGGCTTTGAACCCCTCTTCCAGGGAGAGCATGCCAAACAGGAAGATCGCCACACCGGCAGCGATCTCCTTGAAGTCGGGGCTAACCCAGAAACCATAGCCCAATACTATAAAGATCGTGGGTAGAAGGATTTTACGTAGCATCGAATGTCCTATGCATCAGCAGTGAATGGATAACGATAGTGTTCACTATTGTGTCTCAAGGCAGCATCATGCCGCGTATGGTGAAGAACAGTATCGCCGCTAAAAGTGCAGAAGCTGGTACCGCAATGATCCAGGCCGCAGTAATCTTCAACAGCACCGAGCGTTTGACCAGCTCGTGCCGATGACCTTCTTGAGTCCTTTGCGCTCTTTTTTACTCAGATCGGCGTTGGCCTTGTGTTCCTTCATCAGGTTTAATATTGCAGCTTTATCGTCAATACTGGCGGCTTTGAATTTTTCCAGAAATGATTCCACCTCATCCCGGTCGGAGCCCTGGTGATGCATCTCAATCTCATCAACGATGCGGGCTGAATTGGCTTTCAGGTACTCTCTCAGGAATCCGACACCGAAAATGGCGCCTACCGCAATATGGGTGGAGCTTTCCGGCAGGCCCAGCTGGATGGCGATAATCACGGTAATCGCTGCCGCCCAGAGCAATGCAGTAGGCCCTGGTCTGATCCAGTTTGGTGATTTCTGATCCACGGTTTTAATCAGCTTGGGCCCGTACAGAGCCAGACCGACTGCAATCCCAATCGTGCCTGTCATCATTGCCCATAACGGAATGGCGGCCTTTGCGGTTGGTCCAGGTAGCGTGTTCTATTTGTGCAATTTTTTCGAGTTCCACTTTTTTCTGTTATTGGTCGTTGAATAGGAAGTATTTTCAGGTTGTCATAAATATGTCATAAAACTGTAACATTTATAGTGGGAGATAAATATGTCCTAGCGCAACTCGATTAAAAAAAGCCACATATAGACGTATTTTAGAATTTGAGAATGTGGATTGATCCGGAGAGTGTGGAGTAGTAGGGTCTTCCGGTAGAGTGCATGCGGTACTGAAAAAGCGGTATCAGGCCGTTTATCTGCGAGTTAGGTCTGTTGTGTTGATCGCATGACCATGAAAAAATTATGGTTTTTTTTGGTTTCTTCCGGAACCTGTTTCGTTGACGCGCCAGCTTCCAGGACCCACCGGGCTTTGAAACAGATATTCCTGTCCTTTAGTGCAACCCGGGTCTATCAGTATTTCTATTTGTTGAATGGCAAGATGCAGGACGTCATCAAACCCGATTTGCAGATTGATCGGCCGATCCCGCAAATCGGAAAAAGTGGATTAGGTCGTTTCTATCTCTATATGCTTGACTGTCAAGCACTACGTCAGAATTCTAACCATTTCAGTTATTCATCGTAATTGAGTGTGCGTCTTGCAGGATCTGGATCTCTATCGGACTGATTCCTTCTGATGAATTACCAGTAACAAAAAACTATCGAAAAAGATCCTCGACCGGTTATTTATTGACGGCTTGAAAATCGGAGTCCCATCAAATTTCATCCGTGAGTCTGTCGCGATATTTAGTGTAGTCCACATATCGCTCCTCACCCCAGACATCATCCACAAACTGATAGCGACCGGAGTTGAATGTATAAAAATTGTATCGGACCGGGTTCTTTTTATAGTAATCCTGGTGTTTCTCTTCTGCTTGGTAGAATTCAGAAAAGGGTACAATCTCGATTGTCACCGGATCCTCATAACGATCGGAAGCATCCAATTCAGCGCGAAGTTGTTCCGCGATTCGTTTCTGCTCACTGTTGTGATAAAAGATTGCCGGCCGGTATTGTCTGCCCCGGTCGTAGAACTGACCTCGGGAATCGGTAGGATCCATCATTCGCCACAGAGCCTGTATCAAACCTGTATAACTGATGACCTCGGGTTCGTAATAGACCTGTACGGCTTCGGTATGTCCGGTCATTCCCAGAGCAACTTTCCGGTAGGTTGGATTTTTTTCGATGCCTCCGCTGTAGCCGGACACTGCCTCTTTGACACCCGGCAGCATCTCAAATCCGTTTTCGACACACCAGAAACAGCCGCCGGCAAATGTCGCCACAGAGAGCCCCTGGTAGTTCTCATCCGACAATTTCGCTTGCTCGGTCATGGGCTGAGAGCAGCCAGAGATAAGTATCGTTAATGCCAGCAGGCTGCCGTAGATGGATGATTTCATCGAGTGACCCTCATAACAATCTTTAGATTAGTGCCGATTATCAATCGCAAAGTTCACCGCCCTGTCACGAGAAAATCACAAAAGTATCTCTTCAGTTCTAAGTTAAAATGGTGTCTTCAGAGCCTAAATAATGGTTGATATCCATGAACATGGCAAAAGTATTGATTTTAAAAGTAAAACGGTATTATCAGGCAAAAGTTCTACGTGTTTCTTGCACTCTTTTTGCTGGATATCGATAAGTGTGGACGACGGTCTATACAGCACTTCCAGTTTGTATGGGTATAATTGATCAGGCAGCGCTTTTAGTGTCGTAACAACGATTTTAACACAATTGGGGAAGTATCGATTATGAGCAATATTCTGATCGCCATTTCGTTGGTCATTCTGCTTTTAATTGGCGTGGCAGCGCTTTTTCTGGCTGGTGACAGTCATCAGGATTCGTCCAAGGACAAGCTGAAAGATGATGAGTTTTAAAATCAAGAATCAGCTTGTTTGTGAGTCGCTGTTACGGCTTCGCTAGAGCGCCTTCGATGTTGTCTGTTTAGCTGGGTTGTATCGATCCTTTAGTCTGCTTATAAGCTCTATTTGAGATCATTGTTCTATTGGGAAAAGACATAAAAATGTATTGTAGAATTGAATATCTCAATGCATATCCGACGCGCTTTTCAAGCATCTCTGCTGTCACTAAAAATCCCTTTGGAAATCAGTACCCTACTCGGTACTGGTCTGGTCGCTTGGTGAGATCTACGGGAATGGATCACTTATATTTGAAAGTGGCTGGTGTTGGTTGAGCTAAAATTAAAAGAGGTAATGATGCAAACCTTCAATCCATAATCCCACGGCAGGGAGGTAGCCATGAAAACCTTTATGCTGATCACTGGAAGCGGTCCGCTGATGATACTCACATCTCACTCATCCATCGAAGATACGCTGATTCTGGAGAAGCTCGCCATCAAGGGTATCGAGAAGTTTATTGCCTATGAGGTGCCCTATGATCTGGCCAAGCTGCGTTATGGTGGCCACTTCAATGTGGTTGCCAATGACCTGCATGAGAGTGATGATCTGCGTGTACTGGATTACAATGGAGAGCGAACTTTCAAACTCTTCTCATTTGCAGAACTTGGATCACCGATACTTCATGAAGCCAGTGGTTCGACTGTATCTGCTGTTGCTTGATTCCATTGAGTTGCCGGGTTGGTACACTTTGCAGATCGACCGATTGTTAAGCGAGAGTTGAGCTGGCCGGGTAGATGGTGTGGTTTGAACTTGCCAGACCTCAGGCTGTTCTGTACGTCTGGGGTTTGGCCTGGTCCAAGACGCCATCTATCGATAGGTGGTGGACTCGCTATAGCTCATCCCGCCAAGCTGGGTTAGTTTGTCACGGATCTCATCACCCACGAAACGTTGTGGCAGTGAGCGTTTGCGCTGTTCGCGGCGTTCTTTCTCCTCTATCCACTTTGCGGCGATGTCGAATGCTTCAATGAAATCGGGTTCTTTGTCCAAGGCGTGTTTGAAGTAGGCGGTACCAAAGTCTGTAAACTCGCTTTTTACGCCGCAACCGAATGATTGACGATCCTTTTCAGCTGCTGTGATGATCAAAGTGTTGGGCGTGCGTAGCGGTTCGATGAAGCCGCCTGAATAGCAACTGGATACGACTATGACCCGCCAAAGAATGCCGGCTTCATCGAGGGCCTGGCGTAGTTGCAATGGTGTTATGTCGTCCAAGGGTACAGGGCCAAAGTTCACTGAAAATTTGGGATCCTTACTGCCATGTGAGGTCATGAACAGAAACAGTATATCCTCTTCTGTATCCATGATTTCGCCAATTACCGACAGGCTGTCGGATAGATTGTGACGGTTGGCAAGGGGGTATCGAGATAGCGTGTCGATATTATTCACCAGTGACATCGATCGTCCGCTTGTATCGAAACGACGATCGAACAGTTCGCGTACATACTCAACTTCATTGAGAAAAACATTTTCCAAGCCATATCCGGCTACAGTGACCAGATAGAGATCGGTGATTCCGGGACGTTGTGAAGTCAGGCCATTAAGTGTTTTATCCACCATCGGATACTGGTCATAGAAGAGGTCTTCTATGCTCAGTTTGTATAGCTTTTCATAGAGGCTGTCGCTCTGTGGGGGTTCATCGCTGTACCAGAGTTGTGAATATGGAAGAAACACGCTACTTGCCAGGGAGAGCAGGAAAGCGGTTGTTGCAAGATAAAGCGATTTTCCGAGTGATAGTGAGAGTACGATTCGCATCAATCTCAGAATGATGTAGAGATGCCAGGCTAACAGTAGCAGCAGCAGTAGACCGCCACTCTGCGGGTGGTTGTAATAGAGGTGCGTTGGCATGCTCAGGGTTTGAAAAACAATAATGAAGATTGGCATCGATGAGAGATAGGCGAGTATCAGTTTGCCCGTGTCAGACGTATTGGCGTGGACCAGTCTGGAGATCGCCAAAAGAATCAACAGATCGAAGAGATAGACAGCACCCAGGTGGTTGAGTCCATAGGCAGAGAAAGTTGCTGGTTTATCAACAGCCAGATAAGTGACACTGATTTCGAGGCTGAATATCAGTGAGAAGAGCCAGAGCAGTTGGTCTATTGAGTAGATGAAGTTGTTACGTGTCAGCTGTCGGTTGCTGGCTAGTCTCAACCCGGCTCTGAGGTTGATGGTAAGTGCGATCAATTGTCTTGGGAGAGATTTTGCTTCCATGTCAATGCTCTGGATTCCGTTGCTGTATCGCAGGAGGTATCGGCCGTTAGTTATTAATCCTTAGTTTTGCTCCAGTTCGGTCAAGGGAGCCTGTTTTTACGGTTGCGGCAGTAGCTAACCGCCGGAGAAATCATTCGGATCACCGAGCTCTTTTAACATGCCCGATTTGAATTCGCGACGATAGAGTACGCCAACCACCAGTGTGGTAGCGAGAATAAACAGCAGAGGATGGAGAAACCAGCTGAGGAAGGCGAGACCAAAATAGTAGGCCCTGAGTCCCCGGTTGAATGTATTGGAGGCCTTGGAGCTGACCTTGGCGGCCCGTTCTGCAAAGCTGTCACTCCATGCCGGCAGCTCATGGCTCATGGGTGCGGCGCCGATAATGGTGGAGAGGTAGTTGAAGTGGCGCATTGACCAGGTGAATTTGAAGAAGGCATAGATAAACACAAGTAACAGTCCCAGCATCTTCAACTCCCACACTTCACGGCTGCTCTTTACTGCATAGCGTAGATCGCCGACCACCTCCATGGCGGTGTCCATGGTGCCCATAACCGCAATCAGTCCGGCGAGTATGAAGATTGTTGTGGAGGCGAGAAAAGTGGCGCTTCTGGCAAGAATCAACACAATGTTGGAATCCACAATGCGAACATCCCGATGCATCATCTCATGCATCCACTGCCTTCGGTAGCCGTGCATGGCGCTCATCAGGGTTAATTTGTCGCGGGCTCGAAGGTCTGCAAAGCGGGTATATCCGGTCCAGCAGATCAGAAACCATAGCAGTGCGCTCACGTCGATTATGGGTATCATTGACTTACACAGGTTTAGACGAATAGTTAAGGAACCTCTGAACAAGTCATGAACCGACATCTTGTCGCCAAAATGTACCGCTTCTGCGTTGCAAATCTTCGCAATAGCGAGCTATTACGTGCGATCTGCGCCTTGAATCGGTGCATTTTGATCGACAATCTGTTCGGCTCAGACTTATTCAGAGGTTCCTTAAGTTTAATCGTTTTTCCTGGTGTAGAGAAATTCAGGGGTCGCAACTCAATAATTGAACTATGACTCTCAGTCGATAAATCTGTCCTCTCCAGGTTCAGATGGAATGGAAGAGGAACTGTTTATGGTCTTGTTCACCAATGGGTTGGGAAGGATGAATCAATGGATGTATGAAACTCCATTGATTCATCAATTGGCAGGTCAGCCAAAAACGCTACCCGTTTTGACACCCATCATTTTCAACAGCAAAGGCAATGGGCAGAACTTGGTGAAGGGTGCCTGGAAAATCATAAAACCGACAAAAATCGAGGCATAGAGAAAAAAGATATTCTGTGTAGCGAGATAACCGCCTACCGTTGCCATGATCAGAATACCGACAATGGAAAAAGTGATGCGTTCTACAGACATGGTTATGAACTCCTGCTTAGTTAATTACGTGCGACCCGATTGTCGACGATAGGCAGATTATCCATACGCGGTTATCTGTATCTGCAACATTTGTTACATTCAGATTCGCTTGCTCCGAAGTGGCATCGTCTCGCTGAAGTGGGGTTGGTTTGTCCTAGGGCCTGTTAACACTAATCCAATGCGCCCAGCGGCGTTATCATTCGCTCATGTAGAATCACTACACCACGCTCATTCTGCCTTGCTGGGCGCAAAAACAGTCCCAGCAGGGCGTATTGGATTAGTGTTAACAGGCCCTAAGGTGTGCTGTATTTTTTTAACCGATAGGCCATCTGTGGTCTGGTTAAACCCAGCATCCTGCCGGCGGAAGCGAGGTTGCCTCTGGCCCGCTCGACGGCTCTGTCGAGGAGCCTGTTTTCCACTGTTCCAAGGGGTATGTTCTGATCCAGTATCTGATCAAGCATTCGATCGAATGTCAGACCGCTGCTCTGTGGGTTGGATGAGTCCTCTAGGGTGGAGGTTTTCGTTTGTGCTGTGGCTGCGGGTTCGACACTGAGTTCAGGAAAAAGGTTTGGCAGGTCGATGTGTGTGTCATTCGCCGTGATGATCACGCCTCGTTCGATAATGTTCTCCAGTTCACGAATGTTGCCCGGCCAGCCGTAGTTTTTCAGCGCCCTGAGTGCCCGTTCGGTGATGCCGGGTGTGCGTTTACCATGCAGTGCGGTGTACTTCTCCAGAAAACGATCGACCAGGGCCGGTATGTCATCCTCCCGTTCGCGCAAGGAGGGGATCAGAATTGGAAAGATGTTGAGCCGGTAATAGAGGTCCGCGCGGAATTTGCCCGCATCCACAGCCTGCTGCAGATCCACATTGGTGGCGGCCACCAGTCTGACATTGACCTTGCGGGTGCGACTGTCTCCGATTCGTTCAAACTCGCCTTCCTGTAATACTCTTAACAGCTTGGCCTGTGCCGCCGGTGAAAGCTCTCCCACTTCATCGAGGAAAAGCGTACCCCCGTGAGCACGTTCAAAACGTCCGGGCCGGGAGTGCTGTGCGCCCGTATAGGCCCCTTTTTCCACACCGAAGAGCTCCGATTCGATGAGTGATTCAGGAATTGCGGCACAGTTGATGGCGATGAAATTTCTTTCTGCCCGGGAACTGATGCTGTGGAGTGCCCGTGCGAACATCTCTTTGCCGACCCCGGTCTCGCCAAGCAACAGTACGGTGACATTGCTCTCACCCGCTTTTTTCAGCATTTCGCAGGTTTTCAGGAATGGGGGTGCGCTGCCAACCATGTCGCCGGGTGCGGTCTCTTCGTCGAGAGAGTAGCGAAGATGGGCCACTTCCTCTTGGAGTTTGAGGAGTTGATCCGCAATATGGTCCGGATTGAAATATTTGAGATCCTCTTCCACATCGCCTTCCCACTCCTCGACCGGTTTACCCACATTTCGACAGTGGCGGTCACCCATACCGCAGCACTCAGGTTCCTTGTAGAGGATAAAGCGGCCAACGATTTCACTGGTGTAGCCGGTGGCATAGCCGATCTGGGTCCAGCAGACTGATTCGGTATGCACACCAAATTGTTCAATGTGCACATCCGCCTCATAGGAGTGCTCCCAGATCAGATCGCCGAAATATCGCCCATTGGCGATGTCGACGTCGATCTTGATTGGTGAGACCTTGACGATGCCTTCCACCATGTGGAGTTTGGGCCCCATCAGCATCAGCTCTTCATCCGATGCATTGGGCATCAGCTTACGCGCAAGTTTGGCGTCCCGGACCCCGGAGGCGTAACCCATTCTGGTCAGCAGTCCTCGGGCCCGTTCGATGCCCAGGGTCTCGATCAGCTCCTTGCGCAGCGAACCCATGGCGCCGATATGCAGCATGATCATGCGTTGGTCGCTGAGGTATATCCGGCCCTCCTCCAGGGAGAGGTTGAGCTCTGAGGGGAGGTTGAATTGAGAGCTCAAATCGATCTGTATGGCCATAGGGTCGTCTCAGGCTGGTATCAATTTCATGCTGACGATATGGTGAGAAAATAAAATCACGATATCATCAGAAAGTGATCATATAATAAGTTTTGTCTGCTTTGTGACAGTGTAACTTAAAAATAGCAGTAAAAAATAACGATTGAAAATATAAATATCGATTTTAATTGTTATAACGACAAAATATTAGGGTTATCCCTTAAAAAAGTGATCATTTAGTAATTTTTCATTCAATTCCCCTGTTTTGGCTGATTGTGGCGGCGATCTGAGCTGACCGCCCGGCTGAGGTTATTCTCTCCCCGCGTCCTTCATGGCACACATTCTGCTCTAACCACTTCAAGGATCGATTTTTTCTCATCTGAGGGAGCCGGTCCGAAAACGTCGACTCAATACAACATTCAACACAAGAGGATCCGATGCGACACCGGGTGACGATCGAAAACTGTAACGAGACCTATCCCTGCTCAGAACAGCAGACCCTGTTACAGGGGATGGAGCAGCTTGGCAAGCGGGGTATACCCGTCGGTTGCCGGGGTGGTGGATGTGGTATCTGCAGGGTTCAGGTGACCTCGGGAAGCTTTTTAAAGGCAAAGATGAGCCGAAGCGTGATCAGCGAAGCGGATGAATCGAAGCGGATCGTGCTGGCTTGTCGCTGCACGCCGACCAGTGATCTGTCGATCAGCGTGGTGGGAAAAATGGAAAAAGCCTTGAGAGCGGAGTGTCAGATCGAGCCTGAAGATGAGGTGAGTGTTGCTGCTGTCGGCTGAGGCTCTGCAGAAGGGCTCAATAACGATACGATTTACACAGACAGAGAGGATTTAAACATGGCATTCAAAGGCGTACTCCGTCCCGGACTGATTCAGATTCGTGTTCTGAATATGGACGAAGCCATCAACCACTACCAGAATATTCTTGGACTCAATATCGTTAGTACCGAGGCTGACGGCCGGGTCTATCTGAAAGGCTGGGATGAGTTTGATCACCATAGCGTCGTATTACGTCAGGCGGAGAGCGCCGGCCTGGACTATGTGGCATTCAAGGTCGACAGCAACGACTATCTGCGGGAGATTGAACCCAAGATCGTCGCCTGGGGTCTGGAGGTGGATCATGTTCCTGCCGGTGAGCAGCCGGGTGTCGGTCCGCGTATCGGTTTCACCCTGCCAACCGGTCACCGTATCGAACTCTATCACCAGATCGATATGGCTGATGATCATCCCGGCATCACCAATCCGGATATCTATCCGCGTCGTCCCGAAGGTATGGGCGCCAGCCGCTTTGATCATCTGCTCTGTTACGGTCCCAACATCGGCAAGGCACGGGAGTTTTTCTGTGAGGTGCTTGATTTCTATCAGCCCGAGAAGGTCGATTTGCCAGAGGGGGATGGCTCCCTTGCCATCTGGCTCACTGCAAGCAACAAGGCCCATGATATTGCTTTTGTTGAGCATGAGGAGCCAGGCAAACTGCACCATGTGGCCTTCCTGTTGCAGGATTGGAATGAAGTGGGTGCTGCTGCCGATATCATCTCCATCAATGACGTTTCCCTCGATATCGGACCGACCCGTCACGGTATCACCCGCGGTCAGACCATCTACTTCTTCGACCCTTCCGGTAACCGCAACGAGGTCTATGCCGGTGGTTATACCGCCTATCCCGACCATCCGGTTCGGAGCTGGGACTTCGACCATGTGGGCAAGGGCATCTTCTACTATGAGCGTGCTCTGAACGACCGCTTTCTAACGGTTTTGACCTGATGGAGCTGGCGGTAAACGAACCACAGATCCACTGGCGAGCGGCTGCCGATGCGGTCGCCGCCGCCGTGCAGCAGGCTGAGGAGATGGGGATAAAGATCAATGCCGCGGTGGTGGACAAGGGTGGTAATCTACTCGCCTTTCAGCGTATGAACGGTGCCTTTCTACACTCCATCGGCATCTCTATCGATAAGGCCTACACGGCTGCCGGGTTCGGTTTCCCCACTCGTAAATGGATGGATGAAATCCGTGATATTCCACAGCTTCGTGAAGGTATCGTGCACAGGGATCGTCTGGTGATCTTCGGTGGTGGCCTGCCGATTGTCAGCAATGACCAGGTTATCGGTGCGATCGGTGTCTCCGGTGGCTCCGAAGAGCAGGATGAGATCTGTGCCAGGGCAGGATTGCAGCGTTTGGGGCTGTAAGCTTTTATTAACGTTAACAGGCCCAGGGCTCTCAGGGCATGGGGTACATCAATGGTACCCCATGCATTTTTACTTTGGATCTGAAAGCGTGTTTTATTGTCGTCCATTTTTCATGCCGTAAATGGCGTGCGAAAGGGGCCTTGTCAACCGTCAACTAGAGAGGTCTATTCATGCCATTGATTCAGGCAACCATCATGGAGGGGCGCTCCCAGGAGCAAAAGGAGGCATTCTATCAGGGCGTCACACAGGTCGTGGTGGATACGCTCAAGGTAAAACCGGAGCAGGTGCGTGTGGTAATACAGGAAGTGCCGAAATCCCACTGGGCGATCGGTGGGGTATCCGTAGCCAAGCGTGACGCCAACCCATAGCAAACCGATACGATGCGGTTTTTAATCCTCGGCGCAGGCGGTATCGGTGGTTACTACGGCGCTCGCCTGCAATCCGCCGGGCACCAGGTTCTCTACATGGCCCGTGGGGAGCATCTGAAAGCACTTCAAAACAGTGGTCTGTCGGTATACCACCCGGATCTCAATTTCGAGGCAAAGGTCGATGCTATCGACCAGCAGGGTTTGCTTGATCACTATCGAGCAGACGAATTTGACCTGTTGATAGTGACTGTCAAGGCTGGTGCTACAGCGTCTGTGATGCAGAATCTCCAAAGCTGGATGAGCGAGGCAGCCACGCCAGTGTTGTCACTGCAAAATGGGGTCGACAATGAGATCACCATCGCTGCCCATATTGGCAGTGAGCGGACGATTGGTGGGCTCGCAGTACGCATAGGTGGGCATATTATCCGCCCTGGAGTTATTGAAGCCACCGGTGTGGCACAAGTCGTAATGGGTGCCTGGAAGTGTGCCATGGACCACCCTGGAACACAGCAATATCTGACAAGTGTAGCGGACTGTTTTAATCGGGCTGGCATACCAACCACATTGAGTGAAACCATTCAGAAAGCGCTTTGGCGAAAGCTGCTGATCAACAACGGAGTCAATCCGTTGAGTGCCCTGACCGGGCTGGACACCCGCAGTCTGACTGCACATCCGGTACTGACTCGTACTGTCTATCGGCTGATGGAAGAGGTGGCGCTTGCGGCTGAGGCCGACGGTGTTGATCTGCAGCGGAGTGACATTGATGAAATGTATCAGTTGATCTGTCAGTTCGATGCCATCAAGACCTCCATGCTGGTGGATCGTGAGAAGGGGCGGCCATTGGAACTGGATGCCATCAGTGGTGTAGTGGTGGAGCGATGCAGCAGACTGGGAAAAGAGGCGCCGATCTCAGCTCTGGTTCAGGCATTGTTGCAGAATCAATTGAAGGTTGGAGATCGGTAGGGTCGTAGGTGTTTGGCCGTTCTGAACGTAGTCGGAGACAGCCTCCGATATCCGAGTGCCACTCCCTGGCACTTCTCTTTTTCATGTTGCCATACTGCTGATCCATAAACTTCGGATGGTATTAACTCCCCTCTCCCCTTGTGGGAGAGGGGCTGGGGGAGAGGGGGAGAGGGGGAGATTGAGCATCTTTGTATCCATAAGAACCCAATGCGATAAAGATGAAGGATCAAAGAGCTTTTGTCTTTTACCTGAACCCATGGATTCAGTTTTTAGCCAGGTGAAACGCTTCGCGTGCACCCTCTCCCCAACCCCTCTCCCATCAAGTGAGAGGGGCTTTTTCAGTCTTACTGCAGGGTAGATTGAACGTTGATGGGCCAGCAGTGATTTCGCTATTAACCCCGCGAGTTAGGGGCGGATGAATAATTACTACCAGCCAGCATTGTTTTCCTGTAGCAGCTGGTAATCTTCCCCCTGATTGTTATTAATATTGGGGTTGGCCGTTGGATCATTGGTCCGGTAATAGATGCTTGGATCGTTCGGATTGACATAGTTGTAGTCGGAATAACCGTCAGCTTCGTATCTTGTGCCTGTGTTGGGATCAACCAGTTGCTGTCTTTCATGGATGGAATCAATGTAGGCACTGTGTGAACGATCCGATGCCGCGCTACGCTCCATGTAACTGTTATGACTTCTATCCAGCGCATCCATATTGGATTGGTGTATCTGTTGTTGGCTCTGCTGGAAGGCGCGGTTTTTTGCGCTCAGGTTGTTCTGGAACTGAAGGTGTTGGGTATTCGCTGACTGCAGCCAGTTCTGATCATATTGGTAGGATTGGGCAAACCGAAACAGCTCATTCTGAATCTGTGAATAGTCATGGGATTCAGATAGAGGCACAGTAAATCCATACAGCTGTACGATCGTCACAGGCGCCCCGTTGTTGGGTAGTGAACTGACGGTCACTGCCGCAGAACTTTACTGATTGTCCTGTTGGTCCACCAAATCGAATCCATAGGTGACTACCTGCTGTCCATACCGGAACAGCAGGTTAGCGTCCCGCTGTGTCACATATTGGGAGATGTCGATATTCTGTAACGATTCTCGATATTGGCATTGGGGTTTTCAGCACTGACCTGCTGTAACAGATTGTTGAAATATTGCTCGGGATCCACCGGGTTTGAGATGAAAGCGCCATGCAGATGATAGATATAGCCACCAGCGGCACAGAATGCTGTTGGTGTGTCGGGAATGTTGACATTGCAATTGAAGCTCTCGGGTACTGATACATAGGCGGTGGTGGTGCCATTTTCCTGCAGTGGCACATACTTCAGGCCCTGCGCCTGTGTTATCGGGGGTATGGTAAACAACAGAGGCAGCAGCATATAGGGTAAAGGCTTCATTGTTTTCATTATCCTTAAGGTGTGTTCTGAACCTGCGGGGATCTATGTCATAATCTGAAATTACTTGGGATATCTAAGGTTCCATGGCTTTTAAGGGTAGCTTGATTGGCTTTAAAGTCACACGGCTTTCCTGTGGTTATTAAGCTGACTCAGGATTGGCCGGGCCGCTTACCGACTCTCACTCTACTCCGACAAATGTGCTTCAATGCTGGCTAACCATTTGGTTTCTGGACGAAAATATGCCACTTTGGTCTTTTCCAGCTTTGCCGGAAATCGGCAACATCCGACTCTACCGCTGTTTTGCTCTTTTCATGGCCATCGAGGAAAAATACCAGCTCGAACTGCTGCTCCGGTGAGCCGAATTTTTCATCGAACTGTTTTACGATCTGATTCGCCGGGGTTGCCAATCGTCCCATGATCTCGACCACCGGTAAGCTGAGTCCCGGTTTGTCCTGATCGGCTTCATAGGCTTTGTATACCAACTCTGTGCAGACTAACTCGCTGTCAGTGAGAAAATTAAAATCGTATGGTCTGCCGATATAGTGGAAGGCCTGCAGTATGGCTTTTGCCTTGGCGAGCTTATTCAGTTTAGGTCGCAGAATGGCCAGCGAGTCGGCGTCTGCCGAGTGCTCAACAGAGGTGAATACCACCCCTTCGCTGATTGCTTCGATAATTCGTATGGCGTGATTCTCCTCATCCGTGGAGAGACTCTCAGCATAGGCTTTTGGGTAACGATGCTTGAGCAGTGAATCGAGCTCTCCGTTGTCGATGCCCTGTTGCTTGAGCCAGTTGCTGACCTGCTCATCATCAAAGTAGCGTCGGCGTTGTTCAGGTGTGCCGATATGGAGTGCCGCATGGGGCCAGAATCCAGGCAGGCCGATATTTGAGAGATACCACTCGCGTCGTTCGAGTAGCACATCTCCGGGTTCGAGGCGGGGTAGCAGTGTGCGGATCTGCTGTTGCGTGATCAGCGATTGATGTGGTCTGCGAACACGAACATCCCCCATCCATTCAGAGACACCTTTCTGTACCGGAAAAAAGGCCTTGAAACTGCTGTCCTTGACGATTTGTACGCCATTTTTAACTGTCTGTTTTATGCCTTTGCCTTTAGCGTAGTCCCAGAGCTTGGCTTGATCCTCTTCGATGCCTTGATTCAATGGGAAACCCGGTTGTTCACCGGTCAGACTGTAACTGAGGGTGAGGCGGGCGAATTCCGTTGCAATCGCAATATTCAGGTAGTGGAATTTAATCTTTGAGTAGGTGCCTGATTCGAGCCCAAGTTCTGCTACCCGCTCATTCAGCAGGATATGAAGCTGGGGATGGCGTTCGGTGATCTGCAAAAAATCAAGTACATAACGGTAGCGGGCGAGGAAGGCGGCGTAGGCGATGCGAAAGGCTCTCTTGCGCGTTACCTCATCCTGTTGCGTATAGTCTTCATAGGACTGACTGATAGAATCGAGGATCATCAATCTGTCGAGCAGGCTTACCCAGGTAGATCGGATCTGCTGTCGCTGTACTTTGTCCGGCAGCTGGTTTTTAGTGGATTTCTGGTCCTGGAGGAGGCCGCCATAGGAACCCAAGTAATTCACAATGTCGGACAACCCTTTGCGTTGGGTGAGTACAACCTGAAGATTGTTGTCCAGTTGCTGTCGCGAGGAAATTTCACTGTTTGAGATTGCAGAAACCACGATTGCGGGCGTGCATAGGGTGAACAGGAGCAAAAAGCGAATCAGCCACTTCATACCTGATACTCCTTGTTGTCGGTATGTCCAAGTTAACCTGTCCCGAATGCATTTCGGGGTGAGGTGGTTCATTCCTGCAGCTGGCAGGTCGTATGCGTTTGTGAGTGGCGTTTAGATTAACAGATCAGAATAACTCAGGTCATCTGCATCTTGGGTTCTTCTAGAGTATAGGGTCCAATGGCAACAGACTCCACAAGTCGACTTGCAATCTTTTCAGGAAACCGACTTCCTGCTGGTCAATGTCGACCGAGGCGTCCCAGCTGTTTTCCGGCTGCATATCTCTGCGAATGGCCTGAGCTACCTGATGTGCAATTTTCGAATCATCAATCACAACACCCACTTCGGTGTTGAGATTTGCCGATCTGGGGTCGAAATTGAAGGTGCCTATATAGGTGATTTGATCGTCGATTACCAAAGATTTGGCGTGTAAGGCAAAGATGGGAGAGGTTTTACCAAGCTGCTCGTATCGATCGATGAGTTGACGGTGGATCCCCGGATCGGGTTTGAATTCGTAGATGCTGATTCCAAGATCCAGTAGTCTCTGCTTCTGTTTATGATAGCCGGAGTAGGCCTGCAGATTATCGGTTGAGGCAAGAGAGTTGGTGACGATGGCAATCTTCACCCCTTTGGACAAAAGTCCTGAAAAAAATTCAAAACCGCCTTCCGGCATGATCAGATAGGGACTCTCTATCAGTATCTCTTTCTCGGCCCCGGAAAGCAGTTCGATCAGCGAGGTTGTGCTCTGGCCACCACCTCTCAGGTTGTTGCTCTGATTGTTTTTACCCGGTATGTCGTGGAGGTAGGTTACATCTGTCCAGTGCAGTTGCGTAAAAATCCGCTCGACCCGAGTCGCCATATTGGTGATTGCGATGCGGATCTCTGGTGCGAAATTCAGTGGATCACCGGCATATCGGTGGAGCCATTCGGTATAGCCTTCGATCTGCTCGTTGGTCAAATCTTGCTTCTCTTCCGCAAGCAGACTGCTTAGAGAGACTGACAGGGGGCTTTGCCAAAAGCTGTCGAAGCTGTGTTGTATCCGGGGCAACACAGAACCGGCAACCATCACATCCCGGTCGCGGAAGTTATAGGTATGGTCGAAATCATAATACTCATCGGCCATGTTGCGTCCGCCGGTGATCGCAATGGTCTGGTCGTAGATTACGACTTTGTCATGCATACGTTGATTGGAGCTGCGAAAGTCTGTGATCAGATGCCAGAGCTGTGACAGTGTTCCTCTGCCTACCGAGTGCAGCGGGTTATAGATTTTGATCTGGATATTGGGGTGTGCATCCAGAGAGAGCAGTGTCTCCGGTTCGGCGTCGATCAACAGGTCATCGACTATGACCCTTACCCTGACGCCCCGTTCAGCCGCGGTGAGAAGAGACTCACTGGCAAGCGTACCGATATTATCCGTACTCCAGATGAAATATTGTACGTCGATGGTCTGCTGTGCGGATTCGGTGAGCCAGGCCCGGGTGAGCAGTGACTCCTCACCTTTTTCCAGAATATAGACACCACTCTGTCCTGGGTGCTGTTGGCCCAGTTCATTCAAGTGTTCAAGGATACTGGCCTGCAACGACAGTGAGATTAAGAGAGCCGGCACTATCTGAGTGCATAGTTTTACGATCTGTTTTAGAAGCATTGCTGATAAGTGCATGATGTTGACTTTAATTAACTGTCGACTGTTTAAAAAGTCGCTATTCCCGATACTCTCCGAAGATCTTCGGCTGCCAAAAATCTATCGAGGCAATCAGGTAACTCGTTGGCTGACGTTATTCAATTCTGGTCTGCTTTACTTGTCGGTCTGGTGTTGCAGTCATCGGCTTAAAATTCTGCTCCCAGTTGCAATTAAAGCTGAGATATCCATGTAACAGGTTTGGCGTATGCTCATGGTAACTGACTTCAGTATAAGGTGTTGTTATCAGTGATACATTCATGATTTTGAGAAGAGCATCACCGATAGAAAAACTTAACCATCCTTTTTTGTGGCTGATATCAAGATAGTAGCGTGGATTCGGCTTTTTGGGCTATGTAACCAGGCCGGTCTGAAGAGTGAGTGGTCAATCTGATGCGGGCAGTCGAGGTGGTTACAGGTCATGTATAGCCAATCAGGCTGGGTAACCAGATGACTATTTTAGGGAATGCGATCAGCGTGCCTATGGTGATCACATCAGCCACAAAGAAGGGTGTACATCCGCGGAATACATCCTGAACCGTGCATTCAGGTCGTACACCTGCGACCACAAAGCAATTCAATCCGATCGGTGGGGTGATCAGGCAGAGCTCCGCCATTTTGACCACGATAATGCCAAACCAGATGGAGCAGCCCACGCCGGATAAGCCAAATGCGGATTCCGCTGCGGTGACCGCCTCTCCGCCGTTCAGGGCGATCACGGCCGGATAGACCACAGGCAGTGTCAACAGCAGCATGCCGATGGCGTCCATGAACATGCCGAGTACCGCATAGGCGCAGAGAATCAGCAGCAGGGTCAGCATCGGACTCTGTTCCAGACTGACGATCCAGTCTGAAAAGGCGCTCGGAAGATCGGCAAAGCCGAGGAACCTCACATACAGCAACACCCCCCAGATGATGGTGAATATCATTACCGTCAACTTGGCGGTTTCCATCAGGGAGTTTTTCACTTCCGGCCAGCGTGCCCCCCGGTAGAGTGCCATGCAGAGGATCACGAAGGCGCCCAACGCACCCGCTTCCGTGGGTGTTCCCACACCACCGTAGATGCAGATTACGATAATCGCGATGACAAAAAAGATCGGCAGTGCTCCGGGGAGAGACTGAAAACGCTGTTTCCAGGTAAAGCCGCTGATTGGCGGTCCAAAATTTTTACGGGTCTTGGCCAACAGAATTACCAGGCCTCCGTAAATCAGTGCCGAGACCGCCCCTGGCAGAAAGCCGGCCATCAGCAATGCGCCCACATCCTGCTCCACAATGATCGCGTAGATCACCAGGATAGCCGAGGGTGGTATCAGTGAGGCCAGGGTGCCGCCGGCAGCGACCACCCCAGCAGCGAAGCGTTTGTCGTAGCCCAGCTTTAGCATTTCGGGCACTGCTATGCGGGCAAATACCGCCGATGTGGCCACTGATGCGCCGGAGACCGCGGCAAATCCCGCTGTGGAGAAAACGGTTGCCACTCCCATGCCGCCGGGTAACCAGCCGAGCCAACGTTTTGCCGCTTCGAACAGCGCCCGGGTCAAACCGGCATGATAGGCCAGAAAACCGATCAGGATAAAAGTGGGTATCAGAGAGAGCGCCAGGGTGGAGACTTTGGAGTGGGGGATGGTTCCTGCCATTTTGACGGCCACGCCAAAACCTTTCTCAAATCCCAGCTTGGCGCTAAAGATCCATAACAGACCGAGAAAACCGGCCAGGGCGGCAGCAAAGGCGACCCGCACACCGATGACCACAAATAACAGCATCGCTCCGGTCACCCATAGACCGATGCTGATGGAATCCATGCTGGCCATGGTTTCGATCAGGCTCATGAGCGATCCCTGTTGCCTTCAATCTCTCCCATCACCGATTCAGCCTCCTTGGCTGCCACGGTGGCTGCGTTCTCGATCAACGGTACGGCAACCGGTTGCTCGCCACCCTCTTTGAAGGCTCTGGCATACCCCCAGATCTGCAGTATCAGACGTAATGCCAAGACGCTCAGTGCCAGGGGCACTACCAGCTTGGCAGGCCAGGTGGGCAGGTTGATATCCAACGATGAGTCGCCAATGTCGTAGGCCCGCCAGAAATGCAGGTAGGAGCCATAGATCAGGACCAGGGTGACCAGCAACATCAGAACCACCGAAAACAGTTCGGTAAACCAGAGCAGGCGCCCATGTAACTGGCCGATCAGGATATCCATTCTGATGTGGCCGCCGAGACGTTTGGTGTAGGCGATGCCAAGAAAGGCGATAAAAGCCATCGCCTGTTCAACCCAGTCTACATAGCCGTCAATGGGCATGGAGAACAGCCATCGGCCGAGCACGTTGATTGTAGCGAGTATCACCAATAGGAAGATGGCGATGCCACCGATCAGATTGAGTAACGATTCCAGTCTGAAGAACAGACGATCAGCCAGGCTCAATCGCGATTCATCATTCAGAATGGTTGCTGTATTGGACATGGTCCACCTCTAACCAGGCAGGGCGACGTTGCTGTTGCCACCAATTGGACTATTTCTCAAACAGCTCAGCGGTAAAATCGAAGAGTGCCTGTGAATCAAATTTGCCGGCGAATTTTTTGATCCATTCCGCTCTCACCGATTCTGATAATTTGTTCAGTTCTGTGGTCTGTGCTTGAGTAAAGGTGACCTTGGTGAGTCCTTCATTCTCAACCGCCTTCTGATATTTGCCAGTGGTATTTTCTTCATAGTTCTTTACGTAGAAGGCCAATGCTTCATCCACAGAGCCGAGCAGTGCCTCACGATGAGCCGGCTTCAAGCTGTTGAGTGCGTCGGTATTGACAACTACCGGGCAGTTGGCTGAGCCAAGGTTGAGATTGGTGGTATACCATTTGCCTACCTTGTAGGATTTGGTGGCCAGGTGGGCGTGGGGAGCGAAGGAGGCAGCATCAATCACGCCTGAGTCCATTGATTGACGTACTTCAGAGAAGGGTACGCCGGTTTTGACAGCCCCCAACTTACCCAGAACCCCCATGATACCACCTGGGCCGCGTACCCTGAGCCCCTTGAGATCCGCCAGTCCCTGTATGGCATCCCCCTTACTGACGATATTGTATTGTGGCAGTGGGGTAGGCATCAGCAGTGTGGCATTCCAGCGAGCCAGATCCTTTTTCACGATAGGGTGTTTGAAGACTTTCGTATAGATTTCGGAAACTCTGGTCAGTGAGAGGGTGCGGGAAAAGGGTAGCTCTGTCACCGTAATGCTGGGATTTTTCGCGGTGTGGTAGAAGGAGCAAAATTGGGCCATTTCAAAAGCACCAATCGAGATACCATCCAGGTTTTCACGGGATTTTGAGAGGCCGCCGTAGGAGATGTTCAGTTTGAATTCGCCCTTGGTTTTCGCTTCAACCAATTCAGCCAGTTTTTCCACATTCTCGGTAAACGCTCGACGTTTTCCCCACAGGGATACGTTCCACTCGGTGGCAGCATAGGTTTCACTGGTGACGAAAATTCCGATCAGTATGGCCGGCAGAAGGCGACTGGTGATTTTATTCATTGTGTTTCTCCTCCGATATCGCAAATGTTTGCTCAATATTGTATGTGCATTGTCCTGTTGTGCTTCCTATTGACAGGCCCTGGTATGAACTTGATATTCAAGATCAGAGGCGGGTTTTAAGCATCTACAAGTCTGAAGATTAGCAGGAATGGGGGGGCAAGTTTAGGGTCTGTTCGTATTGATCCTATGTCAGCTTGCTTGCCAGGCAACGGCCAAGCAAGACCCTGGTTACCGGCAGCGGCAGGATAGGGTTGAGAATAATCCTATCCAGACAGTGGGCCTATTCCCAGGGGTAGTTGTCGAAGATGGCAATTGGAAAGGGGCCGAACACATCAGGACCGATTTTATATTTAATGAAGTAGTCGCCGGGTGGAATTATGCCTGATGGTGGGCTGTACGCCTCCAGCATGTCACCAGTGCCTGAGGTGGTTTTAGGTGGTGTGTATTCATCAAAAACAGTGGGTTCATCGTTGTTAGCGGGCCAGAGTTTTGATGATACAGGTTGGCTGGGCCAGACATTACTGACCATGACCACAAAAACCTCACCGTTCTTGCGTACTACTCTGTCAGAAATGGATATGGAGGGTCGCTGTTGGTTGCTCCAGTATTCCGGATAACTGGCGACACGGCCATGATCCCTGATATTGAGCCACATGGGGTATTCAAAACCATCCAGCCATTCAGGGTCTATGAGATACCCATCACCAAGCGCGTCAGGTTTGACCGCACTCTCCCAGGTGATGGATAGATCGGTGAAGTTGCCAAGGTTCCTTATGTTGTCAAGCTGAGGAATGCGTGTTGCAAGGATTGCCTCTGATTTGAAGGCTTTCCACATGTCGCTGAGGAAGAAAATGTGACCGAGTGAGGATAGGTGCAGACGGTCATGGGATAGCAAGCCGAGCCGGGCGGGTCTGAAATAATCGGTGTGCACAACTACGTCGGCAAGATTCTGGCACTCAGTGTCCAATGCTTTCCACGCACTTAATCGATCCTGCATAGATGGATCAATGATCTTTTCCAGTTCAGTGGTTTCAGAGGTATACAGTCCAGCCTCACCCGGGATTGTACTTGTAGAGTGCAAATGGGGAATGCAATACTTCTTTTTAATTTCGGTTTCGGATTTACCGCCGTGTTGAATTTCATCATAGGGTATCTGCCTGGAATAGATGATGACGGCATCCGGACTGCCTGCGCGCAGTGCCGCATAGAGGGCTTGTGCATCTGTGATAAGTTGTGAGCGCGATCTGTCGTCAATATTCAGTATGGCATCGGTAATTCCCAGTTCTATTACGATGACGTCAAGATCCATGGAGTTGGTGATCTCCACATAGCTCTTACCGGTCTCCGGGTCGATGCTGTTCAATGCTGTGAAATGGGTAAGTGCACCGGATCCTGTATGGTGTATATCCACATCAATACCCTCGGCATCAAATGCACGTTGTGCCAGGGCCGACCAGGTGTCGAACCAGGGAAATACAATCTCAGATGCACCGAGTACACCAATCTTACCCGCGTCTCCTTTGCATAGCGTGATTGTGTCACCTGTATTGAAGGCATAGGCCGTGGGTGCGCGCTCAATGCTCCAGCTGACGCCTGAGATCTGGGTGACTTTAACCATTTCATCTCTGCCGTCTTCAAGTCGAAGGATCCTTGCCCAGAACCAGTCACCTGTTTCCAAGGTCGGGAAACCAGACGATGAGGCGACCGTCACTGTTTGATCGCTCTCAGAAATATTTGAAGTCAGTACAGTGTCTATAACACCAGAACAGTTTTTCTCCGCCATGTAAGGTCTCCATTTTCAGTCTGTTGCCGATTCCGATAGCTTAGCGTTCAGATTGAATGTCTCTGGTTGTTTGGTTTCGTAGGTGAATGCCACAATCCATATGCCTGAGACTCCTTGATCACGGTGCGCACAAACTATTTGAGCTGCAAAAATAGAAGAGTTTGATTAAGTTTAGTGCACCAGTGATTGAAATATAATGACCGAAAATGGTTAACAGCTACCACAGCATAGCTGGATTAGTTAGCATGCAGGGTTGAATTTTGTGAAATTTGTCAGCTTTTGCCTTCAAGCGGTGGTCAGTTTCTGTTTTTTCTGTAACAGCTGCATCATCTCTTCCGCCGGTAGGGGTTTGCTGAAAAGGTATCCTTGGGCCATATCGCAATCCTGTTGTTGCAGATAGTTAAGTTGATCTTCTGTCTCAACCCCTTCTGCAACGACGGTGATTCCCAGTCCATGGGCCATGGCAATGGTGGCATTTACAAGCTCTCTGTCGGCTGGATCGATAGTGATGTCATTAATAAAGCTACGATCGATCTTCAGATTGCCGAATGGGTATCTGCGCAGGTAGCTCAGGGAAGAGTAGCCGGTACCGAAATCATCCATGGTAATGGTCACGCCAAGATTGTTTAACTCTGACAAGGCATCATCGATATAGGTGTGGCCACTCATCAAAACACCTTCTGTGATCTCCAGAACCACAGTATTTCTGGGGATTCTGCATTGAGCCAATGCCGCTTTTATCTGTTTTACCAGATTGGGATCCCTGAACTGTCTTGGTGAGATATTGATGGCAACTTTAAATGGTTTGCCGAATTGATTCTGCCACTGTGCTGTCATACACAGAGCCTGTTTAATCACAAATTGACCTAACGGTATGATCTGACCGGTCTGTTCAGTGATTGGAATGAACTCATCGGGTCTGACCTCACCCAATGCCGGATTGTGCCATCTTAGCAGGGATTCGGCGCCAATGATTTCGTGTTTGGCAATGTCGAGTATCGGCTGATAGTAGAGTTGAAACTCATTTCTCTCAAGTGCACCATGCAGCTGCTCTTCAACCTGCAATCGTCTTGATATTCCTTTATTCATCTCGTGAGTAAAGAAGTTAAAAGTGTTCCGTCCCTGTTCTTTGGATTGATACATGGCGGTATCAGCGTTGCGTAGAAGTTCTGCCGGGTTGTCCCCGTCGCTGGGATATATTGAGATACCGATACTGGCTGTGAGTATCAGTTCTCGTCCATCCAGAATAAAAGGTGGCTTGAAGCAATTGAGTATTTTTTCTGCGATTGGCAGTACTTCCTTTTCTGTATGTAGACTGCCCAGCAGTATGATGAATTCATCCCCTCCCAGTCGAGAGACCGTGTCATCAATGCGCACAGAATCTTTCAAACGCTTGGCTGCCTGAATCAGTAATTTATCGCCTGCTTCGTGGCTCATGGAATCATTGACCTTCTTGAAGTCATCCAGGTCGAGAAACAGCACAGCTGCCATATGCTGATTTCTCTGTGCCTCCTTGATGATCTGAGAGAGTCGATCAAGCGTAAGAAAACGGTTGGGCAGGTTTGTCAGACTGTCATAATTGGCTTGATGCAGGATCTTTTTTTCCTGCTGTTTCTGCAGGCTGATATCCTCTTTGACAGCCAGGTAGTGACTGGTTGAACCTGATTCATCCACTACCGGCGCTATGTATGCCCGTTCCCAGTACAGGTCGCCGTTCTTTTTGCGGTTCTGCAGTTCACCGCGCCAGGGTTGCCCTGATACGATGGCCTGCCAGAGCTCTTTGAAGTGCTCTGCTGGGGTGTTTTCCGATTTAAGAATCCGTGGATTCTTACCCAGCACCTCGTTGGCCTCATATCCGGAGGTGATTTCGAACGCTCTATTGACATATTCGATGTTACCGTTGGTATCTGTCATGACAACCGAAACGGGGCTCTGTTCTATTGCCTGAAGCAGGGTTCGAATGCGTTTTTCCGCCTGTTTACGATCACTGATATCACGGAAATTTATAACCGCGCCAACTATTTTGCCCTTACGGTGGATCGGATTGCTGGAGTATTCCACCGGAAACGAGGTACCATCTTTGCGCCAGAATAGCTCATTATCAACAGTGTGAACCGTGCCACCTTTGAGTACTTCAAGCATGCAGCATTCGGAGGCAGGGTAGGGTGAACCATCGCTGCGAGTGTGGTGGATTAATTCATGGTTGCCACGGTTGATCAGCTCTTCCGGGCTATAACCGAGCATGCGTGAAGCAGAGGGGTTGACGAAAGTGGTGATTCCCTGATTATCCACCCCGAAAATGCCCTCCACAGTCGTATCAAGCAGTAGCTGTAACTGATCTTCAGCCTGTTTGCGGTTTTCAATGACCTTTCCGACTCTGGTGAGTGTGACAAGCAGCAGGTAGGCGGATAGGCCCAGTGCGATGACCACCACGGGTATGCGAAAGCTGTCATAGAGGCTCTCACTCTCTTTGTATTCGTTGGATAGATGTGAGATTTTCTCCTGGCTGTCATAGAGTATTCGGGCGGCATTTTCTTGTGTTCTTTGCAGTATGGTATTTATGGTCTTGATCAAATTGATGATGCGGACCTGCAGATCTGCGGGTTCGTTGGGGAAAAGGTCAATTCTCGATTTGATCAATTGGTAGAGAAGTTGTGCTTGTTCCTCCAGATTATGAATCGCCGGTCCCAACTCGAGTACTTCAAGAACATACCCCTCTGACTCAGGCAGGTAGTAATTGGCGACCAGATTCATGGAGTTCTGACCTGGAATGTTGGTCGCAATCTCGTCTTTGAAAACACCGCCGTTGTGCAGTATGGCGAGCCCTTCCTTGATTATCATCAGGTTGTCGTCGAAGCGCTTTTTTACGACTTCAAGCTCAAGGCGGTTATCCAGTGTACTGAGTTTAAAAACAGAGGCCTTTGCGGAAAACAGACGTTGATAGATCGACAGTCCTATCTCCTGACGTGCTTTTTGGTTGTCGAGCTGGTTTTCTATTTGATTGGCTTTGCTTCTAAAGCCAGTATGAATACCAACCAACACCACGACAATAGCCAATATGGATAGGGCCAGGCCAATGATCTGTCTTTGGATCGGGTGTTCGGTGAGTTGTAGCATACTTTCCTAGATATTCCGGTCAACTGTATAGAGGCCGTAGCGCTCGAAAATGTTTCGGCCTACTTCAGATGAGGCATAATCCATGAATTTTTTTGCAAGTTCAGGATATTTGGAGGTTTTTAACAGTCCCAGTACCAGCTTTTTCTTTGCCGCATATTTGTCATCGATGGGGAGTGCATCAATCAGCTCTGCATTTTCCGGCCATGTGGCTGTGGCATACCAGTTGATTACCAGATCAGCTTCACCCTTCTTCAATACATCAATCAAACGTTTGGAATCCGTTGTCAATTCT
This sequence comes from Candidatus Thiodiazotropha sp. AKAK2, assembly GCF_058244685.1. Classification (NCBI taxonomy): domain Bacteria; kingdom Pseudomonadati; phylum Pseudomonadota; class Gammaproteobacteria; order Chromatiales; family Sedimenticolaceae; genus Candidatus Thiodiazotropha; species Candidatus Thiodiazotropha sp. AKAK2. The sequence continues at coordinate 278,627 of NZ_JBSYOP010000036.1, read as the reverse complement.
TTCGCATTTTGCAACGCTTGATTGAATATTCCCGCAGCCGTGAGGATTTTTTTCGTCTCTTTGCCGATGCTGCCAGTATCCGGATTGCCGATCACAATGTACAAATCCGGGTTCAGTAGGGTCGTCACTCCAGCTGGGATGTTCTTCGGATTGCCTTGACGGACCATGATGGCTGCCTTGTTGTAGCCGATATGGGTTGACGCTTCAATCAGATCGTTCTCCATGGCTTGCTGGATGTAGGATTCAGAGCCAGGTAAATAGAGGTCCCCCAGACGATTGAACTTGATCGACCTGAGCAGATTTCCAGAGCCACCCTTAATAATGGAAATCTTAATATTTTCCTGTTCTTCCAGAATCGCTGCAATTTCCGATACCGGCTTGATCATGGTGATGCCACAGTAGATGAGCAGTTCTTTCCTGGGGAGGGCTTGCTCGGGTGAGAGGCTCGATCGGTTGATGATATAGACTGAGAGGATCGAAATCACAAGCAAGCTAAGGACGATAATGGCGCTTTTTCTCATCAGGTAGTAAATCCAGTATTAAAAGTTTTACTTCTTTCCTGGGTTGAAAAACTCTATAGTCCGTGCCCACTGGCTATATATTTCAACCTGCATGGTTGTTCAGTGCAACTTTCGATGAAAGGCGGCTGGTAGATGCCTTAATAGCAGTAGCCCTAGGGCCTGTTAACACGAATCCAATACGTCCTGTTGTGCCTGAAAGAGTACCAATCAAGGCGCGAGGAACGTAGGCTGGTTGTTCCAGATGAGCGACGAGCAACGGTTCGTGGTGCTTTTTCAGGCGCAACCCCCTTATTGATGTCGAAGAGGAGGTTGGGTCTGTTTTGCGCCCAGCAGCACTATCATTCGCTGATGTAGAATAACCACACCACACTCATTCAGCCTTGCTGAGTATAGAAACAGTCCCAGCAGGACAGTTTGGATTCGCGTTAACAGCCCCTGGTCACCGGGTTAGTTAAGTATAATATTTGGTGTTCGAAATAGAAGTGCAAATTTCTATCGATCGCCATGGAAATCAGGACAGCGCAATGTCAGCAGAACAGTGGATGGATTTCCTGGTGTTATTGATTCATTAGCAGTGCGAATTAAATTCACGTATTATTTGATGGATAACAATATATAAGGTGATAATATTTGCGAGAATGACACCGATGAACACCAGGGCATCTAACCCGGAACGGACCCTCGTACCACGGTTTTCAACCTGATTTAGTAAAAGACTTAGTTTCATGTCAGTAGAAGACGAGCATGATGTGCTTTTCATGCAGCACGCCCTGATGTTAGCGGCGCGGGCTGAGCAGTTGGGCGAGGTGCCGGTTGGGGCTGTTGTGGTCAGAGAAGGCAGATTGATTGGTGAGGGTTGGAATCAGCCTATCGGTGGTCATGATCCTACCGCCCATGCCGAGATCGTGGCATTGAGGGATGCTGCGATTAAGGAGCGGAACTACCGCCTTCCGGACACTACTTTGTATGTCACCCTTGAGCCCTGTCCCATGTGTGCCGGTGCGATTGTCCATGCCAGGGTCAAGCGGGTGGTCTATGGGGCGGCAGACCCGAAAGGTGGCGCAGCCGGCAGTGTCTTCGACCTGTTACCCACGGATAGTCGATTCAATCACCGTGTCGAGGTGGAAGGTGGTTTGATGATGGAGCAGAGTGCCAAGCTGTTGCAGGACTTTTTCAGGCGTAAACGCATTAAATAAAAAGCATGAAATTGATAGAACACTCTTTTGCCTCACTCAGGCCAGTCCAACTCATTTGTCTGTTGATCTCAGGATCTCTCTCCGTCTCGTTGTCTGCACAGCCTCTGACAGATTATCAGCGCTGTCTGCTACAGCAATTAGATCGTGCGGCAGAGACTCAAACGGTTGCGGATATCAAGGCACAATGCGCTGTGGAATTGGCTGAGCAATCGGCGGCAAAAGGGGCGATGGATGAGGCGGCTCAGAGTGAGCAGCCGGAGAGTGGTTCGATGATTGCCAATCGACGCGATGCTGAAAAGGCAACCCGCCAGAATCCATTTGTGATCTCCCCACACAAACAGAATTATGTGCTATTGGCATCCTACAATGCGGAACCGAATTTTCAGGTATACAACATTCCTGAGTCTGATTTTGACCGCTGGGAGATGAAATTCCAGCTCAGTTATAAAATGCCGGTGGTCGAAGGGTTGTTTGGCAGTGATGTGGATCTCTATGCCGCCTATACCAATCTCTCCTTCTGGCAGGCCTACAACCGGGATATATCATCTCCCTTCCGAGAGACCAATCATGAGCCAGAACTGTTTTTGGTTGTACCGGATATGTGGCCGGACGAATGGCAGCTGGATAGATGGCGCAATGCGCTGATGCAGTTTGGAGTGGTACATCAATCGAATGGACAGGGTGGTTTTCTATCCCGCAGCTGGAATCGTCTCTACGCAGACTTGAAGTTTGAGAAACGGAATTTCCTGTTAGGATTCAAGTCCTGGTATAGAATTCCGGAAGATAACGACGATAACCCCCATATTGATGATTATCTCGGTCGCTATGAGATCCATGGCTTATACAAAAAGCGCCAGCAGACTTTCAGCCTGATGCTGAGAAACCTGTTTGACGGTGAGAGCAGGGATACCATAAAACTCGACTGGAGTTTTCCGCTTTACGGCCGTTGGCGGGGTTACTTACAATATTTCAACGGTTATGGCGAGAGCTTGATCGATTTTGATGCCAAGAGTCATCGTTTGGGCTTCGGCCTGCAGTTGACCGACTGGTTATGATTGGCTTTGCGTAGCCGCTCAACAACAATCCAAAACAGAGCCGACTCTGATGCAACTTCCTCAACTTCAACAACTGACCGAAATGGTAAAACAGGCTGCTGTCAATGAGGTCAGGTCGAGATTTCAGCAAACCGATTCTAGAAAGAAGCTCGACGGCACTCTCATCACGGCGGCTGATCTTGGCTGTCAGCAGTGGTTGACTGATGCACTGAAGCAGTCGTGGCCGGACATCCCGCTGCTGGGTGAAGAGATGACGCCGGCACAACATGATCAGCTATTGGATAATAGCGACTCCGGTCTATGGGTGCTTGATCCCCTGGATGGCACAGCCAACTTTGCCGCTGGATTTCCTCACTTCAGTGTCTCCCTCGCTCTGGTGCAATCCGGGCAGGTCGTCCAGGGGGTTGTCTATGACCCCATGCGGGACGAGTGTTTTAGTGCGGAGCAGGGTGAAGGGGCCTGGCTGAACGGGGCAAGGTTAGAGTTGAGTTCGTCTGAAACCGCGCTTGAGGAGTGTATCGCGGTGGTCGATTTCAAGCGGCTCTCTCCAACCCTGGCCACAGCCCTGGCGGTTGAGCCCCCTTTCCGTTCACAGCGAAGTCTCGGCTCTGTGGCGCTGGATTGGTGTTGGATGGCCGCAGCTCGTGGGCAAATCTATCACCATGGTGGGCAGTCTCTCTGGGATTATGCAGCGGGGCGTTTGATATTCGCTGAAGCGGGTGGCTCTTTTTCCGCCCCTGAAGTCAACCTTAGCCTGGGAAAACAACCGGCGGTGGCAGCGGTTTCCACGCAGTTGCACGATCTCTGGTGGGAGTGGCTCGAGCGGATGGATAAGTGTTGACAGGACCTAGGACTACAGGGCGTCAGGTGTTATTGAAAGGACATGACTGGCATCGTTTTCCGACTCGGCTTTCCTGGTAGCTTCGATCTTGCGTAACTGCCATTTCAGCAATTCATAATAGGCCCTGATGTTGTCAACGTAGTTAACCGGTTCCTTACCCCGGGCATAGCCTCTTTTCAGGTTCTTGTACCATTTCTTTAGGCTCAGCTTGGGGAGGTGTTTCTTTACTTCCACCCATTTGTCAGGGTCACCACCAAGCTGTTCTGTGAGTATCCGGGCATCTTCCAGGTGGCCAAATCCCACGTTGTAGCCAGCCAGTGTCAGCCATAACCGGTCTGGCTCCTGAATCCGCTCTGGCAGTCGGCGCTTGATGAACTGCAGATATTTCGCTCCGCCGGTAATACTCTGTTGTGGATCGAGGCGACTCTCTATTTTCATATGCTTGGCAGTCGCCAGGGTCAGCATCATTATGCCCCGAACGCCGGTGGGGGATTTTGCCTTCGGATTCCAATGGGATTCCTGGTAGCCGATGGCCGCCAGCAGACGCCAGTCCATTCCGATCATTTCTGCCGCTTGTTCAAACAAGGCACGATATTTGGGTAGACGGTTTTTCAGGTGGCGCAGGAAGGTGCGTAGTTCGACAAAATTGAGCCGCCCGATATGACCATAGTGGCGTTCAATGAGTTGTGGAAGGGTGCCGTCTTCCCGTATGCGGTTGAAAAAGACCTCCATCGCCTGATAAAGGCTGGCATCTTCCGCATGGGCCATGGCCCATGCCAGGGGTTGAGGTTCAGTGAGATTGAAGCCAACCTTGATATGCGGCATGAAACGTCGGGTAACGGCAAACTCATTCGAGTCGGCAATGGTGAAATCGATGGTTTTATCCTCCACCATCTGCATCAGTTCGGCGCTCTCCAGATTGTCATGGCTGGTCCACCTCAATACCGGGTAGTCCTTTTGCAATCGCAATAGCTCTTCCTCATGACTGCTGCCGGCCAGTATATGCAGATCCTTGTCCAGCAGGTCTTCGATCTTGCGTGGACGGTGGGTTCCACCCCGATAGATGACCTGCTGGGTTATCTCCTGATAGGCGGGACCGAAACGGATAATCGATTGCCGCTCCGGGGTGACGGTCAATCCTGCTGCGGCCAGATGGGCATCCCCATTGATGACCGTGGGCAACAGATCGTCAAAACCTTCTGGGATGATGAAATGGGGTTTGACGCCCAGTTCCTCGGCAAACCGCTGCACCAGATCGTACTCGAGTCCGGTCAAGCCTTCAGATCCTTCATATAGGGTTGTACCGCTGTTACGTGTGACCACGCGCAGCTCTCCGGATGCCTTGATACGTTCAACCAGTGGCGGCGGGATGCTGCAGCTGCCGATCAGCAGCGAGAGGGCTGTCAGCAGACAGGCGGCGAGTTTGGTCGTTGAGGGAAGCTGCATCTATGTCAGGATCTATCGATTACTTTTAGTTATGACAATAAGAATTGTCGCAGGATCCATTGGCTCATTTGTTATCTTTGATATTGGCTCTGGCATAGTCTCTAGCTTAGGGCCTGTTAACAGGCCCTAGTTTAGTAGGTATTGTATAAATATAGTATCTACGGCTATTGAATCGGATACCATTGGTAATCCAATTCTTGGGTCTTGGCATTGATTTTAGGCAATTAACTGGATTTATCGGTAGAATTTACCGGAATCAACTACCGAAATAGGGTTATTACCGCTATTTTTATCACTTCGGAGAGGTGCCGGAGCGGCCGAACGGGCCTGACTCGAAATCAGGTGATCCCTCACGGGGTCCGAGGGTTCAAATCCCTCCCTCTCCGCCAAACAGGCAGACATCTATCCAGTAGGATGAAATAGTGCAGTGTACAGCTCACACAGATACCAATGAATGTAACCCTCTTCCAGGTTATTTGTGCATGTCTGAAGTTGTTCACGATATCGAGTGGTCGACGGATTAATAAACCGTGCTTACCAGTTTAACCACCGGTTTGATTCTGGGTATTTCCGCCGGACTGGCGCCAGGGCCGTTGTTGACCCTGGTGATCTCCGAGACTTTGCAACACAATATCGGCTCAGGTATCCGGGTTGCGCTTGCCCCGCTGATTACCGATCTGCCGATCATTCTTGTGATGTTGTTGATCGTCAACGAACTGTCTTCCATGCAGCCGGTACTGGGTCTGATCTCACTGGCCGGGGGCTGCTTTGTTTTCTATCTCGGCTATCAAAATATCCTGACAAAAGGGGTCGAGCTGGATCTGCAACCGAAAGAGGCCAGATCCCTTTTAAAGGGAGTCCTGGCCAACACGCTGAGTCCTCATCCCTACCTGTTCTGGTTCAGTGTCGGTGGTCCGATCATGGTCAAAGCAATGGATTCCGGCATTGTTGCACCACTCATATTCATGTTCAGTTTTTATACGCTTCTGGTGGGCTCGAAAATCGTATTGGCCATTGCTGTAGGTAGATCGAAGCAGTTGTTAAGTGGTTCACTCTATCTCACCATGCTCCGTTCTCTTGGCCTGTTATTGTGTGTGTTGGCCCTGTTTCTGATCTCCGATGGATTTAGCCTGTTGGGAGTGTGGTAGAGGTCGATTGTGAGGCGCTGTCAACAAGAGACAGGTCTTTTTGCATGGTGTCTGCATTGATACGCTTTACCCCCACAGCTTACCAGTGAATAGCCGATAATCTTCTTCCTCTACAACTGTCCAATCTACAGGACGCTTTGTTTGATCCAGCATGGAGTGCTGCCTCTTTTGAATTGTAAGAACAATATGAGGAGGGGAGTCATGAGTCGGATTAATGATGAAGTACTGGCGGCGAACAAAGGCTATGCCGCTGAGTTTGGAGATAGAGCTAAGCTACCGATGCCTCCGGGAAGACGCTTTGCCATATTGACCTGTATGGATGCCAGACTGGATCCTGCAAAATTTGCCGGTTTGTCAGAAGGTGATGCCCATGTGATACGCAATGCGGGTGGACGGGCCAGTGACGATGCGATCCGTTCCCTGGTGATCTCTCACAAGTTACTCGGCACCCATGAGTGGTTTGTGATTCACCATACCGATTGCGGGATGGAAACCTTCACCAATGAGATCATGTCAGACCTGCTGTCGAGCAGCCTGGAGACTGCCACGATTGATGAGACTGGTTGGCATGATACGGGTAAAGGTCCGGGCTCAACCGAGGGACGTTACATCAATTGGATGACCATCTCGGATAACAAAAAGAGTGTCATCGAAGATGTTCAACGCATCAAGCACCATCCTTTGGTGCCTGACGATATACCGGTGCATGGTTATCTTTATGATTGTGCAAGCGGAAAACTGATTGAAGTCACGGGTGTCTGATCTCTGCCAGTCATGGGTAACCGGTGATCAGGGTATGAACCGCTCTACTCTGTTGCAGGAACAGACCCTGAGTCACCGGGTGTATGAGTTTCAGGCGACTATGCCGGAGTCTCTCTTACCACCAGATCTCTGTAGGCATGCCATGTGGCATGGGCTGCCAGTGGAAATCCGATGATCAGGCCGACGAACATGGTCAGGAATCCGGCAATGATGATGGCAACCAGAATCCCCCCCCAGAGCAGTAGTTGCATACGGTTGTGACGCATCGCGCTCCAGCTGGTCTGGATGGCATCAAAGGCGTTGCAGTTGCGGTCAAGCAGCATGGGTACACTGATGGCGCTGATACTGAAGATCATGAAGGCGATGACAGCACCACTGACGGTTCCGGCAACCAAAAGCTGAAAGCCATTCCAGGTACCGAACAGGGTGACCAGAAAGCCCTGCCAAGTGGCCGGGGTAATGCCGGTGAAGGTCAGCGCGATGATCAGATGGGCCAGGATTACCCAGGCGATCAACGCTACCACCAGAATCAGTCCCATACTGAAGATGTTGAAATAGTTGTCTTTGATCGAGTCTGCCGCCTGTTTGAATGAGGGGGAGTTACCCGATTCGATCTGACGGCTGAAGGCATACAGGCCTATGCCCAACAGGGGGGCTACCAGGAAAAAGCCGGCCAGTAACTGGGGCAGTAGAAAATAGGACTCATTGGTGATGATCAGCAGCATCAGCAGATAGCTGATGGCAGTCAGAGCCAGGCCGTAGGAAAGACTTTTAAATGGGGCGGTTTTGATGTCCTGCCAACCTGCAGAGAGCCACTTCCACGGCTGTTCCGAATTGATCTCCTTGACCTCTGCAATGGTTACCGGCTGGTCATCATAGTGGTGTATCACCGCATGATTCATGCTGATCTCCTCCAAATCATTACTAAATTAGTTGTTTTTTATAATTTATGATCACAGATTCCGAGCCATCCATGATCAATCCATCATGCTCGGGATGATGAAATTTGAACTAGGGCCTGTTAACACTAATCCAATGCGCCCTGCTGGGGCTGTTTTTGTGCCCGGCAAGGCAGAGTGAGCGTGGTGTAGCCCGGCTACATGAGCGAAATATAACGCCGCTGGGTGCAAAAACAGCCCCAGCCCTCTGGGTTGTGCCTGAAAAAGCGCCACTCGGCGTTGCTCGTCGCTCATTTGGAATAACCAAACTTCTCTCCTCGCGCCTTGATTGGCGCTTTTTCAGGCACAACAGGGCGTATTGGATTAGTGTTAACAGGCCCTGGTCTGTGCTTGCTTGACTGATCGACAGTCTGCTTGATCCAGACAAAATATCTCTCTAAATATAGCGGAATTCTCGAATGGGTCATGAAATGGCCTAGAGAGGCTGTCGTTCTGCCGCGGTGAAACGCTTCAGTCGATAGAGTTTCCACGGCTGCTGTTGCTGCTGACACATGCCGTAGCGAAAGGGTGGTGTCAGATAGGGCAGGGTGTATCGCAGGTCGGTAAACCAGATACAGGTTTCACCCGGGAATTGGTCCAATCGATAAAGGATCGGGAAATGGGCGAACTGCCTGAACTTCTGCAGTTGATCCTGCTGCCAGGCGATTGAAACCAGTGGGGTTTGTCGGGCCTGGTCAGTGGGTAGCCGATAGGTTTTCCACGTCAGGTTGTGTGCCCCCCGGTAGTCCCTGAAGATTGCCTGGTGCTCGGCGGTCAGGCTTAGATAGGCGACCTGGTAGTGGCTTTGGTGGCGATTGATCAGTTGCCAGTAGAAGGGCGAGAAGGGTTGTGGCAGTGCATGCAGATCCGTCGCTTGGGGGAACTGTCTGGCTGCCACCTGCAGGGCTTCCGATTTAAGCAGCCACTGACCACTCAGATAACCACTCAGAATAAGCAGACCACTCAGGGCCACCCTGCGGGGAGGGTGGCGGAGCAGTAGCAGCAGGGTAACCACAATAATTGCAGTGAAATAGCCATCGATGAAAAAACTGATCGCCAGGCTATAAGAGGTTGTTGCGATAGGGTAAAAGAGTTTAATCCCGAACGGGGTCAAGAGGTCCAACGGGAGGTGGGAGAGCAGGCCCAGACAGCAGAGGGCATAGGTCGTTCGCCAATGGTTTCGCGCCCACCGCCAGGGGAGGCTGCAGAGGGTCAACAGAGCCGCCCAGAGGGGAATCAGCAACAGAGAGTGGGTGGCGCTGCGATGCCAGTCGGCGAGAAAAAGTAAGGGGTCTATCCAGAACCCCAGGTAGTCGATGTCGGGAAAGGCGGCCGCCATGCCGGTGATGACCATGCGCCGGGGGAGCTCGTTGGATCCGGCCGACGGTGTGCGATGCAGGGCGGCAGTGCAGACCGCGCCGAACAGGGCATGGGTTATGGTATCCATCTTTGGCAGCTATCGCAGTTCAGTGGACGATGCTACCGTTCTCCTGTTGCTGATTTGACGAATCCGATGTCTCGGGCCTATAGGCGTCCGCTTCTGCTGCAGCAGTCAGTAGGTTGAAAGACTCGGCCCTACTCAGTAGTCGGTCGAGCAGCTTCGCTGTCTTCTCCGCACCGCTGGAATCATCAAACAGCCAGTGCGCGAATGTGCTGAGATAGATGCCGGTTGTAACCACCTCTTCACCGATCCGCTTCAGATCTATCGAGTCGCGATGGGCTGCCTCAAGGAACCATTGGACGGTACGGCTGATTCTCAACAGACCGAGCACCTGCAGGTGGAGATGGCCCAGTTCAAACTTGTAGCCAAGCATCTCCCGGCTCACTTTTCGTTGATTCTGCATCGAAGTGAGCCAGCAGAAGATCGATCGATGGATACGTTCTCTCGGGGTGAGCCACTGATAATCCTCCTGTGCTGCATCGGCCAGCATGGCTCGGTCCGCCCGGTCGTACCAGGCTTCAACAAGATCATCTTTCTGTCGGTAGTAATGTTGCACAGTCTGCAGGTCGATCCCCATCTCTTCCGCTACTTGGTGGAGTCGAATGGACTCCCATGAGTTCTGCCCGGCCATTTGTACTGCGAAATCGAGAATCTTTTCCGCCAATTCATCAGGCGGCTGTGTATCAGCTTTAGGTTTCTGGTATGCCATCATGGATACCTCTCTGTTGGTGTTAACAGACCCTGAATTATTTGAATTATAGTTACTGCAGACGGATGGGCATCATGGAAGATATGGCAAGATACGTGGTATTTGCGAGTAAACTCTTTACTCGACAGGTGGATCATATGTGATGAGACCATTGGTGATTATAAAAGCCTGACCCATGGGAGACCTGAGCATGCACGGCAACTGTTTAATCAGGGTATTACCTAGCCATTTCATGGCTGGCTTGTTGGTATTTGTGATGGTGTTTAACGCCCATGGTAAAACCCTTACAGACGAGGAGGATTTTTGGGAGGAGCCAGAGATCGAGGTCAATGAAGGGGTGCTTGAGTTTCTCTCTCAGCCACCTGAGAAGCCGGTTCACCATCATCAGAATCAGATTACCATTACCCGGTCTAGCCTGCAGGATGGCTGGGTCGAACTCTCACAATGTCACCACCATCTCGATCCGGTGCCCCGCCTGGAGATCGTCTATCACCCGCAACGCATCCGTGACATCCGCATCGTCTCATCAAACAATATCGGCCATGCCGAGGTGGTCGGGCACAAGCTGGATCTCAGTGATGTCAAACGATCCGCTGAGATCTGTCTGAGTGCTCAAAGCAGGGCGTTGCACAATCTGGGAGAGGGGCTCTACCAGTTACGCAATGGTCCTTATATGCGCCGCTTTCTGGATGGCTACTATCCTATGCAACTCAGTCTGGAGGTTCGTTATCCAGCGGAGCGTATCGAGCTGAGCGGTCAGCAGCCTTTGCCCGAAGGGGGGGTTGATCAAGAATCCATGAATGGCCTGTTCAAGTGGAGTGGCTGGTTCACTGGCAAGCTATCGACGCAACTCGATTTCATGCTCAATCCGCTGAGTGAATAGTCGCCTTTAGGAATGTTACTCAGACTCTGATTCGGTTTTGGAGTCGACCCGTTTGCTGCCCAGGCGTATGGCGTGTTTGCCGAATTTTCCACTCACCTCATCCAGGGTTTGATAGAGCCGGTCCTGCCTCACTTCGGTGTGTGGCGCCGGATCTCCAAACAGATCCGGCTGTCTCTCCAGCTTATCGATGGCGCCATCCCAGCCACTGATGCCAAGACCGATCAGCCGTACCGGCTGATCATCCCAGGGTTCATTGCGATAAAGCTCCCAGGCGGTTTTGAATATCTCCTGATCCGCTGAAGTCGGGGTCGTCAAGCTGCGGCTCCGGGTATGGGTGTCGAATCCACGAAAACGGATTTTCAGGGTTACCAGGCTCCCCTTGCGATGCTCCTGGCGGGCCACATATCCCACCTCCTGGGCCGACCAGTGGAGGCTCTCCCGCAGGATAGCCGGATCGGTGATGTCCTGGTCAAAGGTTGTCTCTTTGGAGATCGACTTGCGTGTCGACTGATCATCGACCCTGTCTGAGGCGATGCCCTGTGCCTGCTGATAGATATTGGTGCCCGCTAGATTACCCAGCTGACGGCGCAGCTCCAGCAGGGAGAGTCGACGTACATCGGCAATCGTGCGTAGCCCCAGACGCTGCAGGATGGGTGCACTCTTGCTACCGAGGCCACGCAGTACCGTCAGTGGCAGGGGGTTGAGAAACGCTTCGACCTGATCTGCTGTGACCACTGTCAGTCCATCCGGTTTCTGATAGTCCGAAGCGAGTTTTGCAATCAGACGGTTTGGTCCGATTCCCACCGAGGCGGTCAAGCCAACCTGATCGTGGATCAGCTGTTTTGCCTGCTGGCCGATCGACTCGGCATTACCGATCAGAAGCTCCATGCCGGTGATATCGAGAAAGGCTTCGTCTACAGAGACCTTCTCCACCACCGGTGAAAGGCTCTGCAGGGCAGTCATGATCTGTTGGGAAACCGCGCCATACCGGTTGATATCCGGACGCAGGTAGACAGCTTCCACCGGCAGGCGCCTGGCAGCCTCGCTGATCGGCATGGCCGAACGTACGCCGTAACGTCTGGCCTCATAGGAGCAGGTTGCCACAACCCCCCGCCTGCCGGGTTTTGCACCAACCACCAGGGGGCGGCCCTGGTACTCCGGATGGTCCCGTTGCTCAATCGAGGCAAAGAAGGCATCCAGATCGATATGCATAATCAGGCGTTCACTCATGGTGAGAGTTTATACCAATTAACCGGGAGGAAAATCTTGCTTGGGAGTGCTTTGGTTTTTCGATCGCAAATCGATTTTGCAGTTTTTGCTGGTTTCGTCAGGCGGTTCAAGCAGCCAGGCCCTGGTTAAACCTAGATTCCGCAGTTGACCGCTCCATTCTAACAGCAGGTTATTGATGTCGAAGGAAATAGTTTCGATGCTCATGGTCACCTGCTGGATGAATCACGCTACAGGGCGAATTGCACGCTTGTGGCGGCGCATGGCGGCGTTGCAACTCCTTGCAATAGCGGGCTACTGCGCGTCGTTGCGCCTTGCCCTGCACCCCCACAAGCGCACACTTCACCCTGTCCAACTGCGGATTCTAGGTTAAACGAAAAACCCGATTCAGATGACTGAATCGGGTTCTCTTTATCAAATGATCCTAAATTGCCTTACAGGATTTTGATACTCCAGTAGCCGATGATATCCCCATCCCGGATATCCGGGCCGACGGATCCCTTGCCCCAGAAGTAGTCGTTCATATTCGACATGCCATTGTTACCCAACACACCCATTACCACCGGGACTACACCGGAAGGTTGGTTGGTGTCGGTTGCTTCGAACCAGGCGGTTTTCACTGTCATCGGGCTGCTTTTCAGCATATTGTCCGCGAACTCCCCGGAGAAGCTGTTCCAGGCATAGGCATTGGTATGGAAACCGAGCAGCAGGTGAAGCCCATCGAACTCCTGTTTCCAGCGATCGAAGCGCGACATGCCGCTCCAGTCGTCCTTGAGTACCTGACAGGAGAGCAGAGCGAGCCACTCAAGATCCTTGTCGCCCCAATCATCGGTGGCGTCATCATGATCCAGGGTGCCGTCGTCATGGCTGTTATCTTCGAAGGTGAATCCACCACCATAACCATGACCGACATAGAAGGTCATATCGGTATTGTCGATCCAGTTGCTGTCTTGACTGGCTTTGAAGTCCTGCTCCCAGGCTAGGGTTCCCGACCAGCTGAAGCGCTCAGTGACACCCGCACTCTGCATGCGATCGATAAAGCCCTGCTCAAGATCACCAAACTCATTGGTCACCGCATTCTCAGTACCGTAATCGGTAATGCCACCTATCGCTTCTACCGCCGGGATCAATGTTTCGAGCATGGCTGTGACGGCATTGGTGAAGAAACGACTGATCGCGGACTCGTTATGTTGTGAGACCAGATTGGCAGGCAGGTTGGCAGTGACCACACGCTGAATACCATTAGCATCGGTCACCGTGACACTGACGCTCTCTTCGCTGATGCCGTCACGCTGCTGCGGATAAAAAGAGATCGTTGAACCGTTCCTCTCCTGAAGTTTTGCACGAGTGGCGCTCCAGTCGATCTGGTAGGGGGGCATTCCGCCATTGATATCGACCTTTGCATTGACTGTTTTGCCATCAAACCAGCTGTCGAGTGTCACTTCCGGAACATATTCGCTACTGTCAACTGCGGGGATCAGTTGATGCAGAAGATTGACGATCTCACCATCCACGACGGCCGTTCCACCGCAATCATAGTGTGGCTGGATGGTCTTCACTGAGGTCATTTCCAGGCTGGGTGCAAAATAGACCAGTTGGGTGGTGATGTTGAGTTTTTCGAAGGCTTTACTCTGTTCGCCACTCAGAAGCTTCTCACGACATTGCAGTTTGGCTGCGGTGTGATCGATGACTGGCACCGGTTCACCCTGTTGCAGCGAGCGGTTGGCAAAATAGAGCTGGGTGGTGTTGCCTTCACTGCCTACGGTTGTGGAGATTTTTGCACCGGGTCCGATCAGTGGAATGTCGCCGGCGTAGAGTTGCAGGTCCACCTTGGTATCGATCATTTGATCAGCCAGGAGTTTGCCATCGATATCCACCGCCTCGAATTGTGTGTGACGCAGTATCGGTTTATAGACTTGTGGCAACAGACCGATCTCATCCAATGAGCCTTCCAGCTGATGCAGGACCACATCCTCTTCAATCGGCTGGATCATTGACAGGGCATCAAAATCGATCTGTTCAATGGTGGTTGATCGCTTCTCTTCGTCCGCCTCACCCCGACCGGCAATCCGGGTTGGGATGTACTGGTGATTTTTCAAATCGATGTAGCTGAGTTCACCGGTTCGTTGTACCGTCTCGAAATCGATGCGATCCGGGTTGGCGTCAAGTAGCTTCGACAGTTGATAGGCTTGATTTTCCGACAGGCCATTATCGATTGCGTGATAGACCGGTAGATCCTTGGCGAATGCATGCCCCTGCAGGCCAATGGCTGAACAGCACAATGCGATCGTTACCGCTTTATTGGATTTTTTTACAATATCCATGTGTATGATCCTTTAATTAAATCGTGTGAGAAAGAACTGGATGATCCGTTAACTACCTGGATGCTCCCTTGAAGAACGATCCCTGATCGAACTGGGTGTTAAGCTACAGAAACCGGACCGGCATTGGCTGTGGAAAATTACCAAGCAGGTAGATGATTTGTTCACATTCAGAACAAGTGCGTGAGTGATCGGTGTGGAATCGTGCTGCCGGATGGGAGAGCTTTGTTTGGTGAGATAACGGTTGTTGGATCGTCGGTGGTTGTTTCTGTTGAACAGTCTCAGAACCAGTCATACGCCGGATAACTGCCACCGATGGCCAAGGCCATGATCTCATCGGTTATTTTAAACGCCCTTTCATTATTCGACATGACAATAACCGCAAGCTTCTCTTTAGGGTAAGCAACCACAAAGTGTCTGTAACCGGCCATGCTACCCCAGTGCCAGAATGAGCGATGCGGACGGGTTTGTTGAAGACCCCAGCCCAAGCCCCAGTCGACACCTTTAGCGACCTCGGTCTGTGGCTGGAGCAGTTTTGAGGCGATGCTGTCGGGATCCTTTGAACACTCGATCATATGTTCAACAAACCTGGTGTAGTCAGGTAGTGTGGTGAACAGACTCCAGGCGGAAAAGGCGGATTGTGGTCTGTTTTTTACCGGGTATTGTTTGCCTTTCGAGTCATAGCTATGAGCCAGACTTCGACTGTATTCGGTATGCCATAAATAACTGCTGTTGCTCATGCCGAGTGGTTTGAATACCGTTTCCTTGGCCAGTTGTTCGAGGCTTTTGCCGGACAACTTTTCAATCACCTTCTGCAGATAGAGATAGCCATGTCCGGAATATTTGAAGTTGCTGCCGGGTGTGAAATGGAATTTGAAGGCATCGTTATTTATGCCCAGATTGGGTAAGCCGCTTGTATGGGTAAGGATCATTCTGGCAGTAATCTGTAGTGACCTGGGATCATCATCAATGACCCGCTCTTCAAAGTATGAATAGAGGGGGGTGTCAAGATCCAGTAAACCCTGTTCGGCGAGTGCCACGACGATATAGGCAAACACCGGCTTACCTAGCGAGGCTGCCCGGAACAGGGTGTTTGGCTCCATTTTTTTATCTGGGGATCTATGGCTGTGGCCGAAAGATCTCAGCAGACAGAGCTGTCCATCCCGTATGACGCCGATGGAAAGTCCTGTGATCTGATATTTTTTGATCAGCCCGGGAGTGGTGTGGTCTATGGTTCTGCTGAGTTGATCGATGGGGGTATCGGTAGATAGGGGGCCGTCCCGGTTGCAGGCCGACAGCAGGAAAATCAGCAGCAGGCTGATCAGATGGCAGACCGGTTGAAAGGATCTACCGGAATGGTCTGGTTCGATCGTTAGGTAACTCAATGTCTGTTCTGCCCTGAACCTGTCACCCCTAGGTCAATCCATTGTAACAAGACAATAACGATAATAAATGTGTTTGTTAGAATCCTGCTTTATACGCTCTCAGTACCTCATCTAGGTGCTGAATCGGCTATCATTTGCGGAACAGGATGGAATTCACCTGGCCTGGGAACTCGAAGGGGTTGTAGCTTTCAAAATTGCGTTGCTCTATACCTTTTAGGTGTGAATCTCTGATTAATTCTCTTTATCAGCATTACGCTCATGCCGGTATAACGGATTTGCCAGGGTTCTCATAAAAATATTAAACATCGGTAGTGTGTCATGCCTGATTGCGACCAACGGCTGGCATTACCACGAGGAGGTTGATGTGTTGAATCTGTCGATTAACGGAAAGCGTCACGCTCTGGATCTTGACCCTCAGACCCCCCTGCTCTGGGCGATCCGCGATCGTGTCGGCCTGACAGGCACCAAATACAGTTGCGGCATTGCCCAATGCGGCAGTTGTACGGTCTATCTCGATGGGGCACCGGTTCGTGCCTGTATCACACCGGTCTCCGATGCGGTGGGCAAAGAGGTAACCACCATCGAAGGGCTCTCCAGCCCGGCCGGTCAGGCGGTACAGGCGGCATGGAGAGAGCTGGAGGTGGTGCAGTGTGGTTACTGTCAGTCTGGACAGATCATGTCCGCCGCCTCGCTACTGCAACGAAACCGTAAACCGACCGATGCGGATATCGACCAGGCCATGCAGGGTAACCTCTGCCGCTGTGCAACCTACGCACGGATTCGTCAGGCAATCAAGGTGGCTGCGGATAAGCTTAACGGGGTGCAGTCATGAAAACCGATCGCATCGTCAATCTCAGTCGTCGTCGTTTTATCGCCGGGAGTGCAGTGTCGCTGGCCGGTTTGACTCTGGGCATTATCCCCACGGTGGCGGCTGAACAGCGGGAAGCTGGGCCGGGAATCGCCGGGCAGGCGCCAGAGATCGCCGGGGATTTTTCGCCCAACGCCTTTCTGCGTATCGATGGTAATGGCATTGTCACCGTCATCTCAAAACACCTGGAGATGGGGCAGGGAACCTATACCGGCATGGCAACCCTGGTGGCGGAAGAGCTGGATGCAGACTGGGAGAGAGTCAGAGTGGAAGGCGCGCCTGCGGATGCCGGTCGCTACAACAACCTCTTTTGGGGCAAGGCCCAGGGTACCGGTGGCAGTACGGCCATCGCCAACTCCTGGAAGCAGATGAGAAAGGCCGGGGCTGCCGCCAGGCAGATGTTGGTTCAGGCCGCCGCCAAACAGTGGCAGGTGGAAGCGGGTGAGATCACGGTCAAGTCCGGGGTGATCCGCCATGCTCCGAGTGGCCGGCAATCCGCTTTCGGTGAGTTGGCGGAGCTGGCGGCTGAGCAGCCTGTACCCGAGTCGGTGACACTTAAGGATCCCAAATCGTTCAGCTTGATCGGTCAGCGCATTCCCCGTAAGGACAGTCCGGAAAAGATCAATGGCCAGGCGATCTTCACCCAGGATGTGAAACTGCCCGGCATACTGACCGCGGTGGTGTTACATCCCCCTCGGCTTGGGGCGACGGTGTCGAAAATCGACAGTAAGGGTGCTCTGGCCGTGAAGGGTGTCAGAGAGGTGATCCAGATTCCATCTGGAGTGGCAGTGGTTGCGGATGATTTCTGGCAGGCAAAACTGGGTAGGGATGCGCTCTCTGTAAGCTGGGATGAGTCGAAAGCCTTTCGTAAAAGTTCTGCGCAGATTCTGGACGACTATCGGCAGCTCGCAGAAAAACCGGGCCTGGTAGCGCGAACGGAGGGGAGTGCGGCAACAGCGATGGCCTCGACTGCTGACGCCGTCGAGGCGGAGTACAGTGTGCCCTTTCTCTCCCACTCCGCGATGGAGCCGATGAATTGCGTGGTGCGCATCGACGAAGCAGGTTGCGAGGTGTGGAATGGGGAGCAGATGCAGACCAGTGATCAGCATCAGATTGCCGGTCTGTTGGGCCTCGAGCCGCACCAGGTGCATATCAACATGCTGTATGCGGGAGGTTCCTTCGGTCGGCGGGCCAATCCGGCAGCGGACTATCTGCTGGAGACGGTGCATATCGCAAAAGCACTGAAACCGGGCACCCCGCTGAAGATGGTCTGGACCCGGGAGGATGATACCCATGCGGGTTACTACCGTCCGCTCTATCTGCACCGAATGCGCGCTGCCCTGAATGATCAGGGGGAGCCCCATGTCTGGGATCAGCGTATCGTGGGTCAGTCGATCCTAAAAGGCACGCCATTCGAATCGGTGATGGTTAAGGATGGTGTCGATATGACCTCGGTGGAGGGGGCGGCGAATCTGCCCTATGAGATCAAACATATCCAGGTCGATCTGCACTCACCGGAACTGCCTGTGCCGGTGCTCTGGTGGCGCTCTGTGGGTTCCACCCACACCGCATTTGCGGTGGAGTGTTTTATCGATGAGTTGGCGGTCAAGGCTGGGCAGGACCCCCTGGCCTATCGACGCAAACTGCTGCGTAACCATCCGCGACATCTTGGCGTATTGAATCTGGCTGCGGAAAAGGCCGGTTGGGGCGAACCCATGGGACGCAACCGGGGGCAGGGGATCGCTGTGCATGAGTCGTTCAACTCCTATGTGGCCCAGGTGGCCGAAGTTTCGGTACGTCGTAGTGTGATCAGTGTGGATCGGGTGGTGATCGCCGTGGATTGCGGTGTGGCGGTCAACCCGGATGTGATTGTGGCCCAGATGGAGGGCGGCATGGGATTCGGTCTGTCAGCAACCCTGTTCAGCGAGTTGACCTTCAGGGAGGGTCGGGTCGAACAGTCCAATTTCACTGACTATCGGATATTGCGAATCGATCAGATGCCGGAAGTTGAAGTGCATATTGTTGCTTCGGCTGAAGCCCCCACAGGAGTGGGTGAGCCGGCAACGCCGGTGATTGCCCCGGCTGTGGCGAATGCGGTCTATGCGGCAACCGGGAAGCGACTGCGTCAGCTGCCGCTGCGGCTGGGTTGATGGGTTACCCTGACACACCCGGTCTGGTCTCCGACGACCTGGAGGTGATTCGTACAGCCGCCGGGTGGTTGGACGACGGGGTAAGGGTGGCGCTGGTCACTGTGTTGAAAACCTGGGGTTCATCACCAAGACCTCCGGGCGCCCTGTTGGCGATCCATGCGTCCGGTCATACCGTCGGCTCTGTTTCCGGCGGCTGTGTGGAAGAGACCCTGGTTACGAGCCACCGTAATGGAGAGCTGGGGGGAGCGCATCCGTCCCTGGTCGACTTCGGGGTTGCAAATGCCGAGGCGGAGCGACTGGGGCTGCCCTGCGGCGGTCGCCTGGAGTTGATGGTTGAATTGCTCAACTCGGTCGACAGCCTGAAACCCCTGCTGGAACGGATGGAAGATGGCCAGCTGGCCGCTCGTCGGGTGGCATTGGAAAGCGGCGAGGTCACTCTGCAGACCGGTGGGGCCGGTGTCGAGTTCGAGGTGACCCGGGTATCGGTAACCAAGGTGTTCGGCCCCGCCTGGCAGCTGTTGTTGATCGGTAACGGTCAGATCGCACGCCATCTTGCCCAAATGGCGATCAGCCTCGATTATCGGGTGACGATCTGCGATCCGCGCTCCGAGTTTATCGATCAAAATCCGCTTGTGGGTGTTCACTATTCAAAGCGGATGCCGGACGACGAAGTGCGGAGATTGAAGGATGTCGACCGGACAGCCGTAGTGACGCTGGCCCATGACCCTCGGCAGGACGACCTGGGACTGACTGCCGCACTGGAGCAGGCTCTATTCTATATTGGCGCATTGGGTTCCCGGCGCAGTGCGGAAAAACGCCGAGCGCGGCTGACAGAGGTGGGTCACAGTGCCGATCAGATTGCCCGGATTCACGCGCCGGCTGGCTTGGCAATCGGTAGTAAGCGTCCTGCTGAGATCGCCCTCTCGATCCTGGCGCAAATCACCGCTGTGCGCAATCGTGTTGGTGCGGGCAGCATGGCAGGAGGTTAAGCATGTCAGCGACCGTAGGCATTCTACTGGCAGCCGGCAGTAGCCGCCGCTTCGGCGCCAATAAGTTGTTACAACCCATGGTTGGTGGTGAGCCGATGGGTGTGATGGCTGCACGACATCTATTGACTGCCGTATCCCGAGGTGTGGCGGTTGTTCGGCCGGATGATACCGAGTTGTCTGCAGCTCTGTCTGAGCTGGGTTATCGGGTGGTGGAGAATCCGCAGCCGGAGACTGGTATGGGTGGGAGTCTGGCCGTGGCAGTCAGTGCTTCGCTTGATGCGGGAGGCTGGCTGGTCGCGCTGGCTGATATGCCCTGGATAAGACCACAAACCATTGCACAAGTGGCTGAGCGGTTGGAGCAGGGGGCTTCCATCGTTGCTCCGATGCATCATGGTGAGCGGGGGCATCCGGTTGGTTTTGCGACCCGTTGGGGCGAGTGGTTGGTTGACTTGAGCGGGGATCGTGGGGCCAAACAGTTGCTCATTGATTACCCCAGCGACCTGGAGTTGCTGCCAGCGGATGATCCTGGAATTCTGCTGGATGTGGATTTTCCAGAGCAGTTATCGGAAACCGGGTTCGAATCTATCTCCGCTAACGACTTGCTTGGTTAAGCTGGAGGCTTCAGACAGACTGATCCGGCCATCTGCAGGCGGCTGAATATTTGCCATTGGCTTCAGGAATCAACCCCTCATCTGAAAGTAACCGATACTGTCTTTGATTGCCGGGGTAATCTGCGATTTTCCGTTGGCCTGTAATCAATCGATACCAGGGTAGATTACTGTCTGCAGGCAGGGTCCTCAACCAGGCGAGAACTTGACGTACATGGACACCGCAGAGTGAGGCCATATCCCCATAACTGCAGTAACGGCCGGCTGGAATCGAGGCAAGGTTGGTATAGAACACTTGACGCAATTCATCGCTGCCCATTGATCTTCTTCGCTCGCAATTTTGTCGCCGGATTCATCTTAACAGATGCGGGTTGGTGGTTGAAAAAACCAGTGCAGCAGCTCAAGCATTGTTCAGCAGTGTGCGAAACCTTCGATAGACCCAGACATGGGCCGGTGGGAAATTCCACAGGATGCGATCGATACGAAAACCGACCACCTGCATGGAGCGGGCAAGTTGTTTGGGGATCGGAGGTGCCGGTGAGTAAGTGTATTGAATCAGCTTTCCCTCATGAGAGAGACTGTTGAATATGGTGGTTAGCACACGGATCCGGGTATGCATGCGCATGTTCAACAGAGGCAGGCTGGAAACCACATTTTCGGCCAATCCCAGGTCGTTCTGCTTCAGCAGCTGTTGCAGTCGGGAGGCGTCACCGGCAAGGATGGAAAGGCTGGGGAATTGGCTGATCAGTTTTTCGGCCAGTATCTGATCCTTCTCCACCACCACCAGGCATTTAGGATTGATACCCCGGCCGAGCAGTGCAGAGGTGACCGCTCCGGTACCGGCGCCAAGCTCTATGGTGAGTCCATCCATACTGCTGACCTGGGCGGCCATGGCCTGGGCCAGGCACTCACTACTGGGAAGCAGTGCGCCGACTTGGCGCGGGTTGCGTATCCAGGCCGAGATAAAATCCGGTTTTGCTTTCATTAACCCGGTACCTTAATAGTCCATGTTCAGCCGTAGCCTGCCTGCAGCAAGGCATCAAAACACCGCTGTGGCACTCCTACAGCAAGTTTTATAACACAGTTTGCAGGCAGGTACGCTTCGGCCTCTTGTTAAATTCAAATTGCTAGGGGCTTCAAGCATGCCCTCGCTCCGCGGTGATGCTGTTGACAAGGGAACAGCCCTTCTCGGCGACCCACGCCTTGATCAAGGGCAGGCTTGAAGCCCTGAACACGGCCTATTGAGGTGCCGGGTTAATAATTGATTCAGCATGACGATTCGGGTAGGGAGGTGTTAGCTGCCCCATATCTGTCAGAGTTTGAATCGCTTCCATTGATGTGGTCGTATGGGAATTAATATCACATTGCCAGAATCCAGTGAGGTCGGCAACCGGGATGGGGAGATCCTACACTGAAATGGGGAGTAGCCGACAGTTAGACGTCTGCCACACCATTGGCTGAGAATTTTTGACTGCTGTTATTGTCACAAAGGGTTCTTTGAGGAAGTTTATAATCGTAACAAAGAGTCCGCTTTTCAGGGATTGAGCAGGCGCAGACCTGGACCCTGGGTCGCCACACACGAGTTTGTTCTAAACAGAACTCGATATCCGCAAAGACTCTATGGTTTGTCAGCCTGTCATAATTTCTGATTCTGCCAAAATAGCTTTAACTGTGCTTGCCCAGTTTTCGTCAGTCACGCCTGAAACGGGTCGATGAAAGCGCCTCTGGTTCTGCCAGCAGGAATTCACAGGATCACTAAAAAAAGAAAAATATGAAGAACATTCAGATGGATAGTGCTATTGCACGACAAACTGACCGAGAGCAGCTTATCGAGGAATTCCGGCGTGTTCGAAAGTACACGGAGACACTCTGTGCGCCTCTCTCAGTGGATGATTACCAGATTCAGTCGATTGCACAGACCAGTCCGCCAAAGTGGCACATTGCCCATGTTACCTGGTTCTTCGAAGCCTTTGTGCTGCTTGATTTCGATGATCACTATGAGTGCTTCGATGGACGTTACGACTACCTCTTCAACAGCTACTACTATACCCATGGAAAGATGCATCCCCGACCGGACAGGGGGCTTCTATCGAGACCGACTGTTGAGCAGATCTATCGCTATCGTCACTCGGTGGATCTTGCGATGGAGAGGCTGATGAGTGATATCAGCGCCTCCCGGTGGGAAGCGTTGGCCTTCAGGGTGACTCTTGGTCTGAACCATGAGCAGCAGCATCAGGAACTGCTGCTCATGGATATCAAGCACAATTTCTCCGTGAATCCCCTCAAGCCGGCCTATCGGGATGATCTGTCGGAAACTACCAAGCCGGGGCGCGCTGTGGCCTGGGTTGAACGAACCGGCGGGATCTATGAGATCGGTAGTGCTGAGCAGGGATTTGCCTATGACAATGAAACCCCGCGACACAAGGTGTTGTTGCGTGATCATCTGTTGGCAGACCGCTTTGTCACCAACGGAGAGTATCTGGCTTTTGTCGAGGATGGGGCCTATCGGCAGCCGGCATTGTGGCTTGCTGACGGTTGGGCGCGTATCCAAAGTGAGGATTGGCGAGCCCCCCTCTATTGGCAGTCGGACGGAGAGTGGGTGCAGTTTACGCTGGGTGGATTGAGGCCGCTTGAAGCAGATGAGCCCGTCTGTCACCTGAACTACTTTGAAGCGGATGCCTATGCCAGGTGGGCGGGAAAACGGTTGCCGACAGAAGCGGAACTGGAATCGATGCTGGCGGACATCCCGGTTACCGGGCATTTCGCAGATCGGGAGAGACTCCATCCGGAGCCTGCCGGTGAAAATGGTCAATGGTTTGGCGATCTGTGGGCATGGACAGCCTCTCCATACGCCGCCTACCCGGGTTTCAAACCCCTGGCAGGCAGTATGGGTGAGTATAACGGCAAGTTTATGTCCAATCAGATTGTGCTTAAGGGGGGAAGTTGTGTCACGCCGCCGGGACATACCCGGGCCAGCTATCGCAACTTTTTCTATCCGGATGAGCGCTGGGCATTTACAGGCTTGCGTCTGGCGGAGGACATGTGATGGAAAATGTAACCTTTCATGATCACAAACCCGACACACTGAGTTTGTATGACGCAGTAGTACAGGGGCTATCCAAGCGACAGAAGTCGATTCCACCCAAATTCTTCTATGACAAAAGGGGTTCTGAGTTATTCGATCAGATCTGTCAACAGCCGGAATACTATTTGCCGACAGTGGAACGGCGGATGCTGGAGCAGAATGCCGCAGAGATTGCAGAATTGGCGGGGCGTGGCAGAGTTTTAATCGAACCTGGTGCGGGAAGCGCAAGCAAAGTCAGGCTGTTACTGGATGCGCTACAGCCGAGTGCTTTTGTACCTATGGATATCTCCTTTGAATATCTTAAATCGAGTGCCACGGTGCTGGCCGAAGAGTACCCATGGCTGTCAATACGCGCAGCCTGCGTGGACTATACCCACTCACTGCCGGTACCGGAGAATGTGCCTCAGGGGCCGAGACTTCTGTTTTTTCCAGGTTCAAGCCTGGGTAATTTCAATAAACAGGAGGCATGTGAGTTTTTAAGGCTGGTGCATAACACCCTGGGCAGGGGTGGAATGCTACTGATCGGTATCGACACCAAGAAAAACCATGGCCTGTTGAATGCTGCCTATAACGATGCTGCAGGTCTGACGGCTGAATTCAACCTGAATCTGCTTCATCGGGTGCAGAATGAACTGCACGCAGATCTGGATCCAAACAACTTCTCCCATAGTGCCTTTTACAACAATCAAGCCGGGCGGATCGAGATGCATTTGATCAGCAAGCTTAAGCATACCTTAAGGATTGATGGTCATGCGTTTGATTTTGAGGAGGGAGAGTATCTGCATACGGAAAACTCATACAAATATTCACCGGATGAGTTTATTTCCATGGCCGCTTTGAACGGTTTTCAGTCACGGCGATACTGGGTTGACGATCAAGGAATGTTTGCGATCTATCTATTGCAGTCTGAATGAAACAAAGGTTCTCAGAACCAGGATGGGATTTGAATGTACATGAATCTTAAATAATGTGAATTTCTGGCCTATAATTTTCTGAGGAGAAGAATCAGTATCGATAAATTGACTTTCTGGATTAAACTCCAAGGTCAATAAAGCAAGGATCCAGTCAATAACCTGTCCCTCAGCTTATGGGTGCTTGCAATATGAGTTATAAGCTCTTTGTCAACTGTCTTGTCTGCTGTGCATTTTTCTTCTTGGGAGGTGCATCAAAGGCAGATACCTCGCTCAATGACAAGAGAGTGCTGCTAATCTATTCCTATCACCCCGGTTTTCCAACTACACCAAAAATTCTTGCCGGTCTTCGCTCTATTTTTACTTTTAATGGGCCAAAGATTGATATCGAGTTTATGGACTCGAAACGGCTGCATGATGAGCAGAGTCAAATAAATTTTCTGCGCCAACTGAGTTATAAGCTGAATTATCGACCGGCATACGATTTGGTGATTGTAGCTAATGACCATGCATTAGAGATG
This sequence comes from Candidatus Thiodiazotropha sp. AKAK2, assembly GCF_058244685.1. NCBI lineage: Bacteria > Pseudomonadati > Pseudomonadota > Gammaproteobacteria > Chromatiales > Sedimenticolaceae > Candidatus Thiodiazotropha > Candidatus Thiodiazotropha sp. AKAK2. Next base: position 253,622 of record NZ_JBSYOP010000036.1, on the reverse strand, counting down.
GTATCAGGTTATGGCAAAAGTTTGTTCAAGGATACACCGGTTGTTTTTCTAGGGATAAATAGCTTTGAGTTGGCGCTAGAGTTAGAGCGAATGGATGGCTATACAGGTGTAGTAGAGAATCCTTCATTTAAAGAAAACCTGGTGCTTGCCAAGACGCTGTTCCCGGCTGCAAATAAGGCGTATGTGATTGTCGATGGTACGACCAGTGGGCAGCATGATCTAAGACACTTTGAAAAAGAACTTGAGACTTTCAGTGAGCTTGAGATCGAAAAAATCTCCTTGGCTGATTTGAAGTGGGCAGAGTTGGAAAAAAGTCTTAGTGCAATCAATGAGAAAGATTTGGTTTTTTTGCTATCCGCTTATCGGGATAGTGAAAAAATCAGTAAATCCTTTGAAGAGAGTCTGAAGTTGATCGTTGATGCGACTGGTGTGCCAATTTTTCACTTTCGGCAGCATGGGTTGAAGAGTGGAATATTCGGCGGGATTATGATTGATCATTCTGAGCAGGCGAAACAAGCGGCTCGCTTGGCTAAGCAGATATTGGAAGGTGTTTCAGTTGAAAGCTTAAAAGTGATAAGAACAAGTCCTAATGTTCCCTATTTTGACTATCGTGTGGTGCTTTCATACGGATTGGATGAGAGTGAATTTCCGCGCGAAACTCATTGGGTGAATCTACCGGAAGATGAATCACACTATAAAAATTATTTTTACTACGCTATTAGCGGATTATTGCTGCTTTTTATCGCTGTGTTTGCCTTTTTAATATTTTTTGGACGCTATAGAAAGCTCTCAAGTGAGATTTCAAAAAGTGAGGAGAACTATCGGAAAATTGTTGAAAACAGTCATGATGGAATCTTTCAGGTCGACCTGAATGGTGAGATTCAATTTGCCAATGTCAGGTTGGCAGAGATGCTCGGTTACAAACTGTCGGAAATTATCGGCTTGCCCTTGCATGGTTTTATACAGGAGGAATCGAGAGAGGAGGCTGTAGGCAGTCTTTTAAAAGGGGTGGGAGAGGAGAGTGATTCTTATGAAGTGAAGTTTATTAATCGAAAGGGAGAAGAAGTGTGGACGTCGTTGAATACAAGCAGGATAAGGGATGACCAGGGTCGAGTATGTGGGATCTTGTCGCTGGTGAGAGATATCGATGTACTTAGAAAAGAGCGCAGTAGATTAAGAGAGAGCGAGGAGAAGTTTAAACAATTGACTCATTCGATCAAGGAGGTATTTTGGCTGGGTTCGCCGGATTGGCAGCAGGTATTTTATATAAGTCCAGGCTATGAACAGATTTGGGGGAGAAGCAGAGAGTCGCTTTATGATAACGCGTTAAATTGGATGGAGGCGCTTCCGGAAGATGATTTAAAGTGTGTGGAAGAATTTCTCGGTGAAGAACGTTCACAGGATTGGGTCGAGCTGACCTTTCCTGAATATCGTGTGTATCGACCTGATGGCACTATGAGCTGGGTTGAGGCAAAAGCGTTCGCTATTAAAAACGAACGGGGGGAATGTTATCGGATTGCGGGTATTGCAGAGGATATAACAGAAAGAAAGGAGAATGAGCTTGAGCTGAGTTATCGATTGGAATATGAGCGTATGGTTGCGGAGCACTCATCAAGATTGGTTGGTGCAGGTGTCGCTGAGATGCAGGACAGCTTCGATAATCTTTTGGCGCAACTGGGTCAGTTGACTGGTAGCTCAAGAGCCTACTTGGTCTTGGTTGCTAATGAGAATAGTGATGTTGAAGTGACAAATGAATGGTATGCCGAGAATCGGCATTCCCTTCAAAGCCTGTATGATCAGAATTCAAAAAAACTTTTTACCTGTCTGTTTGAATTCATACAAGTTGGTGGTGTTGATTTTATCGGCTCAATAGATGAGTTGTCTGATCAAGAGGTTGATTGCAATCAGGAGTTGAAAAAGTTGGATATCGCCACGCTTAAAGGCGTGCCAATTAGAATCAATGGTCGTTTAACCGGATTTCTCGGTCTGGATCAACCTGTTGTGGAGTATGCCTGGTTAAAGGATGACATGTCCATGTTGAGAACAGTTGCTGATCTTATGACAGGTGCGATCAGGCGGCAGAAAATTGTAGCTGATTTAAGAAGTTCCAGGCGAATACTCAGTACACTTCTGAATAATCTACCTGGTGCTGTATATCGATGTAATAATGATGAGTATTGGAGTATGCAGTTTATCAGTGAAGGTATCGAAGTAATCACCGGCTACGCTTCAAATGACATCATAGGGAATCATATGGTGAGTTATTCCGACCTTATTCACAAGGATGATAAGGAAACTGTCAGGAAAGTCGTTATCGATGCAGTGAATGATCATGACCATTTTGAGATTGAATACAGGATCTTGGATAAAGCTAACAGAGTTCATTGGGTATGGGAGAGAGGTGCGCTGATAGAGGATGAAGACGGAGTCGGTTTGATTGAAGGATTTATCACTGAGATTAGTGATAAAAAGCAGATAGAGAGCGCGTTGAAATCCAGTGAAGAGTATTTGAAACTGATTATGAACTCAACCGCCGAGTCTATTTATGTTCTGGATGAAAACGGTGTCTGTATCAGTGTTAATAAAGCTTGTTTGGAGCAGTTGGGTTACACGGATGAAAATGAACTTAAGGGTAGGGTAATGCATGACGTAATGCATCATACACGACACACCGGAGAATTTTATGGAAGAGAAGAGTGTCCTATGTATCTATCCACAACCACCGGTAAACAGGTTCATGTTGAAGATGAGGTGTTTTGGAGAAAAGATGGGACAAGTTTTCCGGTGGAGTATTGGTCATATCCATTAATTGAGAATTCTGAAAGAAGGGGGGTTGTTGTATCCTTTATTGATATAAGTGAGCGAAAGTTCACTGAAGAGTTGATGAGTGCCAGAGTGAATTTACACGATTTCGCTCAAAATAATACAACAAAGGAATTTCTGAAATTTGCTATTGGTGAGGCGTGTAAAAAAACGGACAGCGAGTTGGGTTTTTTTACTTCATTGATCCTGACAGGAACTCAGTTGCCATACAGGTATGGGCATCAGGGCAGGATGGTGAAGCTGGTGTTGTTGGTCGTGAACAGCAGATGGATCGGCGGGATGATGAGGTTTGGGCAGTTGCTTGCAGGCTAATGAAGCCAATAATCCAGAATGAAGTCAATTCCATCGATACGATAAAAAGAACAGCTCATGGGAGTGTAGAACTTCGATCTGAGCTGTGTGTGCCGGTAGTAAGTAATAGCCGCGTGGTAGCGGTTATGGGTGTTGGTAATCGCAAACTGGGTGAATATGGTGAGGTTGAATTACAGAAAGTCGAGCAGATAGCAGAGCTTACCTGGGATTTGGCTGAAAGCAAAATTATCAAAGAAAAAATTGAAGAAAGTAAAGTTCAGCTCAATACAATTCTAGATACCGTTTCAGAGGCTGTAGCTCTTTGGGATTATCAAGGCAGGTTGCGTTATGCAAACCCTGAATTTCTTAACTTGATTATCACTCATAAAGACGAGCCTAAGATTTCCGACTATATCGGTAAAACACTCAGTGCGTTTGATAGCGCTTACCCATTTATTACTGACATAAACGAATATTTGCATGGTTTGTTGATGGATGGAAAGTCTGTCGATAAATGTCAGATAGAACATGAAGCTGCTGATGGTGATTCAAGTTGGATCAGTCTCTCTGTGCACGCCCTCTATGATAGCAATAGATCAACCATTACCGGCGCTGTTTCGGTGATTACCAATATAACAGATGAAAAGAACAGTGAGGCAAAACTGGAACAGCTTGCCCATTACGACAATTTAACCAAACTGCCAAATAGAATGTTATCAATCGATCGCCTCCAACAGATGATAGCCAGGGCGGACAGAACCAGTGAGTTAATGGCAGTCTGCTATCTCGATCTTGATGGCTTCAAACAGGTCAATGACACATACGGCCATGAAGCGGGAGACGAATTACTCAAACAAACGGCAAATCGGCTGGGAATTTGCATCAGGCATGGTGACACCGTATCGCGTCTGGGAGGGGATGAGTTTCTTATACTGCTGGCAGGCTTGAATGATCAGCATGAAACCCAGAACATACTAGGGCGTATCCTTGAGCAGGTGGCAAAAGCTTACATTATCGGTGAAGTCAGTGTTACCAACGTTAGCGCTAGTATTGGTGTGACTCTCTTTCCGGTGGATAAATCAGATGCGGATGGCCTGATACGCCATGCAGATCAGGCCATGTATCTTGCCAAGCGTATGGGCAAGAATCGATACCAGTTTTACAGCAAGGAGTTGGAACGCCGTATATTTGCACAACAGGAGGTGCTTGGGGATGTGGTCAGGGCGCTCAATGAAGATCAACTGGAAATCTATTATCAGCCAGTGGTTGATTGCGTCACTGGTAGTGTGACCAGTTGCGAGGTTCTGTTGAGATGGAATAATCCTATTCTTGGGTTGATGAAGCCTGCTGAGTTCTTACCTTTGCTGAATCGCTATGAAATCAAACTCTCCATCACTGATTGGGTTTTGAAGCAGGTAGTCAATTATGTATCAAAACAGAAAGCAAACGGTTCCAGCTTTCCGGTTTCATTCAATCTTTTCCCTGAGCAGTGTTTTGATTCAGGAATCCTGGAGGCCTTGAAAAGAAACACGCAGCAGTTGGAAGCAGCTAAACGACATCGGATTAATATTGAGATCCAGGAGTCGGATGTTGTCGCCTCATATACCAAGGCGAATCAATTTATCAAAGCATGCAACAGAATGGGAATCGAGTGTATATTAGGCGGAATAGGCACAGGTGAGTTGTCTGTGATTCAGTTGGCTCAATTGTCAGTCGAGCAGATAAAGATAAATTTAAACCAACTGAAAACCATAGCCACGAAGGATGCTCAGGTTGCGCTCGTAAAAAGTATTCTGGCCTTGGCGGAATCGTCCGGTAAAACTGTAATAGTACAGGGGATTGAGAATTCCAAGCAGTTGTCGGATATCAGTAAACTGGGCTGTACAAAGATTCAGGGCTACCTGATATCACATCCGCTACCAGAGGAAACATTCACAAAATGGATTGGCGACTCAAAGATAACGTCGGCTTTTGTTGGTGCGCCTCCAGGTATGAATGGATAGATGGATTTCAATAAATGACTACAAATAACTCAATCATATGGTGTGAAGATATGGCCACTGGTGTGGATGTGATCGATTCCCAGCACCAGAATCTGTTGCAAATGGTCAACGATGCCTACAAGGGATTGGATGAGGAGTTCAGTGAGGTGGTATTTCAAAGGATAACAAAAGAACTATTGAGCTATGCAATTTATCACTTTCAAACAGAAGAGCATCTGATGAAAGAGTACGGTTATTTTGAGGAGTGTCCTGAAGATGCAACCCAGCATGTTGAAGAACACAGAAGTTTCTCAGCAAAGGTGGTGTCTGCAAGAGATAGTGTAAATAGTGAAGTCAAAGAGGAGATGGTGCAGATATTGGAATTTCTAAACAGCTGGATCATGAACCATACACAGAATGTAGATTTAAAACTGGGAGCATTTATACGGATGAAAGACAAACAAGGTGAATATGAAGGGTCTAGGGACTGCTAACCCGAATCCAATACGCCCTGCTGGGACTGTTTTTGTGTCCGGCAAGGCAGAATGAGCGCGGTGTAGCCCGGCTACATGAGCGAAAGATGACGCCGCTGAGCGCAAACACAGACCCAGCCTTTCAGGTACAACAGGACGTATTGGATTCATGTTAACAGGTCCTAGTTACCCGATATAAGGGGATGCTCCAGCTGAATCAATATTAAGCCAAGTAATAATACGGCTTGGTGTGTAAACTAAGAATGTTTCAGTGTGGATAAGCCAATATCCCCTATTTAGAGAGTATCAGGTTCTTCAGCTACTATTTTGCAAACTGGATGAGTGTTACCAGGCTCAAATACAATATAGGACATTCGTGTTGTGCTGCTGATTGAGACGCCAGGCAGCTTAGCCTCTATCCTGTTTATCTGAGTAAATGACCCTTTGTCTATACTTCGAGAGTTATCAAGTGGGAATTTAACCACTTGCAGCTTTTCAGTTTTTAGCTATAGATTTGTAATGAGTCTGTAATAAAATGTCGAATACGGAGTTGGGCAATGTTGCGCTGGGTTCTGGGTATGTTTTTTTTCTATGCTGGATATTCGCTATCCGAAGAACATCCTGCCTGTCTGGTTCTCCCTCTGACAGAACCTGGTTACTCAACCGGTGAACTGCTCACAATCGCCAACAGTTGTAAATCCACGCAGGTTGCAGAACTCTATTATCATAGAGCACAGCATATAAAATTGCTTCGGAAATTTAAGGAATTCGAGCGTGGTTTACTGCAATACGGTGAAAAAGACGATGACAGCTATATCGAATCCTATCGTATACACATCGCTATAATTGAAGCGTTTTCAAGCCATGATCTGCTTACCGATAAACGGGATCAGACCCTGGTTACCCTGAATAGGATTTACGAGCAGGCACATGAAATTGCTGAGTTGAGATTCAGAGGCTACGATTTGATCGCGGATCGTCTCGAACTGATATATCAACTCTGATCTGGAATCTTATACGCACTACCCTTACTCAAAGTGTACCCCGGTCTTAAATTTGTCATATCATAAACACTCTTGAAATGAGTGGTATGAAATGAAAAAGGCAATTGGCGGCGGTCTCGCTGCGTGGTCTATTCACCATCCTATTGGTGTGGTTATGCTCACCCTTGCCGTGATGGTGCTGGGTCTGCTTGCTTTGGGCGGACTCGGCGTGGATCTACTGCCCAAGGTAATCTATCCGGAGGTCCATGTCAGAGTGGTAGATTCCGGTGTTCCTGCCAATATTATGGAAGATCAGGTTACCCGCCAGTTGGAAGAACAGCTGGCGATCACTGAAGGGGCTGTATTCATTCAGTCGAGAACCACGGAAGGGCGAAGTGCGGTCGATCTCTCCTTCCGTTATGGTACCGACATTGATCAGGCGCTGCAGGATGCCAGTACACGCTTGGATCGTGCCAAACGCTTTCTTCCAGAGAGTATCGATCCACCGATTATTTTCAAAAGAGATCCTTCTCAGCTACCGGTAGCGGAGTTTGTGGTCAGTTCTTCCCTACGTGATCCGGTTGCACTCAGGAGCTGGGTCGACTTCGAATTCAGCAAATGGTTCGTTAACCTGCCTGGTGTTGCCGCTGCAGAGGTTGGTGGTGGGCTTGAACGTGAGATCACCGTACAGGCTGACCAGCTGAGGCTGGCGGGATTGGGTATGCATCTGCTCGACCTGCGTGATGCCCTGAAAGCTGCCAATGTGGAGACTGCCAGCGGGCGCCTGGTGATGCAGCAGGGTGAGCTCAGTGGGCGTACTGCCGGTCGATTCAATTCTGTCGAAGAGATTCTCCAACTGCCTATACGTCAGGTAGGTAAGGATGAGACATCGGCCTTGATTCGACTCTATGAAGTTGCTGATGTGGCGGATAGTGCGGAGGATGAGCGTCTGCGTATTCGCTTGAACGATCTGCCGGGAATCAAGCTCACCATCCAGAAACAGCCTACGGCCAACACGGTTGAAGTGGTCGATCATGTCCTCAACAGATTGGATGAGTTGAGAGGGAAAGGTTTACTGCCGAAGGATATCGAAGTTCATGCGGTTGATGATCAGGCCCGTTTTGTTCGCAAAGCACTGGATAATGCGATCAGTTCCGCATTGACCGGTGCGCTGCTGGCGATGCTGGTGGTCTATCTTTTTCTTGGCAGTCTACGCCGAACATTGATTATCGGCAGCGCCATACCGATCTCAATTCTGGTAACTTTTATCCTCATGACCAGTCTTGATCTTACCCTGAATATCATGACCCTGGGAGGATTGGCCTTGGGTATTGGCATGCTGGTCGACAGTACCATCGTGATGCTCGAGAACATCTATCGACATCAGCATAAGGTTAAGCATAACACCCCCTCAGCCCTGGTATCACAACAGGCCGCTGCCGAAGTCAACAGTGCGATTGTAGCCTCAACCTCAACCAATCTGGCTGCGGTACTGCCCTTTCTCTTTATTGGAGGCCTGGTCGGCCTGCTGTTTAGAGAGCTGATCTACACCATATCAGCAGCCATTCTTGCCTCCATGGTGGTTGCTCTGACCCTGGTGCCTGCTCTGGCCGGTAAACTTAGCGTCAATGGGGATGGTGTTTTTCGTCAACAGATAGACCGCCTGATCAACGGACTGCAGTCCCTGTATAGCCGGTTGATCACTCAACTGTTGCGTGTTCCCTGGGTGATGCCGCTGCTGTTTATTCTGGCGCTGCTGATCGTGATTTTCACATTGATCCCTCAGAAACAGGTCTTTCTGCCGCAGATCGATGAAGGGCGTATCAGTGTCAGTATCACGGCGGACCGGGGAATCAATCTGCAAGGTATGGATGAGTTGGTCAGCCGTATCGAGGGGATCATCAGCAGCCAACCCGAGACAGCCAGCCTGTTTTCCCAGGTTGGTGGTTTTGTTTTCGGTAGAACCCAATATGAATCGGTTAACCGGGCCAGCATCAAAGTGACATTGAAACCCTTTGAGGAGCGGGGAATCAGCAGCCGTGCCTGGATCAAGCGGGTGAATCAGCAGATCAGACAGGCGCGACTGCCCGGGGTACGTGTCTATCTTCGGGTGCAGGGGATTCGCGGTATCAGACTCAACCGGGGGGATGATGATCTGAGTATTCGGGTAAAAGGACCAGATCTGGAGGTGCTTAATGAAATAGCTCAACAGGTCAAGCTGCGGTTGGGCGAGGTCTCCGGCTTGAACAACATCGAATACACGGGTGAGGAGCTGACCCAGGAGATTTCACTGCAGGTTGACCGGCAGCGGGCATCGAGTTTCGGCCTCAGTGTGGAGGATGTGGGTCAGATGTTGAAGCTTGCCCTGGGCGGTGAAGTGGTGACGGACTACCTTGAGGGGGACCGAAGTATCGACGTCCGTTTGCGCTTGCAGCGAGAAGACCTGGCCACACCCGCGGATGTCGAGTCGATCATCATCTTCAGTCGCACCGATCCGCCTGTACCTTTGCGTCTCGGGGAGGTGGCGGATGTGGAGCTGGCTGCCACACCGGTCACCATTCAACGGGACCAGCAACAGCGGATGATTGAAATCAGTGCCTCTCTGGGGGGGGAATTGAGCCTTGGGCTCGCCATCCAGGAGGTTAACGGAGTTATTGATCAGATAGCGCTCCCGGCAGGGTATACCCTCTACGAAGCGGGTGGCTTTCAGGCTGTGCAGCAGGGCCGGGAGATGGGCATGATTTTGCTGGCTCTGGCGCTGTTTCTGGTATTGGTTGTGATGGCGGTGCAGTATGAGTCGATCCGTAACCCGTTGGTGATCATGCTGAGTGTGCCATTCGCTTTGATTGGCGTGGCGTTCGGTTTGAATCTGGTTGACCTGCCACTCTCCATGCCGGTCTGGCTTGGGTTGATCATGCTCTCCGGGATAGTGGTCAACAATGCGATCGTTCTGGTGGAGTATATCGGCCTGAGGCGGGATGCGGGATTGGCCAAGAATGAGGCCATCATCGAGGCATCCAGGTTGAGGTTGCGTCCTATTCTGATGACCACGTTAACCACGGTTGCCGGTATGATGCCACTGGCACTGGCGTTAGGTGAAGGCTCCGAGATGTTGCAGCCACTTGCCGTGACCCTGGTTTCCGGACTGATTTTCTCAACCCTGGTCACCCTGCTACTGATCCCGATGGTCTACCGGCTGATCGGCCGTTGATGGCTTGGCGCCTCGCCTGAAGGGAAGCTTGCGCGGCCCCAATCCTGCGTTGCGACGCTTGATGAGGGCTTGCCATTACCGGCGCGTCGCGACTTGTCTTGGGAACAACACGAAAAGCCTCTGATACCACACATTGTATGAGACAGTAGACTGGATTTCGATCAGCGGTATTGGCGCAGATACCACCATTCAAAAAGTCTTTTCAGCCAATGGAACAGGCGCATGTTCGGCATCACAATATTTCTTTTCATGGTTCGTGCGACCAGCATGCCGCTGTTCTGGCTGTCGACGATACAGACCAGTTCCACTTTAAAGGTCTCTTCTGCGGGCATACCCTGCCAGTCGGCGTAGAGGTTTTTGGCGGCAGCCTCGGCTTGCAGGTCAGCCATATGGGCCTGTTTCGGCATCCAGTCCGGGCCGGGAAAACTGCCCGAGTCGCCCGCAACATAAACCCGCTCCATGCCCTCAACCCGGCATTGGGCGTCGGCTTTGATCAGACCGCCGGGTGAGCGGGGAAGGCTGGTGTTGTCGAACCACTGGTTTCCGGTCATACCCGGCATGAAAAGAATCAGGTCGGCATCGAACTGCCCCCCTTCAGTCTCTACTCCGCCAGAGGTGAACTTGACCATCTTATTTCCGAGATGGGTCTCGATGTCCCGTTTTTTCATCTCGCTGACCAGTCCGGTGACCGCTTTCGGGCCCAGTCTCTGACCGGGATTCTCCGCCGGGGTGAAAAAGACCAGTTTGAATCGATCACGACGTTTTTCCAGGCGCAGTTGCCGGTCGATGCCAAACAGGAATTCGAACATCGGGCCACCCCGCATTGCACTCGGTTCCTTGGGGTTACCGGCGAAGCCGAATGCAATGGTGCCGCCATCCATCTCGCTCAGTCGATGCCTGATCTTTAAGGTCTCATCGATACCCTCACATGGAGTGATGGCATTTTCGATACCGGGCAGTTTCTTGATAAACCGGCCGCCTGACGCGATGATCAGGCCATCATTTTCAATCGGACCTGCCGTGGTCTCCAGTTGACGGCCGTCTTCACTCAGCCCGGTTGCTGTGCCGGCAACGTGATTGACCCGCATGCGTTTGAAAAAAGGTTGCAGTGGGATGATCAGATCCCTGGGTTCACGAATTCTGGAGGGAATCCATATCGAACCGGGCAGGTAATGAAACTCCGCTTTTGGACTGACAACGGTTATTTCTGCAGAGCTGCTCTTTGCGCGTAGGGTTTTTACCGCAGTCAGGGCAGCGAAGCCACTCCCCACAATCGTCACTTTCTGCATCTCGATACTCCCCGTCAATGATCTTGCTTCGGTGTTGCGCACACCTGGGTGGCTGGTTGCCAAATAACCCCCAAACAGGGTGTAAACAGGCCTTAGCTACCGCCCCTTGAATATAGAAATCCTGGATGGTTCTGTGCTCTTTTCCAGCATCTGAGGATACCGGTACGAATCTTGTTTTTAGAGAAAGTACACTAGAGGGTCATACCTGCTACGTCAATAGATGGTGGTTTTGCTGTTCGAGGGCCTGTTAACTCGAATCCAATACACACTGCTGCGTCTGTTATTGTGCTCAGTAAAGCAGAATGAGCGTGGTGCAGTTATTCTACATGAGCGAATGGTAACCCCGCTGGGCGCAAAAACAGCCCCAGCCCCCTCTTTAGATTATTCATAGGAGGGGTTGTGCCTGAAAAAGCGCTGCGAACCGTTGCTCGTTACTCATTTGGAATAACCAATCTACGCTTCTCGCGCCTTGATTGGCACTTATTCAGACACAATAGGGTGCATTGGATTCGTGTTAACAGATCCAAGTCAGCTGGCGGATTAAAAAGGTATGTTCAGTCTGTTTGAGTCGGGATTTTCGATCCACCCCGGGCATAGAGAATGCACGGGGTGGATCGTTGCTGTTTGGTGGTGGCTTAAAGACCGATCAGTTCAGCATGCAGTCCCTGATACTGAGTGATGGAGAGCAGGTCCTTGCTGTTGACCATCTCCGGATTGTATTCGAGGACGAACAGGTGGGGACGTTTTTTATCAACATGCACTGAGACCACGCCTTCCCGACTGCGAAAGGCATTTTCCAGATCCGCCAGTCCATCGGAGTCCAGGGTCTCATCTACATGCAGTGTGACGTCTGCAAGATCGATATTCATGGTTTCTCTCCTTGATACAACAGATTTTAAACTCTGGTGGTTATTGTAAGTTGCGGGTTGTTCCGGCCTCCCTGACCATCAGCCGTACTATTGGGTCGGCCGATCGTGACCTTATTTACCGTGTGGTCCACTAGGTCAATTGGATTGGTGTTAACAGGCGCTAGATTGTTTTTTTGCGTTCCTCACTATGAGGATAGTCTGAATGGGGAAAAAATCAGTAGCGATCTCTTTCTGGGAGGTTAGCGTGGGGTTTGACTCAATTATTGACAGGATCGACCTTGATGCCGGTTTTCAAACCTAGAAAACCCCGTGTGACGATTGCTTCCCCCGGTTTGAGGCCGCTGAGAATCTCCAGCCGGCCAGCAATCCTCACGCCGGTGGTTACCGCTCTACGACTGGTGGTCTGATCCTGCTCCAACAGAAAGACGTACTCGCCTTTGGTGTCTCTCTGTAAGGCGTTGAACGGTATGGTCAGTCTTGGCTGATTGGCACTGTTGATGGTGATCCGGCAGAACTGCCCAGGACGGGCGCCTGGAGGAACCGGCTCCAGCGCCACTTCGACTATACCCATGCGGGTATTCTCATCCAGTTCCGGGTGGATGCGTACAATCTTGCCGGGATAGGCCTCGCTACCCAGTCCGTCGATGCGTACTGAAACCTGATCGTTAAGCGCCAGCTGAGGTAGCAGCAGATCAGAGACCAGAATCCGGGTTACCAGTGACTGCGGATCGATTAAGGTCATCAGATGGGTATGGCGGGGTACCACATCCCCGGGTTCCGCCAGGCGCTGGCTGACCACGCCGCTGAAGGGGGCTGTGATGCGAGTGTAGCCCAGGCGGGTCTGCAGCAGTCTCTGTTCGGCTTTCGCCACATTCAGGTCAGTACGGGCGCGGGCCAGTTCATCATCTGAAACCGCATTGCGCTTGGCCAGCTTCTCCAGCCGCTGTAGATTGGTCTGCATCTGCCGGCTGGTGGCGGCGGCCTTTGCCAATTCCGCCTTCAGTAGATCATCCTCCAGCCCGACCAGGGCTTCTCCCTGTTCAATCCGGTCCCCCTCATAATGGGGTAGGGCGGTGATACGTCCCTCCTCCTGATTGAAGATGCGTACAGACTGGCGTGCTTTTAAGGTCCCGTTGCGTTGATGACTGAGCCCCAGGGATTTCAGTGATATCTGTTCAATGGCAACCAGATGGGGGCTTTTTTTATTCGTTTTGTCGGAGGCCGGCTTACCCGCCGGCTTCTGCTGACTGCAGGCAGTTAGGAGTAACCCCAGGAACAGTACCGATAAGAGCCGGAAGGAGGGGGGAAGCATCAGATCAGTTGGCGGGGATGGTTTTTGGTGGCTTGCCACCCGGTACATAGGGGTGGTAGTGCTTGATGTCCCGGCCAATATTTCTTTGCACCACGACCCCGACGATCTTGTATTCACCCTCTTTCAGCTGAATCTCAGGATAGTCACTGTTGAGGGCTACCAGTCGCTTGGTTGTGCCGCTGTCGGCAATATACTGTCTGAACCAACGATCCCCCTGGGTCTCTGCGACGACAAAGGCTCCCGTGGCACAGACTTCGGACGGCTCGATGACGATGATGCACTTTTCCGGGAATTCCGGTTCCATGCTGTCATCCAGCACCTGGAGGGGGTAGAGTTCGTTATAACTGCAATCTTTACTCATCTGTGTTCACACTATAGTGCTGATTCAAAGTAGTCGGTCATCCCGCTGAGCCGCAGAATATATCGCGTTCAGCCAGTCAGTGCATTTTTTTAACCTGCCTCAATCCTTATCACAGACCATGTTTATCGGTGATTTATCCCCGCATGAATGGGATCGACTTGTAAAGAGTATGGTTTTAAATCATGCGAGTGATACGTCGCGCACGATTGGGTAAATTCCGATAATATGCCGTTTTTATCTAACCACTGTTGCTGGCATGGTCCACCATATTTCATCCCAGAGCCGGGTCCACACCGATCGGCGGGATCTGCACAATCTGAAAAGCATGTTGCCCTTTCTTTGGGAGTATCGTGGTCGCGCGCTGTTTGCCCTGGGTTGTCTGGTGTTTGCGAAAATGGCCAATGTGGGCATTCCCCTGGTGCTCAAGGAGATTGTCGACAGTCTCGAAAAGTCGGTCCATACGGTACTGGTGCTGCCCCTGTTCCTGTTGATCGGATACGGGGTGTTGAGGCTCGCCAGCTCCCTGTTCAATGAATTGCGGGACGCCATCTTTGCCCGGGTACGCTACCGGGCGATGCGGAATCTTTCCAGCAAGGTACTGACCCATCTGCACGATCTGTCGTTGCGTTTTCATCTGGAGCGTCAGACCGGCGCGATCAGCCGGGATTTGGAGCGGGGCACCCGTTCCGTCAGTACCATTCTGAACTACATGGTTTTCAGCATTCTGCCGATGGTGGTGGAGTTCTCCCTGGTGGCTGCGGTGCTGCTGACCCAGTATGACATCAAGTTTGCTTTGGTGACCTTCGGCACCGTGATCGTCTATGTGGGATTCACCCTGGCGATCACCGAGTGGCGGATGGAGTATCGCCACATCATGAACCGTCTCGATTCGGAGGCCAACAGTCAGGCGTTCGACAGTCTGATCAATTACGAGACGGTGAAGTACTTCGGCAATGAGAAGCTTGAGCTGCGTCGCTTCGACGATACCCTGGCGGATTGGGAAGATAATGCGGTGAAGAGCCAGACCTCCATGTCACTGCTCAATTTCGGCCAGGGGGGCATTATCGCGGTGGGTGTGGCGATCATCATGATCTATGCCGCCGACGGGGTGGTCGAAGGCACCATGTCGATCGGTGACCTAGTGCTGGTGAACACGTTCATGCTGCAGCTGTTCATACCGCTCAATTTTCTCGGTATTGTCTATCGGCAGATCAAATACTCATTGGCGGACATGGATCTGATCTTCAAACTGCTGGAACAACAGCCGGAGATCGCCGATGCGGAAGATGCCGAACGGTTGAAACTGCAGGGTGGGGAAGTGCGTTTTGAGCAGGTCGATTTTGCCTATCAGCCGGAGCGGCAGATCCTGCACGATGTGAATTTTACCCTCAAAGCGGGCGAGAAGCTGGCGGTGGTCGGTCACAGTGGCGCCGGCAAGTCGACCCTCTCCCGTCTGCTGTTCCGCTTCTATGATGTGACCGCCGGTGTGATCACTGTGGATGGTCAGGATATCCGCCAGCTGACACGGGAGTCGCTTCGTGCCGCCATCGGCATCGTCCCCCAGGATACCGTGCTGTTCAACGAGAGTATTCTCTACAACCTGGCTTATGGTAATCCCAACGCCTCTCAACAGGAGATCGAAGAGGCGGCCCGTATCGCACATATTGCAGATTTCATTGATCAGTTGCCTGATGGTTACCAGACCGTGGTGGGAGAGCGCGGATTGAAACTCTCCGGCGGTGAGAAACAGCGGGTTGCGATTGCCAGGGCGATGTTGAAACGGCCGCAGATCCTGGTCTTCGATGAGGCGACATCCTCACTGGACACCAAGACAGAACAGTCGATTCAGGAGACGCTGAGGGAGGTGGCCAGAAATCACACCACACTGGTAATCGCCCATCGTCTTTCAACGGTGATCGATGCGGATCGTATTCTGGTGATGGATCAGGGGCGGATTGTGGAGCAGGGGACCCATCCCCAGCTTCTGCAGCAGCAGGGGCGCTACCATCAGATGTGGCAGTTGCAGCAGAAGCAGCAGCAGCTTGGCTCTGATCAGGAGGCGTAATGAAAGTCTATCTGGTCGGCGGTGCGGTACGGGATCAGTTGTTGGAGCTGCCTTATAACGAACGGGATTGGGTGGTGGTCGGTGCCACACCGGAAGAGATGCTGGCCCAGGGGTACCGTCGTGCTGATCGTTATTTTCCGGTGTTTCTCCATCCCGAGAGCGGTGAAGAGTACGCCCTGGCCCGGACCGAAGTGAAGGCGGCACCCGGGTACAAGGGTTTTGAACTCAGCTATGGACCCGAGGTGACCCTGGAGCAGGATCTACTGCGTCGCGATCTGACCATCAATGCCTTGGCGATGGATGAATCGGGTGGTGTGATCGATGTCTGTGAGGGACAGAGGGATCTGCAGGAGGGTTTGTTGCGCCATATCACACCAGCCTTCAGCGAGGATCCTCTGCGTCTGCTGCGTATCGCCCGTTTTGCGGCAAAGCTGGGATGCTGGGGATTTCGGGTGGCTCATGGCACCCATGCCTTGATGAAGAAGATGGCAACGACTGCCGAGCTGGAGACCCTGTCCGCTGAGCGCGTGCTGAAAGAGATGAATCGCGCCATGGGAGAGCCCCAGCCCTGGCGCTTTTTTGAGGTTTTACAGTGCTGCGGTGCACTGCAGAAGCTAATACCCGAAGTGGCTGAAATCATGGGCAGCGAATCCGCAGGGCATGGGGCTCAGACAACCGGGGGCATGGTGTCGGCGTTGAAGCGGATTGTCCCTGTCAGTGATGATCCACTGATTCGTGCTGCGGTGGCATTGTTTTACAGCGCACAGAATCAGCCTGATCTGGCCGTCTGGCTGGATAAAATCCGTCTCGACAAGCGCAGCGGACAGTTGATCAGTGATCTTCTGCAGTTATCTTCTGTCCAAACAAACGAGGTGGGCAGTGAGCGCCTGTTCGATCTGGTTACCCGACTCAAACCCAGGCAACAACCACAAAGATTCGAGGGGCTGTTACTGGCGGCAGAGGCACTTTGGCCAGAGCATATGGTCTGCTTGAAGCCCAGCCTGACTGCCACCCGAGAGGCGCTGTTGGCGCCCCTTCCAGAGCAGCTGGCGGCGTCCGAGTTGCAGGGCAAAGCCCTGGGGGATGCGATCCGTCGCTGGCGGCTCGACTATCTTCAACAACTCAAGCCGCCACAAAACAACTCATGAATCGCCTGCCTGCCGCCAGACGGGATTGTTCGGAGCTGTTCAGAGATTGCTAAATTAAACGGGTAACTGACCCGCTTTTCGGGTTCATGGTAGAGTCGCAATATGCAAGCGGAACAGAAAACAACCTCCAATGAGTCACTGCCCGGTCCCGGGGAGGTTTCCGGCTCGTTGCACCGGTGGTTGACCTGGCTGGAGAGCTTCATCGATCGCAAGCACTGGCCAAGTCTGCGGATTCTGTTTACCGGTAACCTGCTGCTGCCGATCCTGTTCCTGGGATTGAGTCTGACCGTATCCCTGGGCGCGGTGCTGTTTCTGATCGGTGAGACCGGTGGGCGCTCTTCGCTACAGGTGGTCCTGCTGCTCGGTGTCGCCTTTGCGCTGTTTTCCCTGGTGCTGGTACTGATCCGCCTGCGCAGTCAGCTGTTGCGCCCACTCTCTTCACTGGAGCAGACAGTCAACCAGGTCTGCCAGGGTGAGCCTGTCTCCAGCAAAAAGCCATTTGAACCGAGTGGTGTGTTAAGCGGCATGGCGCGGGACATCGACAGTCTCAGCGAGGAGCTGACCGATATCTATGAGGATATGGAGGTCCGCGTGGCCCGGCAGACTCTGCGCCTGGCGCAGAAAACCACCAATTTGCGGGTACTCTATGATGTGGCGGCTGGCATCAACCAGTCGGAGAATCTGGATGAGCTGCTGCTGGAGTATATGGGGATCTTCAAACGCATGGTCAACGCCCGCTCTGCGACGGTCCATCTGGTGCTGCCGGATGACAAGGTGAGGCAGGTGGGTTGCATCGACCTGGATGGCCAGCTCTACAATGAGCAGCAGTTGTTGCCGATCAAGCTCTGTCAGTGCGGTATCACCCTCTCCCCCGGTGATATTCTCTGCAATCAGAATCCGAAGCTCTGCACTCAGCGAAACGGACGCCGGATGTTCGGCGCGGATGAGGTTGAGCGGGTCTCTGTGCCGATGTGGTATCACGGTGATGTGCTGGGCTTTTATCATCTCTATGTGGATAGGCCGGGCATCTATGATGGGCGAGAGGATGTGCTGGATATTCTCAATACCATCGGCAGTCATCTGGGTATGGCAGTAGCCAAGCAGCGCTCCGATTCGGAGGCGCGCCGATTGTCGATTGTTGAGGAGCGAACCTCCCTGGCCCATGAACTGCACGATTCACTGGCGCAGACCCTGGCCAGTCTACGCTTCCAGGTACGTATGCTGGAAGAGACGCTGCAGAATGAGTCGGTGTCGATGACGGCCGAACAGGAGGCCAGGCGTATCCACAACGGTCTTGATGAGGCGCATGATGAGTTGCGTGAGTTGATCAACAGTTTTCGTGCACCGATGGATCAGCGAGGTCTGATTCCCGCCTTGGGTAAATTGGTGGAGCGTTTCAATCAGGAGACGTCGATCCACGCCTTCTTTCAGCCGGACTGCCTGAAGACCGATCTGGATACCACACAGGAGATGCAGGCATTGCGGATTGTCCAGGAATCTTTGGCCAATATCCGTAAACATGCCAATGCCCATACTGTTCGAGTGCTGTTACGATGTCGAAGTCCAGGGCAGTATCTTATCCTGGTTGAGGATGATGGTGTCGGTTTCGAGGGTGCGGCGCCGAAGGGTAATCCGGGCGAGCACATCGGCCTGTCAATCATGGAGGAGCGTGCTCGACGGGTGGATGGTGAGTTATCGATTGAGAGCGAGCCTGGTGAAGGAACCCGGGTTGAATTGGTGATTCGTAGTGCAAAATGATACGCCTTCTCCTTACACCATGATATTGCCGGGTTCGGTTGGTCTGTCAGCGTTCAGGGCAAAGCGCATCTCAGCGCGAATGGCAGTAGCCCTTAACAACAGATGTACGCGTCCACAGAGGTGAAAAAATGCGGGTACTGGTAATAGATGACCATGCTCTGTTTCGAATTGGTCTGCAGGAACTGCTGGAGCGGCGTGGTATTGATGTGATCGCCATAGGCGACTGTCTTAAAGGCATCGAAACAGTGGCCCATGAACGACCGGATGTGGTGCTGTTGGATATGCGGATGCCGGACATGACCGGTACCGAAGTACTGAGTGTGCTGCGCAAACACTATCCTCAGATGCCAATCAGTATGCTGACCACCAGCCGCGAGGAGACGGATGTCATCGAAGCCCTGCAGAACGGCGCGCAAGGCTATCTGCTGAAAGATATGGAACCCGACGAGTTGATCGATGCCCTGCAACAGATCACCAAAGGTCAAACTGTGGTCGCCAACGAGTTGACTGGGATTCTGGCCAAGGCGGTACAGGGGGAGCAACCCAGCAGCAGTGCGCCTACCTCTTCGCTGGATGATCTGACTCCCCGGGAGCGGGAGATTCTGTGTCACCTCGCGGATGGTCAAAGCAACAAAGTGATAGCGCGAAACCTGGGAATCTCCGACGGTACCGTGAAGCTTCATGTTAAAGCGATCCTTAGAAAACTTGAGGTCCATTCACGGGTTGAAGCCGCGGTGATTGCCGTAGAACAAAACCTCTGTTCAAGAGGGTAGGCTTTTTATAATGAAAAATTTTTTAAACCTGATCAGTGATTGTCTGGGGGATGTGCAAGAGATCATGCCCTGGGACCTGGAAGAGCGGTTGGAGGCAAATCCTAAGTTACTTATTGTGGATGTCAGGGAGCCCTATGAGTATGACGCGATGCATATCGAGAACTCGGTTCTTGCGCCCCGCGGGATACTTGAATCGGCCTGTGAGTGGGACTATGAAGAGACCATTCCCGAACTGGTCAAGGCACGCCAGCGGGAGGTGGTTGTGGTGTGCCGCTCCGGCTATCGCAGTGTGCTGGCCGCCTTCTCCATGAAGATGCTCGGTTTCGAAAACGTGGTCTCACTGAAGACCGGCCTGCGGGGCTGGAACGACTTTGAGCAACCGCTGGTGAATGCCGAGGGTGAGTCGGTGGACATCGACGATGCGGATGACTACTTCACCCCCAATCTGCGGGAAGATCAGCTGAGTCCCAAACCGGCCTGAGATTGTGTTTAACCGCGAATGGGAGGGGATTAAGGTGGGGGCACCCTATACCCAGAAATCAACAGTAGGGTGGGGCCTTGCCCCACCAAATACTGCTTGTGGTGCGGCTAAGAGTCTGAGTTGTTGATTAACCGCAAATACACACCAATCACCACAACTTAAGGCAAATAATTGGCTATGCGTCCATTTGCGGCTTAAAAATCTACCGGTGAAGTGGCGCCCTGCTCGGAATGGGGTGGCGTCTCGAACCAGGCCAGCTTCTCATGCAGTTCGACTACGTGGCCGACAATGATCAGTGTAGGAGGCTTGGGGCGTTCCCGTTCCACTGTCTCCAGGATATTCTCCAGGGTGCCGGTGAAGACACGCTGCATATGGGTCGTGCCCTGCTGGATCAGGGCGATCGGCATGTCGCCGGACACACCATGAGCCTGCAGTTCCCGACAGATCACCGGTAGGCCAACCAGCCCCATGTAGAAAACCACGGTCTGGTTCGGTTGCGCCAGCATATCCCAGTTCAGGTTCATGCTGCCGTCTTTCAGATGGCCGGTGACGAAGGTGACTGACTGGGCGTAGTCCCGATGGGTGAGCGGAATTCCGGAGTAGGTGGCGCAGCCCGCCGCAGCGGTGATTCCCGGAATCACCTGAAACGGCACCCCTTCAGCGGCCAGGGTATCGATCTCCTCGCCACCACGGCCGAATATAAAGGGATCCCCCCCCTTCAGCCGCAATACCCGCTTTCCCTGTTTGGCGAGACTGGCCAGCAGCTTGTTGATCTCTTCCTGGCGCATGGCGTGCTTGTCGCGCTCTTTGCCCACATAGACATGCTCCGCGTCGTGACGGGTCATCTCGAGAATCGGTTTTGCCACCAGCCGGTCGTAGACCACCACGTCCGCCTGCTGCATCAGACGCAATGCACGGAAGGTCAGCAGGTCCGGATCCCCCGGTCCGGCGCCGACCAGGTAGACCTCACCCATCTCCTGGTCCAGACGGGGATCCGCCAGAAGACGCTCCATCAGCTGATCCGCCTCCTCATCGTGACCGGAAAAGACCCGCTCGGCAACACCCCCCTCCAGTACCCGGTCCCAAAACAGGCGCCGGTCCTCCGGATTGTTGAAATGGTCCTTGACCCGTTGGCGAAAGCGGTTGCACAGGTTCGCTAGGCGGCCATAACCGGCAGGGATCAGGGATTCCAGTCTGGAGCGGATCAGACGCGCCAGTACTGGCGATGCCCCACCGGTTGAGACGGCGGCCACCACCGGTGAGCGGTCGATGATCGAGGGGACGATGAAACTGCACAATTCAGGCTGGTCCACCACATTGACGGGAATACGCTTGGCGTGGGCCAGCTCGGCTATATGCCGATTGAGTTGTGGATCGTCGGTGGCGGCAATCACCAGATGACGGTCGTTGATATCCTCATCCTGGAAGCCCCTCGCCTGGTGATTGAGGCGCCCCATATCCCGCCAAGTGATCAGATCGTGGGTCAATTCAGGGGAGACCAGAACCACATCCGCCGCGGATTTGAGCAGTAGTGAGATTTTTCTTTCAGCGACTGCACCGCCGCCTACCACCAGGCATGATTTGTTTCTGATGTTCAGGAATATTGGGAAAAATTCCATAAAATACAACCGGTTAATAAGTGTTTGTTGTTCAAGGTTTTGCCATTGCGAGACTCTAGCATGAGTCAATCACATTAAAAAAGCCAGGCTTTAGGCGGCTAATCAAACTTGCAATATTTAAACACATTAATATACTAATTAACTCTGTTTTTAGAGATATTGAGGCTGCCCGAACGTGATGATAAAGGAAATAGACGCTTCCGATCTTGAGGCCCGCATGGCCAAAGACGGTGATTTTCTGCTACTGGACATCCGTAGTGCCGGTGAACTGGCGCAGGGGGTGTTACCGGATGCCGAGCATATTCCGATGCATCTGATTCCTGTTCGCATGTCCGAGCTGCCAAAAGACAAGGATCTGATCCTCTACTGCCACAGTGGAGCGCGTTCCTACCACGCATGTGCCTATCTGGCGCAGCAGGGCTTCGACAACGCAGTCAATCTACGCGGCGGCATTCTGGGTTGGGCGAGATCGGGTTATCGTCTGGAGACCAGGCTGGCCAGCTGAGGCCAACCGTTCCGGATCAGGTTGAAAAGATTTACAGGCAGGCCGGAATTGGTTCCGGGTCTGCGGTTTTGGAGGGGATTGGAGCGGACAGAAGCTTGCGTTTGTAAGTCGCTTGTCATATAAAGGTCCGTCTGATTTTTACCCAAAAACGATACACACACACAATTTAAAAAGCTGGAGGTCATACCATGGCAGATTTTGATCAAGAACTGGACGCAAGCGGACTCAACTGTCCCCTGCCGATTCTGCGTGCGAAAAAAACCCTGAATGGTATGGAGTCCGGTAAAGTTCTGCACATCATTGCAACTGATCCAGGCTCAGTTAAGGATTTCGAAGCCTTCGCCAATCAGACGGGTAATGAGCTGATGGAATCCAAGGAAGTTGGCGGTAAGTTTGAATTCCTCATCAAAAAGGCCTGATCAGCGATCAGTTTGCCAATCCCATTAGGGACTTAATTGGAGACGAAGCAATGTCAGACGAAAAAAAGTTAGCGATAATTGCGACTAAAGGCTCTTTAGACTGGGCCTATCCGCCATTTATCCTGGCCTCAACAGCCGCTGCACTGGGTTACGAAACCGAGATCTTCTTCACTTTCTACGGTCTGCAGCTCCTGAAAAAGGATCTGGATCTGGAAGTGACCCCGCTGGGCAATCCCGGTATGCCGATGCCGATGGGTATGGACAAGTGGTTTCCTGTGGTCGGTCTGGCGCTGCCAGGCATGCAGGGCATGATGACCAGCATGATGAAGAAAAAGATGGCTTCAAAAGGCGTTGCCGACCTGGCTGAGCTGCGTGAGCTTTGTCAGGAAGCCGAAGTCAAGCTGATCGCCTGTCAAATGACAGTGGATCTGTTCGAGATGAATACCTCTGAATTCATCGACGGTATCGAATACGCCGGTGCCGCCAGATTCTTCGAATTCGCGGGTACTAGCGATATCTGCCTTTACATTTAACCCTGAGTAAATGCAGTCACGGCGCCGCCCCACAAGGGCGGCGTTTTTTTTGCGCTTGAAAAAGCCACACTGGGGTTGCCAGCGGCTAAGCTTTCACAAGCCGCTAATGCCGGCCAATCACCGCAAGCATCCACAAAATGTATCGACCGGGTAGCCGCTCTGGCTCGTATTGAACGGGGCTGTTCAGAGTTAAAACTGAATTTAAATGGATAAAAAGGGGTGCGGCAATCACCCGCACCCGAATTATGGATCGTCAGATCTTCTACATGAAGGTCTTGGTCACGCCGAGACCGAACAGATGCACACTGGAGTCGTAGGTGCCGTTCACAGCGGTGGTGCCGTTCAACTCCTCACCCACAACGGCGGCTTTGTCGCTGTTGATGGTCCGTTTGTCGAAGTCCACATACATATAGGCCACATCGAATGTCCAGCCATCATCGATGGTGTGTCCAACGCCCAGGCTGTACAGCTGACGATCCGCATCAGGCACCCGCGGACTGAAATAGTCTTCTTTCTGTGGGGTTTCGTCGTAGGTGTAGCCAATCCTCAACTGGGTCGCCTTGGAGAAGTCATAGGTCACGCCTAGACGGTAGGCGGAGGCATTGTCGAAGTCGTTGACACTGGTAAAAATGTTGGAGCCGAACTGCTCATTTTTGACTTCCAGGGTATCGAACTTGTTCCAGCCGGTACGGGTGTAGTCAAATTCGATCGCCAGCTTTTCAGTGGCTTCATAGCGAGCCCCAACCTGCAGTCGCCAAGGCAGCTCAAGGGTCGCAGTGACCTCGTCTGAGAGGGTCGAGGGCAGAACGCCGACGTCATCATCCAGGGTGCCTTCCGCTTTGATCTTCGAACTGGAGTGGTAGTTCAGACCGAAACTCCAGCTATCCACCACCAACAGGCCGCCCAGGTTGAAACCGACACCCTGGCCGTCACCTTCCAGATTAAAGCCCGGATAGGTGCCGCCATCGTTGAGAACGCTGTTGAACAGCACTTCCCGCATCCAGTAGTAGTCAACACCGATTGCCAGAGCGGCCTGATCGTTGAGTTTGTAGGAGGCGCTGGGGCTGAAGGCGACGATCTCAAGCTTGGTCTGTGTGGGCATGAATGAACCCAACGGATATTGATCACTGTAGGTATCCGTCTCCCAGTCGGTCTCCAGACCGAAGGGGGCATTGACTGAAATACCCAGGGACCACTCCTCGTTGAGGGTGTCGTGTGCGGATATGGCCGGTACGGCAACCAGTTCGTTGCCTTCGCTGTCGACCGTTCCTGATCCGGTATCGACGCTCAGGTCGGGTAGCACCAGGTTGGTTCCCAAAGAGACGGAACTGCCTTCGTGAAAGGACATGGCGGCCGGGTTATAGGGGATGGCTCCCAGGATTTCGTGATTTGCGACCAGCGCGTTGGATGTGGCCGTGCCTGCGATGCTCAGCTCCGGAATGGCGAAGCCTGAGGCCTGTACCCCAGAGCTGGCCATCAACAGGGCCGAACTGCAGGCGACTGCCAGGGTTGTGGCTTGAAACTTATTTTTATGGTGCATGCGGATCCTCCACCTTTCTGTTGTTATGTCCAGACCGGCCTTGCTTAAGGAACCTCTGAACAAGTCATGAACCGACAATCTGTTCGGCTCAGATTTATTCAGAGGTTCCTAAATTTATTCTTAGGTCCTGGTTGAGTCTGGTGCGATTCTATTCCTGATCAGACCATTTATCATCCATCGGCAAGTTCAGTCAAACTGAAGATCAGTTAAATGTGCGAACAGGCCCGAGCAGAAATTACCATAACCTGTCTGCGGGAAAAAAGGAAAAGTGACTCAGCGCTCCCTAAAGCTAGCTGTTTGTGGTATAAAAGTTGTTTATCCATACAAAGAACAACTGATCGGACATCATAGACACATGGCGGATCGTAGATTACAGGTTTTTCATACAGTTGCGCGTCTTTTAAGCTTTACCAAGGCGGCTGAGACCTTGCATATGACCCAGCCGGCAGTAACCTTTCAGGTGCGGCAACTGGAAGAGTATTTCAATACCCGATTGTTCGACAGAACCCACAACCGGATCAGCCTGACCGAGGCTGGGGAGCGGGTATTCAGTTACGCCGATCGCATTTTCGACCTGTATGCGGATATGGAGAACTCTGTCAGGGAGATGACCGGAGAGATCCGTGGTGCATTGACCATTGGTGCCAGTACCACCATCGCAGAGTACATGCTGCCCTCGTTACTGGGCGATTTCGGTACACGTTATCCGGAGGTGACGATCCATCTGCGGGTTTCAAACTCCGAAGGGATTGTCTCCATGGTGGAGAACAACAATATCGACCTGGGAGTCGTGGAGGCGCCGGTCGGTAACAAGAATCTGGTGGTTGAAGTTTGCCGTAATGATCAATTGGTGGCCATCGTACCGCCCAACCATGACCTGGCGAATCAGGAGACCGTGGCGATAGAGGAGTTGCTGGAGTACCCCTTTATCTGCCGGGAAGAGGGTTCGGGTACCCGTGAAGTGATCAACGAGTATCTGGATAATAATTGTGCCGACTCGACACTCAATATCTACATGGAGCTGGGTAGTCCGGAAGCGGTAAAAGGCGCCGTGGAAGCGGGTATGGGTGTCTCGGTGGTCTCCCGGGCGACCATCCAGAAAGAGTTGAAGCTGGATACCCTGAGGGCGATCAATCTGGCGCCGGCAATGGAGCGTCCATTCTCATTTGTCCATCAGAAGCAAAAATTTCGCCTGCGGGCCATGGAAGAGCTGCTCGAATTTGCTCGTGGCTATTGTGAGGATCATGCTGAAGAGCAGTTGTAGGCTCTAACTGCAACGAGGTTGGTATCGGTGCATATTGTACCCAAACAGCAAAAGCTCGATCCTGAGCAGCAGCGGCTGCTAGACCTCTTTGAGCGGATTGCGCCGAGTGATCGGGACTCCCTGTTGGCGTTTGCTGAGTTTCTGTCACAACGACCCTCTCAGGAGGCCGTGTCTGTTGATCGAAGCTCGCCCCTGGAACCAAAACAGCTCGAACGGCCTGCGGATGAGTCCGTGGTGAAAGCGATCAAGCGTCTCTCCGAGAGCTACTTTATGCTTGAACGGGATCAGTTGCTGGATGAGACCTCGTCCCTGATGACCTCCCATGTCATGCAGGGTAGAACCGCCGTGGAAGTGATCGATGATTTGGAAGCGCTGTTTAAAAAGCACTATCAAAACTATCTGAGCGAGTCATAACTACCCGCGGGCTGAAAGCGATAGAGTGAGTCGTCGGGTTAACTAGGGCCTGTTAACACGAATCCAATACGTCCTGTTGTGCCTGAAAAAGCGCCAATCAAGGCGCGAGGAGTGTAGTTTGGTTATTCTAAATGAGCGACGAGCAACGCCGAGTGGCGCTTTTTCAGGCGCAACCCGAAGGGCTGGGTCTGTTTTTGCGCCCAGCGGCGTTATCATTCACTCATGTAGAATGACGACACGACGCTCATTCTGCCTTGCTGGGCACAAAAACAGACCCAGCAGGACGTATTGGATTCGTGTTAACAGGCCCTAACATCCGCCTATTTGGTACCGGGTTATTCAAATGCAGGTCATTACCAACTGGTTCAAGCGCTACTTCTCCGATCCTCAGATCATCTTTTTAACCCTCTTCCTGATCCTTTTTTTCGGTATCGTGATCATCATGGGGGATATGCTCGCGCCGGTATTGGCGAGTATCGTGATCGCCTACCTGCTTGAGGGAATCGTGACACAAATGGAGCGTCGCTCCTGGCCCAGGCTGATCTCGGTGGTCCTGGTGTTCATTCTGTTTCTGCTGTTTGTCGCCCTGATCCTGCTTGGACTGCTACCGCTGCTCTCCCGCCAGGTAACGGACTTTCTGCAACAGCTGCCCAGTATGATCGCTATGGGACAGCAGGCGTTGATGCAGCTACCCGAACGGTATCCGGATCTGATTCCCCAGGCACAGGTGGATCAGCTGATCCAGCAACTGCGTAACGAGGTCGCCTCGTTTGCCCAGCAGGCCGTCAGCTGGTCCCTCGCCTCGGTGGTCGGGGTGATCACCCTGGTGGTCTACCTGATCCTGATGCCCCTGCTGGTGTTCTTCTTTCTCAAGGACAAGCAGCTGATCATCGACTGGTTCGTCTCTTATCTTCCCCGCCATCGACGCTTCTCGGTAACAGTCTGGAAGGATGTGGATGTGCAGATCGCCAACTACGTGCGCGGGAAGTTCTGGGAGATCATCATCATCTGGTCATGCAGCTTTGTCGCCTTTTCGATGCTGGGATTGAATTATGCTCTGCTGTTGGCGGTATTGGTGGGTTTGTCGGTGATCATTCCCTACATCGGTGCTGCTGTGGTGACCATTCCAGTGCTGTTCATCGCCTGGTTTCAGTGGGGCTGGTCCTCAGACTTCGCCTGGTTGGCCGCGATCTATTTCATCATTCAGGCCCTGGATGGCAATGTACTGGTGCCATTGCTCTTTTCAGAGGTGGTCAATCTGCATCCGGTTGCCATTATTGTGGCGATTCTGGTGTTCGGTGGCTTTTGGGGATTCTGGGGGGTGTTTTTCGCCATTCCACTGGCCACACTGGTGCAGGCTGTGCTGGCGGCCTGGCCGCGGAATGAGCTGGTGGATGAGGCGGCTGTAAAATAACCCCTGCCCGGCTCCCCGGAATGGGGAGTGCCGGGCAGGCTGTCAGCAATGCTGGGAGTCTCAGGCTTTTTTGGTGTTGATGCCAAACAGGCTCCACAGTGGGCAGTAGGAGACCAGCCCGGTAACCAGCGGCACAGCACCAATGGCGCCAAGCCAGTTGATCGGGTCACTGAGCAGGAAGCCCCATCCAAGAATCGCCAGACCACCCACAATCCTGAGAATACGTTCAATACTGCCTACATTTTGAGTCATGTTATTTCTCCTGAGTAATACATAAACCGCTTTTGTTCAGACCAGGGCTTGATTCGCCACAATGGTTTGAAATTGACCCTGCGCCTGCGGACTATCTAACGCATCGGATCAATGGTGGATCAGAGGATAGATCTCCACTACGCAAATGTATGTGACTAAGTCACACTGCAGGTGGTGCTCAGGTGCCGGATGAGTGTTAACAGGCTCTAATAGTGGTTTTCACGACTCTTCTCGATCAGACGCTGTTCATCACAGATATTGATGACACCTCTGGCAGTGGAGATCATCTGCTGTTGCTCAAGGTCTTTTAAAATGCGACTGACGACCTCACGGGAAGTTCCGAGGTCAGAGGCGATCATCTGATGGGTCGATTCGATTCTTGCGCCACTCTGTTTGCCGAGTTGAATCAGGTGCCCTGCCAGACGACGGTCTACCCGGCGAAAGGCGATCTCTTCCACAATGCCGATCACCTCGGTGAGTCTGCTGCTGATCAAATTGAAAAGATAGTTACGCCAGGCAGGGATCTCGTCCGTCCAGCGAATCACATCCGCGGTACTGATCAGCACTGCTTCGATCGGTTCTTCCGAGACCGCATAGGCTGGAAAAGGCTCTCCATTCATGATGCAGGAGGCGGTGAGAATGCAGCTCTCGCCGGGGCCGATCCGATAGAGGGTAATCTCCCGGCCGTTCTCACTCAGTTTGTAAACCCGGGCGGTTCCCGAGATCACCAGAGCCAAATGGGAACATTCAGTGCCCTGGTGACAGATCGGTTGGTCGGCTGGCAGGCCGATCTTGCTGGCACGGTCAAAAAACCTCTGTTTAAAGTCGCTCTCCGCCTGCTGCAGAAACTGAAACTGCCGGGTAATTTGGGTTATGTTGCTGGTGTCGGAAATCAAGTCAACCTCAAGCTTTTGCTGTCACGTTATTGATCGAACAGGGGGATCGTTGCCGATAGTAGTTTGTTGCGGCGATCCAATGCAATGTGAATAGTGGGTTCAAACTGAAATGCTTGTAAATGAGGCAGTTGTATTCAGGATATGCTAATTTACTAGATATTTGTGATGTTAGGCGCCGAATTACTGTCATGTCAGAAGCGGACATAGAAGCGATTAAAATAAAGAAAGAGCGAGTACGCCTGTTATATGCCAATGGTGTAACCCTGATTATCGCCAATTTTATCGCCGGCGCGATCTTCTTCTATCTCAACAAGGTGTGGGAGTTTGATCAGGGCGTGATCTGGGGCGGGCTGTTTGCTCTGCTACTGATCGGTCAGAGCGTGTTGACACTGGCTGCCAGGTATAGCGAACTGGACAGATTACAGCTCTGGCGCTATGCCCTGTTGCCCGGCGTCCTGTTACTCGGTCTGTTGTGGGCGGCGGCTCTGCTCCATCTGCTCTTCAATCCGGAATCGACTGAGTTTCTGGTGATCGATCTGGTGCTGATCGGTACGGTCTTTCTGCTTACCGCACTTTTGCTCACCATCGATACTTTCTTCAGTATCATTTTTGTACTGACCGCCTCAATGGTGGTTATGGTGGTTTTAAACGGTGAGCAGGGGAGTGTCAGTGAGGAGTTTATTGCCGGGTTGATCGCCTACGCATTGGCGCTGCTGATTCTGGCTGCCTGGATGACGGTCTATCAACAAGGCTATCTGTTGATCGCCGCCAACCGGGTATTGTTGCATGAACGGATGGTGGCATCGGAAACCGAATTGAGTGAAATGCGCAGCCGGCTGATTCAGGAGAATGATCAGCGCCAGTCTGTGGAACAGGAGCTGTTTCTCGCCAAGGAGGCGGCGGAGGGGGCCAATCTGGCCAAATCAGAGTTTCTCGCCACCATGAGTCATGAGATTCGAACCCCACTGAATGGCATTCTGCCGATTCTGGAAATGCTCCTGGAGACCAAGCTGAATGGGGAACAGAAGCAGTTTGTCGCCACCGCCCTGAACTCCTCTCAGCTGTTGCTCAGCATCATCAACGACATTCTCGACTTCTCCAAGATCGAAGCCGGGAAACTCGATCTTGAGTTTATCGAGCTCAATCTGGAAGGCACCATCGAGCAAGTCACATCGTTGATGAAGAACGCAGCCGATCGGCGCAATTTGAAGCTGGGTTACCGTATTGACCGGGATGTACCGAAAACGGTTCGTGGCGATCCGATCCGTCTGCGCCAGATACTCACCAACCTGGTTAGTAATGCGGTGAAGTTTACTGAGCATGGGGAGGTGTCGGTTGAGCTGACCAATCGTCAGACCTCACGCACCGAGGTGGATCTGATGTTTGCCGTGCGTGATACCGGCATCGGCATGACCCAGGAGCAGGTGGAGCGCCTGTTCGAACCCTTTTCCCAGGCGGATGCCTCAACAACCCGCAAGCATGGCGGTACCGGCCTGGGGCTGGTGATCTGCAAGCGCCTGACCGAATTGATGGGGGGGAAGATCGGGGTTAAATCCACACCGGGAAAAGGCTCCTACTTCTGGTTCATACTGCCAATGCGCAAATCACTGCAGGAGATGCCATCCGGAAGACGCAATCTTCAGGATCTCCGTACCCTGCTGCTTGCCAACAAGACCTCTGCAGAGACCCGGCAGCTGCTCTATGCACTGAAGGAAGAGGGGATGCTGGTCGAGCAGTCCGAGGATCAGTACGACGCACTCAGCAAGCTCAAGTCCTCCGCCAACCTGGGTGCGAGTTGGCGCTATGAACTGATGGTGCTTGATGGGGGGCTGTCGAGTGTCAATCTGAGTAAGACCATCGGCTCGGCCAGAGAAGTACCCCATATGCGGGAGGTGGAGATACTTGCCGTGAATCTGCCTGAGGAGGATCAACTCACCTACGAAGCGATGGGTGTCGAGTGCCTGAGTCCTCATGCCACCGCGAAAGAGATCAAGCAGCGACTGTATCGAATTTTCGATGTTGAGCAGACGCCTGGGGCGGCGACCATGCCGGAAGAGATACCGGTGCCGCGCATGCCCGACGACCACCTTGCCTGGCAGGACAGTCAGGATGAACCATTGCCGGAACCCGGTGCGAAACGGGCAGAGGATATCAAACAGGATCAGCAGCATACCAAACTGGTTGGACGGGTTTTGGTGGTTGAGGATAATCCGGTCAATCAGGCGGTGGTGAAAAAGATGCTTGAGAAGGCGGGATTGTCACCGGTAACCTCCAATGACGGAGTTGAGGCGATGGAGGCACTGCAAGCCGAGCAGTTTGATGTGGTGCTAATGGATTGCCAGATGCCGAGGATGGATGGCTACGAGGCGACGGAGGCGATTCGGGAGCGGGAACAGAACCAGGGATTGATGCGTACTCCGGTCATCGCGATGACCGCCAACGCCATGGCCGGGGACCGGGAACGTTGTCTGGCGGTGGGAATGGATGATTATCTTTCCAAACCGGTGAAGCCGGCGCAATTGGAGAATATGCTGCGTCAATGGTTGCCTATGGAGGAGATGATATATCCAGGCGAGGATGCTAGTCTAAGGGAAGATCAGAGTGAGGCTAGTGAAGATACCGAAGTTGATATGTCAAGTGAGGGATTGCTAGAAGTTGGTGGAGATACAAGCATGACATCAAGCGGCATGATAGACCGCAGTGTGCTGGAAGAACTCTATGAAATCATGGAGGAGGATTTTGTTTCTGTGCTCGAAAGTTATCTTAAGAGTGCGCCAGGCCTGATGCTCGGTATTCGGGATGCGGTCAAGTCCGGGGATATGGAGGGGTTGGTCAAATCGGCTCATCCGTTGAAATCGAGCAGTGCCAATGTGGGAGCCATGGAGCTCTCGATCCTGGCCCGGGATCTGGAATTCAAAGGTCGCCAAGGGGATAGCAACGGACTGGTGGCCAGCTACAATCAAACAGCCGAGGTCTATCGGCGCTCGATCACCGAACTCAAGAGTATCGTTGATCGGGGTAGCATTCATTAGGTTTTGTTCAATCCGCAAATGAACGCAAATTTACAGGCTGATTCTGGTCAGCTGACTCAGCCGGCTGGGTAGCGGCTCTTCCTCATCTCAAATCCTCAAGAAAGCATCACGGGTTCCAAATCAATGGATCCGGTTTACCCAAATTTTTTACTTAGGGCGTGTGAACGCTCATCCGATTACAGATTGGCGGAAGCGTAATCCGCCAGACGTGAACGCTCACCCCGCTGCAAGGTGATATGTCCGCTGTGGGGCCAGTTCTTGAATCGATCAACCGCATAGGTGAGGCCGGATGTGGTCTCTGTCAGATAAGGGGTGTCGATCTGTGCCACGTTGCCCAGACAGACGATCTTGGTACCCGGTCCAGCGCGGGTGATCAGGGTTTTCATCTGTTTGGGGGTGAGGTTCTGCGCCTCATCGAGAATGATGTACTTGTTCAGGAAGGTCCGGCCACGCATGAAATTGAGTGAGTGGATACGAATCCGGCTGCGTAGCAGATCCTCGGTGGCGGCACGCCCCCATTCGCCTCCTTCGGTCTGGGTGAGTACTTCCAGGTTATCCATCAGCGCCCCCATCCAGGGGGTCATTTTCTCCTCCTCCGTACCAGGTAGGAAACCGATGTCCTCACCGACAGGTACGGTGACCCGGGTCATGATGATCTCCCGGTAGAGGTTGAGATCCAGGGTCTGCACCAATCCCGCAGCCAGGGTCAGCAGGGTCTTACCGGTACCGGCGGTGCCCAGCAGGGAGACAAAATCGAGGTCTGGATCAAGCAGCAGATTCAGTGCGTAGTTCTGTTCCTGGTTACGTGCCGTGATGCCCCAGACGGCATGTTTTGGATTGCTGTAGTCCTCCGCCAGTTCGATGACCGCGCTCTCCTCCTGCTTCTCTCTGACAATCGCCTGGAAACCCTCACCGCCCTTCAGGTAGAGGCACTGGCTGGGATACCAGGACTGGGTATCCGGACCGCTGACCCGGTAGAAGGTCCTTCCTTCCTCCTGCCAGGACTCCAGCTCCTTGGTGTGTTGCTCCCAGAAATCAGCAGCAACCTCATCGAGTCCGCTGTAGAGCAGATTGACATCTTCAAGTACCTGATCGTTACTGTAATCTTCGGCTCGTATCCCCAGCACGGTCGCCTTGATGCGCAGATTGATATCCTTGGAGACCAGCACGATCCGCTTCTCCGGATAGTCTGACTGCAGGCTCAATGCGGTGGCCAGGATGTTGTTGTCCGGGGTGTTTCCCGGCAGGCTCAAGGGTAGATCCTGGCTCACCGGTTTGGTCTGAAACATCAGATGACCCGTGACTGAATCGGTTGAGCCATTGAATTGAAGGGTATTCAGCGGGATGCCCTGACTGATCGTCTCTTGTGAGACATGGCCCATCAGCTCATCGAGAAAACGGCTGGTCTGACGCACATTGCGCGCCACCTCGGACATGCCTTTCTTGCCTTTGTCCAGCTCTTCAAGCACCACCATCGGCAGATAGATGTCGTGCTCCTTGAAACGGAACAGGGCGGTTGGGTCGTGCATCAGAACATTGGTGTCCAGGACGAACAGACGGGGTTTCTTAGCTTGGTTTTCTGACATGCTGGGTCTCATCTACAGGCAAGCGATTAACGGCCATGGCGTCGTGCCTTGGTGATTGAAATATATCTGGTGCTGGTTCAGGCGAGTTTTCCGGATCGCATGGCCTTAAGCGTTTCCAGGACCTCTTCAGCATGGCCTTTGACTTTCACTTTGCGCCACTCATGGCGTAGTTTTCCAGCTTCGTCGATCAGGAATGTGCTGCGTTCGATGCCGCGTACTTTTTTGCCGTACATCGATTTCATCTTGATGACATCGAAGCTGTTGCAGAGGGTCTCTTCCTTGTCCGAGAGCAGCTCGAAAGGGAAGCCTTGTTTGGATTTGAAGTTCTCCTGGGCCTTTACCCCGTCACGGGAGACACCAAGAATGACCGCCGACTGACGGCGAAACTTGGCGATTGCGGCGGTAAAGTCCAGGCCCTCCTGAGTGCAGCCGGGTGTGCTGGCCTTGGGATAGAAGTAGAGCACAATGGGTTTGCCGCGAAAATCGCTGAATTTTATCTCTTTATCACCCGTAGCCGGCAGTGGGATGTCAGGTACGGTTTTACCAATGGCGATCGAGCTCATGTGTGGGGACTCCTCCTTAGGGCCTCAGGTATCACGTGTTAGTATGAGACAGTACACTAGCCTTTAATGGGTTCGATGACAGCGTCCAGGTTGAGAGCATCACAGTAATCCATGAACTCCTCTCTGAGCACGGCGATTTGTCTGTCCGAGGGTATGCCCACGCTCAGGTGTACCGAGAACATCGGGGTGCCGGTATGGGCGGCGGAATAGCTGCTGGTGGTCATATCTTCGATATTGATCTGACGTTCGGAAAAAAATTCTGCCAGTTTGTTGACGATACCCGGATGGTCCATGGAGACCACCTCCACCAGATAGGGTAGCTGGTTGCTGGATTGAACCCGGCCTTCGGTACGTTTGCAGATGATGGTCAGACCAAGATCCTTCTGCAGCTCCGGCACGGCGGACTCCAGCTTGGCCAGGGTGTTCCATGGGCCCTCGATCAACAGCAGTATGGCAAACTCACCGCCGAGAACGGTCATCCTGCTGTCTGTTATGTTGCAACCCTCGTCGAGGATTTTTTTGGAAAGATTTTTAACGATGCCAGGCTGGTCTTTGCCAAGTGCGGAGATAACCAGAAAGTTTTTCGGTGTGGTCATTGATATCTCTAAACCCCAGTTATTGTTCACGGTTATGTCGAGTGTAACACCAGGAATGAGCCGCAAGCGATATTTCATGAGCATCTCATGGTTTAATTCCGAATCAGTGGGTTAAACAGGCCCTCAGAGTTTTGTTTCCACCGGAAACCGGAACCTTACGCTCTACACGCCTTTGTAGCCCACTGCTTCGGCCTAAATATATACACTACTTGTCAGAGTCACGAGCCACAGGCTAACATTGCGGATTGATATAAAGTTAGGGGTGTGGACTGATGTTTCACGGCAGTATGGTAGCAATGATCACTCCGATGAGTGAAGACGGCGTCCTGGATGACAACGCCTTGCGGGGCTTGGTGGATTTTCACGTCGAGCAGGGCAGTGACGCCATTGTCGCCGTTGGTACCACCGGTGAATCGGCTACTCTGGACGAAGAGGAGCATTGTGCGGTGATTCGTCGGGTGGTTGAGTATGTGGCTGGGCGGATTCCGGTGATTGCCGGTACCGGCGCCAATTCCACCCGGGAAGCGATTGATCTGACCCGTTGCGCCAAGCAGGCGGGCGCCGATGCTTGCCTGTTGGTTACCCCTTATTACAACAAACCCACCCAGGAAGGGTTATACCAGCACTACAAGGCGGTGGCAGAGGCGGTGGAGATACCGCAGATCCTCTACAATGTGCCTGGCCGTACAGCCTGTGACATGTTGCCTGAGACAGTGGGTCGACTCTCATCCGTGGCCAATATCATCGGTGTCAAAGAGGCGACAGGTGATCTGGATCGGCTGCATCAGATCCGGGATCTGTGCGGTTCCGAGTTTGAGCTCTATAGTGGTGATGACGCCACCGGTTGCGAATTTCTGTTGCAAGGTGGACATGGTGTCATCTCTGTGACGGCGAATGTCGCGCCGAAATTGATGCATGAGATGGTGGCGGCGGCTCTGGCTGGAAACCGGGCTGAGGCCGAGTCTCTCGATCAGCAGCTGGCCGGCCTGCACAGCGCGCTGTTTGTGGAATCGAGCCCGATACCCGTCAAGTGGGCGATGTCCGAACTTGGATTGGCAAACAAAGGCATCCGGCTGCCATTGACCTGGATGACTGCCTCATCCGAGCCTCAGGTTCGTGAGGCGATGCGCCAGGCCGGGGTTTTGTGATCGCAGTCGATGTGGCATGTATGCCTCACAAAATCCCCGTCTCAGGCAAGGCTTGGTAAACTAG
The DNA here is from genome assembly GCF_058244685.1 of Candidatus Thiodiazotropha sp. AKAK2. Lineage (NCBI taxonomy): Bacteria > Pseudomonadati > Pseudomonadota > Gammaproteobacteria > Chromatiales > Sedimenticolaceae > Candidatus Thiodiazotropha > Candidatus Thiodiazotropha sp. AKAK2. Next base: position 217,958 of record NZ_JBSYOP010000036.1, on the reverse strand, counting down.
ATTTACAAATCCTTGTCATAGGCAACAGAGTATAATCTGACAAAACTTCATAATATGCATTTAAACCCAACTCTTCTCTCTCTGATCTCGTTGATTCTGTTTATCTCCGGCTGTAGTTCCGACGGGGGGTATTTCTCCGATTCGGAACGTGAATATCGCAGCCAGAAAGAGAGTGTGGACGATCTGGAGATCCCGCCGGATCTTTCAAGCAATGCGATTCAGGATGCGATGACCATTCCCGGTGCCGGAAGTGCATCCTACGAAGAGTATGCCACCCAGAGGGAAAAACGCAGCTTTGGCACCATCGTAGCCGAAGAGGTGCTGCCGTCGTTTGAAGGCATCCAGGTTGAGCGGGATGGTGACAAGCGCTGGCTGGTGATCGCAGCGACACCCACAAAGGTGTGGCCAAAAGTGATTGAGTTCTGGCGTAAGAACGGTTTGCTGCTGGTGGAACAGAATCCGGCGGTGGGTGTGATGAAGACCGACTGGCTTGAGAGTCGGGCTGATATCAAACAGGGATACATCACTGAATTCTTCCGCCAGGCACTGGGTAGTGTCTATAGCTCTGCGACGAGAGACCAGTTTCGTGTGCGTCTTGATAACGGTCTGGAACCAGGCACCACCGAGCTCTATCTGACCCATCGTGGCATGGAAGAGAAGCTGAAAGAGGATATCAGTGGTGATGCCGATACCACTTACTGGTCTCCCAGGCCGAACGATCCGGATATCGAGGCCTCGATGCTGCGCAGTCTGATGGTCCATCTGGGCGTTGCTAACGAAAAAGCACAACAGGCCATATCCGCGCCGGATTCCAAACAGGATCGGGCTCGTCTGGTAGAGACTGACGAGCAGCCTGAATTATGGATCGATGAAGCCTTTGCACGGGCCTGGCGTCTGACTGGGGTTGCGCTGGACCGGGTAGGTTTTGCCGTGGAAGACCGGGATCGCTCCAGTGGTACCTATTTCGTTCGCTACAGCAACCTGCTGAATGAAGAGCAGGAAGAGAAAGGTTTCTTCTCACTGTTGGCTTTCTGGGATGACGAAGAGAGCAAGATCGATACTGAGGTTCAGTATCAGGTGAAACTGCTGGCGGAGGGTGAGGCTACCCGGGTGGTGGTGAGAAATGAGCAGGGTGAAGCAGCCGATCAGGTGGCTGTTAAAACCATTTTGGGTCTGATCCACGAACAGATACGCTGATCCCTATGCCCTTGCGATTCGCCTACCTTGGCAGTGGCAGCCGTGGTAATGCTCTGCTTATTGAATCAGCCAATGCAAGAATACTTCTCGATTGCGGTTTTGCGGCTCGGGAGATTGAGCGTCGGTTGAAACAACTGGATGTGGACCCGGCCAGCCTGACCGGGATCCTGATCACCCATGAACATGGGGACCATATTCGGGGTGTGGGGGCAATGGCGCGGCGTTACGCTCTTCCGGTTTGGATGACTCCGGGCACCTATCACAGCGCCAGCTACGGAGAGCTGCCCCAGCTCGAGTTGATCGACTGTCACACCGGACCCTGGACGATCGAGGATATCGCCATCCACCCCTATCCAGTGCCCCACGATTCAAGAGAGCCCTGTCAGTTTGTCCTGACAACCGGCAAGCAAAGCCTCGGGGTACTCACCGATGTAGGCCATATTACGCCCCATATCATCGAGCGTTTGCAATCCTGCGACAGTCTGGTGCTGGAGTTCAATCACGACCTGCAGATGCTGGCGGAAGGCCCCTATCCGCCGTCGTTACAGGCCAGGGTAGGTGGCAGTCATGGTCATTTGAGCAATCAGCAGGCGTTACAGTTGCTCAGCCGGGTGCCGGTGGAACGGTTCAGCCATCTGGTGGCCTCCCATATCAGTGAGAAGAACAACGATCCTGAGTTGGTCAAATCGATGGTTTCCCTCCATCTGCCCGAGCTGGAAGCCCGCATCAGTCTGGCTGAGCAGCATTGTGTCAGTGACTGGTTAAGTGTCTAGTGACCCTGTGTAGACAGCTCTCCCGGGCTGACAGGGTTTGTCTGAACAGGCTCATCGCCAGCTCGCTTCAGATGCCTTCATTCAGGTAGATTAGAGCATACTGAATTACTTCAATAGCTTTGAATTTCAGTAGCTTGGATATAGACTGGTAAGCTTGATAATGAACGGTGTTGTATCCTCTCCTGGCAACATCGTGAAACAGATAGAAGAATCAGGAGGGTGGAGGTTTTACGATATGGCGCATATCGTGGTTATAGGTGCCGGGACTGGCGGGATGCCATGTGCTTACGAACTTCGCATGGAGCTTGGTCGCGAACATGAAGTCACGATGATCAATGAACGGGAGTATTTCCAGTTCGTACCATCCAACCCATGGCTGGCAGTCGGCTGGCGCGACCGCTCCCATATCACCTTTGATATCCGCCCCCATCTCGAGCGTAAAGGCATCAACTTCATCGCCCAACGGGTAGAGAAGATCGATCCGGATGCCAATCGGCTCACGCTGGATAATGGCGACAGCGTGGAATTCGACTATCTGGTGATCGCGACCGGACCCAGGTTGGCATTTGAAGAGGTTGAAGGCAGCGGACCGGATGGTTTTACCGAATCGATCTGTACCGTCGACCATGCTGAAAAGGCCTATCAGGCCTATCTTGATCTGCTCGACGAGCCAGGGCATGTGATTATCGGTGCTATGCCTTTTGCCAGCTGTTTCGGACCGGCCTATGAGTTTGCCTTTATCATGGATTCAGACCTGCGTAAGCGCAAAGTCCGTGACAAGGTACCGATCACTTTTGTCACCTCCGAACCCTATATTGGTCATCTGGGGCTTGGCGGCGTAGGTGATTCGAAAGGTTTTCTGGAGAGTGATTTTCGCAATCACCATATCAACTGGATCACCAATGCAAAAGTGACCAAGGTTGAATATGGCAAGATGTTTGTGGAGCAGTTCGATGATTCCGGCCACAAGATAAAGGATCATGAACTGGCGTTTGAATACTCAATGATGCTGCCGGCATTCAAGGGAGTGGATGCGGTAGCCGAAGTGGAAGGCTTGTGTAATCCACGAGGTTTTGTGTTTGTCGATGATCATCAGCGCAATCCCAAATACCCCAATATCTATGCAGCGGGTGTCTGTATCGCCATCCCTCCGGTGGAAGCAACCGCGGTACCGACCGGTGCGCCGAAAACCGGCTATATGATCGAATCCATGGTGACCGCGATTGTGCACAATATTGCGGCTGATCTGGCGGGCAAGGAGGGAACAACCCTGGCAACCTGGAATGCGATCTGTCTGGCGGATATGGGGGATACTGGTGCTGCCTTCGTTGCATTGCCCCAGATACCACCGCGAAATGTGGCTTGGTTCAAGAAGGGTAAATGGGTTCATATGGCCAAGATCGCGTTTGAAAAATACTTCATCCGCAAGATGAAAAAGGGAACTTCGGAACCGATCTACGAAAAGTACATTCTCAAGATGTTAGGTATCGGTAAACTGAAGTAACATTCCGCCAATTTATCCAGCGGCAATCAGAGCCGCTGGTTTGCAGTTAACAGGCCCTCCAGGCCAACAGGCCCATACATGGCAATCACAAGACATCAAACCCGAAGTGTCGTGGTAGGTGGTGTGGTGATCGGCAGCGACGCCCCGGTGGTCGTGCAGTCGATGACCAACACAGACACGGCGGATGTTGACGCCACCAGCGAACAAGTGGCGGCTCTGGCCCGCGCCGGTTCGGAAATGGTGAGGATCACCGTGAACAATGAAGCGGCTGCGAAAGCGGTTAGCCGAATCCGTGAGCGTTTGGATCAACAGGGGCTTGATGTGCCGTTGGTGGGGGATTTTCACTTCAATGGGCATCGTCTGCTGAGCGATCATCCCGACTGCGCCCGGGCCTTGGCCAAGTATCGAATCAATCCCGGCAATGTGGGCAGTGGAGAGAAGCGTGACTCCCAGTATGCGCGCATGATCGAGCTCGCCTGTGAGCATCAGAAGCCGGTTAGAATCGGCGTCAACTGGGGCAGCCTGGATAAGGGTCTGGTAGCCCGCATGATGGATCAGAATGCCCGTGCGGAGAGACCGCTGGATGCGGATCAGATGACCCGGGAAATCATGGTGACCTCGGCCCTGGAGAGTGCCCAGCAGGCGATTGAGCTGGGTCTCTCCCCGTCACAGATCGTGCTCTCCTGTAAAATGAGCGGGGTACAGGATCTGATTGCGGTCTATCGGGAGCTGGCCAGTCGATGTGACTATGCCTTGCACCTCGGTCTTACCGAAGCAGGTATGGGATCGAAGGGTATCGTAGCCTCCAGTGCGGCCCTGGCGGTGCTGCTGCAGGAGGGGATCGGTGACACGATTCGTATCTCTCTGACACCGGAACCCGGTGGGGCAAGGACCCAGGAAGTGATCGTAGCCCAGGAGTTGCTGCAATCGATGGGTATACGAGCTTTCACGCCGATGGTGGTTGCCTGTCCCGGCTGCGGTCGAACCACCAGTACCTTTTTTCAACAGTTGGCCCAACAGGTCCAGACTCACTTGCGTGAACGGATGCCAGGCTGGCAGGAGCGGCATCCGGGGGTCGCTGAGATGTCGGTCGCGGTGATGGGATGTGTTGTCAACGGTCCGGGGGAGAGTAAGCAGGCGAATATCGGTATCAGTCTGCCGGGCACCGGGGAGTCACCCTCCGCACCGGTGTATGTGGATGGAGAAAAAACGGTCACCCTGAAAGGGGAACGGATTGCTGAACAGTTTATCCAACTGGTGGATGACTATGTTGAGAAACATTATCGTTAGCGGGCTTGTCACTACGAGGTGCGATAGCCCGTACAGCATTTGAATCGATGCCAGAAACCAGCTGCAGCCTGTCGTCATCAGCATCTGGTCTGGAGAAGAATAAATCTTGAGTTGAAATCACAATAAAGCCACCCATTGAGGAGGAGATGATGAAGAGATCCCTGACAATCCTGGCGCTACTGACCAGCCTATGCGTAATACCCGGCGTACAGGCCGAAGATGAAGCTCCACCAACGGTAACACTGAAGCGCCTATCCATGGAGACAGCCAATCAGATCGCCTTGGCCACAATCGAGGCCTGTAGAAAACAGGGTATCCAGATTGGAGTCACAGTGGTCGATCGGAACGGTATTGTGCAGGTGACCATGCGCGACACCATTGCGGCGCAAATCACCGTGCCGATCAGTCGCCAGAAAGCCTTCACCGCCGTCAATTTCAATGCCGCCACCTCAGCTTTGAAGAGCCGTGCAGACACGCCGATCGGACGTTTGGACGGGCTGGTGATGTCCGCCGGCGGATTGCCGGTTCAGGCCGGTGGCCAACTGCTCGGTGGGGTTGGGGTGAGTGGTGCCCCATCCGGTGAAACCGATGAGGCTTGTGCCCAGGCGGGAATCGATCAGGTGATCGATGATCTGGAGATGGAAATGTAAAACGTCGTGTTTTGGCCTAACAGACCCTAACCAGGTTTCGGCATGATCGGAGCACTCTTCTGGTGGTGGGCATCGGCTTCTACCACCGGTAGAGGCTCGCCCTCCAGAAAGGCGTCGGCGGCACGATAGGGATCTGTCTCACTGGTACAGATCACCTTCACCTGCTCCTGTTGCAGGCGTCTGATAAATCCCTGGCCAGCACTGGCGGTCAACAGGATGTCGGAGTCAAAAAGCGGGTGCCGCAAGCCCTTGAACTCATGCATGGACATCTCTTTCGGAAGATCCAACCTGTCGAGTTCAATCAGCTCCCCCTGTTTATTTCTGCCCAGGATCAGAAAACGGCGACACTTCCCCGCATGGGGTGTGATGGTACGGAAGTTCTGGCTGGTTACGGCAATTTTCATCATCTTCATCGGGCTGGTATTAAGATGCGCAAGCTACTCCGCTGAGACGCTCTTGAAGTGGGGGGCGGTTGAGACATTTTCAATCAGCAGCGATTTGGCCCACACTTCCATCAGGGCATTGGCTACCGGCATGGGTGCCTCGAGAAATGAGACAATGATCTGGTCATTCATCTGACAGATGCCGATCGATCTGGGTCGGCTGGCCAGTTGATCCGGAGTCTGCAGGGTGAAGCCGAAACAGAACACCAGATTGTAGGCCGCCACAATACCCTCTGCCAGCTGTCCTTCCGGGAGCTCAGCTGTGTGCTTCCTGTGATCGAAGGTGGCAATGAATTCAGCGGCCTTATGGGCCGAAATTTCTGATTCAAAGTAGGCAACAATCTCTTCAATTGAGTCAAATCGACACTCATCGAGATCGATTTGGAGTGAAAATACCGGAATCTCGATTTCCTTGACGACTTGGTGCAAGTGGCGTCTCCATTGACCATCGGGATTTGATGGCAGAACAGTTTATTGTCCTGGAAATGTACTGACAGGGCCGATCTAAAGCATTGAAAATGATCAATCCTCAGCGATTCGATGGAGATTGGGGGTATCCAGCAGGAATTGATTCGGTGCTGTCTCGATCAGCAGACTCTGTCGTTTGAATTCCGCAATGGTGCGACTGGCCGTCTCGGTGGTGATTCCCAACATGGCTCCCATGTCCTCTCTGGCGAACAGACTGCACTGGCTCTCATGGGTGTCTTTCACCAACCTCAACAGGAGCCGTGCGACCCGCTGTTTCGCCGATCCGGTGGAGAGCTCGGTCAGCCAGGCATCCGCCTCCTTGAGTGCCCGTTGCCAACGGTTGAGCAGCTCCATGTGGAGAGCCGGGTTTTCTTTACTGAGATTATCCACCACCCGTACCGGCAGGGCGCAGACTTCAGTCTCCTGCAGTACAACCGCATCGTGTTGATAGGCTTCGCCCAGGATGCACTCCAGGCCGGTGATATCGGTGCTGCGGATCAGGCGTACGATCCGTTGACTGCCGTCCGGCAGGTACTGAACAAGCTTGAGTATGCCGGAGCGAACGGTATACATGCGATCGCCTTTGTCGCCGGAATGATAGAGAGTGGATCCAACCGGAAGGGTGTATTGATCAATCGGGTCGTGCAGTTTTTCGAAATCCTCCTCTTTGAGGTCGGCGAACAGAACCGACTCACGCAGAGAGCATTTCAGGCAGTCCGCAACCCCATCCCTGGCTTCCTTGAAGGAAACGATCTTAACCATATTTTTTTACCACATAAAATTAACGGCCATCAGGCAACTGTAAACACGATCAACTGCAAGCTTATGATAATCTGTAGTTGATAGTCATTCGGTACCCATTATCTGCCAGATGCGACCATTAGTATTAACAGGCCCTAGTAGCAGTAACATCTTTGTTAACAGGTACTAGAACAGTCCTCAAACATATGGTTTTAGTTCCCCGGTTGGTCAAGCTTGGCAGCGTTGAGCAACCTTGGGTTGGGAATTATATTCCCAGCTCTGTAAACTTGTATTCTTTAAAGCAACATAAAACACAGCCACACAGTCAACCATACCAGAAGCGGCTTTCAAAGGCAGTGAATTTTTATCTGACTGTGGAACCGGTTTGGGCTGAGGTGTATGGTTGAACCTGTGTAACAGCAATTTTCCAAAGCAAAAGCCGGAGTGAAATCAGGGATAAAAAACATGCGCTTAACTGGGAAAGTGGGGTTGAAGCATTGCATCCATAGGGTGGTTCAGGCATCCGTGCTGTCTGCGGCAGAATCCTGTGTTGTTTTCGATGACCCATGGGGGCACTGGTCATGAGTCGTCAAGAGCAGATTACTGCGACGCAACATATTCTGGTCGTGGATGATCAGCAGGCCAATCTGGACAGTCTGCAGCTGATCTTAAAGTTCAATTACCAGGTCTCTCTGGCCTCCACGGGTCAGGCCTGTCTGGATCAACTGGCGGTTGCAACGCCGGATCTTATACTGCTGGATGTGGATATGCCGATGATGGACGGCTTAACTGTCTGTCGTATCATCAAAGCCAATCCTGCCACATCGGACATTCCGGTGATCTTCGTCTCTGCCCTATCAAGATTGAGTGAACGACTGGCCGGCTATCGGGCTGGTGCCGATGACTATGTCGCCAAACCCTACGATGCCAAAGAGTTACTCCTCAAGATCAGAGTCGCATTGAACAATCGGCATGATCTGGAGAATGCGAAACAACGTTCTGTTTTGATCCGGGAAGAGATGGAGGATTCTCTGGCACTATCCACGGAATTGGCAGAGATAGCCAAGTTTATCGGCCGCACGCTGGAGTGCGATGATATTCGTTCCCTGGGCGAACAGATGCTGGTTACTCTGGAGCGTTTCGGTTTGCGGGTGATTGTACGGATGATTCCCAGTGGCCACTATTTTTCCCATGCAGGCGAGGTTGGTGTGCTGGATCAGGAGATGATGGAGAGTATGTATGAAAAGGGGCGGATCATCGATTTCGGTCATCGTACCCTGATCAATACGGAATCTGTCTCACTGCTGGTGCGAAATATGCCCATCCATGATGATGACCGCTATCATCGCTGGAAAGAGAATATCAATCTGATGGTTGAAGTGGTTAACCAACGTATCTCCGATGTCCAAAGATTACTGGATAAATCGGGTGAGCGAGAACGCCTGCAGCCTTTGATCAATGGCCTTCATCAACTGATTGAAACTGTCCAGGAGAGGGGCTATGAAGTGGTGAAGGAGGAGGCGGCTGACACGGTTAGTCGCCTGCTAATGGCCTGGGAATCGAAACAGACGATTTAACGAGGCAGACTGGAATGCTGCTTGATAACGTACACCTGCAGCAAATCATTTGTTATGCGGCAGGCCATTATTTCTGAGATTAACCGCCAATGAACGCGAATCACCGTAAAATGCCACAAAACGCCTTTGCGATACGGCTTCTTTTGGTGTTGATTGGCGCCCATTAGCGGTTTCATTCTCTTAGGGCCGTCTGATCACACTAAAGTCAGAACTATCTTTTTTCGTTGATGCATTCAGCCGACTTTCGGCAGATTGGCGAGGGACTCCTGGATCGCCGCATCAGGATAGTCATAATCCTCCAGCTCACCCTTGAAATAACGATCATATGAGCTCATGTCGAAGTGGCCATGACCGGAGAGATTGAACAGCAGGGTTTTGGGTTCACCGGTCTCTGCGCAGCGTTTGGCTTCACGAATGGTCGCCGCCACCCCGTGGCACGATTCGGGCGCCGGAATAATGCCCTGGGTTTTGGCAAACAGCACACCGGCTTCGAAAGTCTCCAGCTGGGGAATCGCCACCGCACTCAACAACCCCTCATTGTAGAGTTGGCTGACCAGTGCCGATTCGCCATGGTAACGCAAGCCACCGGCGTGGATTCCCGGTGGCATGAAGTCGTGACCAAGGGTATACATTTTGGTTAACGGGGTAAGGCCTTCGGTATCCCCGAAATCATAGGCATAGACACCCTTTGTCAGCGTCGGGCAGGAGGTTGGTTCCACCGCAACCAGCTCCACCTCTTTGCCGCTCGCCTTATCGGCAAAAAACGGAAATGCCACACCGGCGAAATTGGAGCCACCACCACAGGGGGCAAAGATCATGTCAGGGTATTCACCGATCATTTCGAACTGCTTTTTCGCCTCTTCACCTATGATAGTCTGATGCAGGATGACATGATTGAGTACGGATCCCAGTGCATAGTTGGTATCGGAACGGCCTGCCGCCTCTTCCACCGCTTCTGAGATGGCTATCCCCAGGGAGCCGTCGGAGTCCGGATGCTTTTCCAGAATATGCCTTCCCGACTGGGTCATATCGGTCGGGCTGGCGAAGACCTCGGCACCCCAGGTCTGCATCATGGAGCGACGGTAGGGTTTTTGACCGTAGCTGACCTTCACCATATAGACCCTGACATCAAGGCCGAACATCTGCCCCGCCAGAGCAATCGAACAGCCCCACTGTCCGGCGCCGGTTTCGGTGGTCAGGCGTTTGATACCCTGTTGTTTGTTGTAATAGGCTTGAGCGACCGCAGTGTTCGGTTTGTGCGAGCCGGCCGGGCTGACCGCTTCGTTCTTGAAATAGATCTTCGCCGGAGTGTTCAGCGCCTGTTCCAATCGTTCGGCACGATAGAGCGGTGATGGCCGCCAAAGCGTGAGTACTTCCCGTACCTCTTCCGGTATTGGTATCCAGCGCTGTGCACTGACTTCCTGTTCGATGATGGCCTCGGGAAATATTGCGCTCAGTGCATCCGGCGTCACCGGATTTCCATCAGGAGCAAGGATTGCTGCCGGGGGATTAGGCATGTCGGCCACAACGTTATACCAATGGGTCGGCATTTCTGCTTCTTTAAGCAGAATCTTGGTTTTCATGGTGTTCTCTCTCCAGATAAATGGCCAACCGGGTAGCCATCTTAGATAATCTATGCTGACAGATGAGTCGGCCGCGTCTCAGCAGCATTGCTGCAGCAGATAAATGGCGTGCCAATTCATCAATCAATCGCTAAGCTAAAGCACTTACCTGCTTTCACTTAGGCTTTCTGTCACCTTTGAGCATGCTTGATGCACAGAGCGTGACCTATTATGGTGCAGAGCAAAACTCGGCTCAATTACTTTTCTTGATATAGATCATTCGGGCCTGTTAACACGAATCCAATACGCCCTGTTGGGACTGTTTTTGTGCCCAGTAAGGCAGAATGAGCGTAGTGTAGTCATTCTACACGAGCGAATGATAACGCCACTGGGTGCAAAAACAGTCCCAGCCCTTCGGGTTGCGCCTGAAAAAGCGCCACTCGGCGTTGCTCGTCGCTCATTTGGAACAACCAAACTTAGCTCCTGGCGCCTTGAATGGCGCTTTTTCAGGCACAACAGGGCGTATTGGATTCGTGTTAACAGGCCCTAGCATTCACAATAGGAAAATCGATGCCTTTAATTACCCTGCGCAATCTCCATCTGAGCTTTGGTGACGCTCCTTTGCTGGATGGTATCGAGCTGAGCATCGAGAAGGGTGAGCGCATTGCCTTGCTGGGTCGCAACGGTATGGGCAAATCGACTCTGATGAAAGTGATCATGGGAACCCAGCAAGCTGATGATGGGGATCGGGTAGTCAGTAATGGGGTCAGTGTCGCACGACTGATTCAGGAAGTGCCACAGGATATCGAAGGTACGGTCTATGATCTGGTGGCGGACGGTATTGGTGATCTGGCGGAAAAGTTGAAGACCTATCATCGTATCAGTCATCGTCTGGGGGAGGGGGATCAGTCGCTACTCGACAGCCTGGCAAAAGCCCAACACGATCTCGAAGCCGCTGGCGGTTGGCAACTTGAACAGCGGGTGGAAACCACGATCTCCCGAACCGGCCTGGATGCGGATGCAAAGTTCGGTGAACTCTCGGGCGGTATGAAACGACGGGTTCTGCTGGCCCAGGCGCTGGTGGCCGAGCCCGACCTGTTGTTACTCGACGAACCGACCAACCATCTCGACATCGAGGCCATCGACTGGATGGAAAACCTGCTGTTGGGATTCTCCGGTGCGGTGTTGTTCGTTACCCATGACCGGGCTTTTCTGCGTCGTCTGGCGACCAGGATCCTGGAGCTCGACCGGGGCGAGCTAACGGATTGGCCCGGCAACTACGACAACTTCCTGCGCCGCAAGGAGGAGATGCTGAATGCCGAGGCGCAGGCCAATGCCCGTTTCGATAAAAAGCTGGCACAGGAGGAGATCTGGATACGCCAGGGCATCAAAGCAAGACGCACCCGCAATGAGGGACGAGTCAGACAGCTGAAATCGATGCGGGATGAGCGAAGTAAACGTCGCAGCAGCATGGGGCAGGTGAAGATGCAGCTGCAGACCGCTGAGAGATCGGGGAAACTGGTGGTTGAAGTCGATGATGTCAGCTACGCCTGGGAAGAAAAACCGATCATCCGTGGACTCTCAACCACCATCATGCGCGGTGACCGGGTCGGCATTATCGGACCCAACGGTTCGGGTAAGACAACCTTGCTGAATCTGTTGCTCGGCCAACTGCAACCGGAACAGGGCCAGGTGAAACTCGGTACACAGATTCAGGTTGCCTATTTCGATCAGCTACGCAGTCAATTAAACGAATCCCTGTCAGTTCAGGAAAATGTGGGGGGTGGCAGCGATAAAGTGGAGATCGATGGTAAAAGTAAACATATCATCTCCTATCTACAAGATTTTCTGTTCACTCCTGAACGTGCCAGAGCACCGGTGAACGCTCTCTCCGGTGGAGAACGAAATCGTCTGCTGTTGGCCAAACTGTTTACCAAGCCGGCCAATGTGCTGGTGCTTGATGAACCGACCAACGATCTGGATATTGAAACCTTGGAACTGCTTGAAGAGTTGTTGGTGAGTTACCAGGGTACGCTGTTGCTGGTCAGTCATGACCGGGAGTTTCTCGACCACTCTGTGACCAGCTGCCTGATTTTCGAAGGGGAAGGCCGTGTCATCGAATCTGTTGGTGGATACAGTGATTGGGAGCAAAAACAGCAGCAGATAACTATCAGTAGAGACAATGCCGCTCAGGAAAAGGTCAAGTCTCAACGGCAGAAGCCGAAAAACAGAACAGCAAAGTTGAGTTATAAAGATCAGCGGGAACTGGATCAATTACCGCAACAAATTGAGCAGCTGGAGCAATCCCTCAGCGGCTTGCAGGAGCAGCTCAGCGATCCGGATCTCTATCAGACCGGCGAAGCAGAGCAGGTCGTTGAGCTGCAACAGCAGATGACAGAGGTGGAACATGACCTGGAGCAGGCCTATGCGCGATGGGAAGAACTCGAGACATTCAAAGCAGGGGGTTGAATATGGCCGAATTTTCTCGTCCGGTGTGGTGTTCAGGTCAATCCTGATGCTGTTGCTGTGGTCGCTGTTGACGACTGCTTCGGCAGGTGGCAGCTGCGTGGTCGCCAAGCGCCAAGGGGACTCCCTGGCGATTGAGTGGCAGGCCTCCTTTTCCGACAGTGCGTTGTCGGCCATGGAGAAGGCGAAAAAAAGACTGCTCGATCAGGGATATCGCAAAAAGGGTCAGGATGTACACGCTCAAGCCGGCAGTGATCTGCCCCATGCCTATGTGGTGATCGTCAAGACCGTCTACAACACCCTGAGAGGCCAGCCACGAACCAGCTACGGTTGTGGCTTCAGCCCTGTCTCCGCAGGGGAAGCTGAACGGGCGGCACTCTACGATCTGCGAAACTACTCCTGGGGCTGGAAGCCGGAGTTTGGCTATGAAGTGATGGAGCGTTTCCGCTATTGAGCGGCTTCGAGTGTCTCTGGAATGGTATAGATAGAACGGATTTGCATTAGCTGTAACTGACTGATTAAAAAAATTTACGTATGATCAATGTACTGTTGGCTTGTAGCCGCTGTATTGTGCCGGTTTTCTAAAATGGTTGTGTCGTCATTCCCTATCAGCCTGTTGTTCGATTTTCGGTTTTGATCAAGCTATAGCGGGAGCTGGAGTCTATCAAGCTGCCGGGTTTGGCTGCCCACCTACTCGATTGGATTTCTACCTGATTAATTGCCATGGGAATACCACCAGCTGTGCGGGGGGACTAGGGCCTGTTAATACGAATCCAATAGACCCTGTTGTGCCTGAAAAAGCGCCAATCAAGGCGTGAGGAGCACAATTTGGTTGTTCCAAGTGAGCGACGAGTAACGGGTAGTGAGACTATTTCAGGCGCAACCTCACCTATAGATGACATTACGAGAACTGAGGCTTTTTTTCACCCAGCTCCGTTACCCTGAAAACAGAGAACTTATTCAGTTTTTTCTTCAGAAACCTGCCTGGATAGGCTCTTTTTTGCCTCAAGTCGTTGCTTGGAAATTTGTATTGTCGATCTGTGTCTATTCGCTACTGACGCTCTGTCACCAAACTCCCCATTAAATGAAATAGGGCCTCCCCAAAGGATTGTGATGGATATCGTCTGGCATGCTAAATAATAAAAAGCTAATATAAGAAAATACTTACTTTATTCTAATTTGACCAGGGCATTCCACCATGCAGGACCCTACAAAACAGTCAGACAGCGAACTTGGCCGCGTCGAAACCAAAGAGACGACCTGTTACATGTGCGCTTGCCGTTGCGGCATCCGGGTGACCCTGCGTGATGGAGAAGTGCGGCATATCGAGGGGAATCCCAATCACCCTTTGAATAAGGGGGCAATTTGCGCCAAGGGCTCCTCCGGCATCATGAAGCAGTACTCCCCGGCCAGACTGACCAAACCGCTGCTGCGAAAACCGGGTTCCGAGCGTGGCGATTCCGAGTTTGAGGAGATCTCCTGGGAAAAGGCCTTCGATCTGGTCGAAGAGCGGCTGGGAAAGATACGTGCTGATGATCCCAAGCGGTTCGCCCTGTTCACCGGGCGTGATCAGATGCAGGCCCTGACCGGCCTGTTTGCGAAACAGTTCGGTACCCCTAACTATGCGGCCCATGGCGGCTTCTGCTCGGTCAACATGGCGGCCGGCCTGATCTATACCATCGGCGGCTCCTTCTGGGAGTTCGGTGGACCGGATCTGGAGCGCTCAAAACTGTTCATCATGATCGGGACAGCGGAGGATCACCACTCCAATCCGATGAAGATCGCCCTGGCGGATTTCAAGCGACGCGGTGGCAGATTTATCTCCATCAATCCGATCCGTACCGGTTATTCTGCAATCGCCGATGAGTGGGTACCGATCAAACCGGGTACCGATGGTGCCTTGTTGCTGGCCATCATTCGTGAATTGATCCAGCAAGGGCTCTACGATCGTGAATTCCTGATCAAATACACCAACTCCGCCGAACTGGTGGTGGATGATCCTGAATTGGACGACCACGGCCTGTTTCGTCGTTTCGAAACCCATGTGGAAGAGGGCTGTTTCGATCCGGAGAACAAACTCTGGTGGGATCGGGAGCTGGACCGGGAGATATCGACCCACACGCCTGGCACCGACCCTCGACTGCTCGGCAGTTTCATACTGGAGGACGGCACCAAGGTAAAACCGGCCTTTCAGTTGCTGAAAGAGCGTGTCGAGGAGTATACCGTCGAATGGGCGGAAGATATTACCGGGATTCCGGCGGAGACCATCAAGCGGCTGGCTCATGAAATGGGTGTGGTTGCCAGGGACCAGAAGATCGAGCTGCCGATCCAATGGACCGACAGCTGGGGCAATGACCACGAGAGTGTCACCGGCAACCCGGTATCGTTTCATGCCATGCGCGGACTGGCGGCACACTCCAACGGTTTTCAGGCGATTCGCTCCTTGGGCATTCTGATGACCATTCTCGGGACCGTCGATCGGCCGGGTGGTTTTCGCCATAAAGCGCCTTTTCCCAGACCCATACCCCCGTGCCCCAAGCCACCCAATTCTCCTGATGGAGTACAGCCCAATACCCCGCTGGACGGCATGCCCCTGGGCTGGCCCTCGAAACCGGACGACTTGTTCGTCGATGAGCAGGGTGAGGCGGTACGCATCGACAAGGCTTTCTCCTGGGAGTACCCCCTGTCGGTGCATGGACTGATGCACAATGTGATCACCAACGCCTGGCGGGGTGACCCCTATCCGATCGATACTCTGCTGCTGTTCATGGCGAATATGGCGTGGAACTCCTCCATGAACACGGAAAATGTCAGGGATATGCTGAAGGATAAGGATGAAAACGGAGAGTATAAGATCCCGTTCATCATCGTCGCCGACGCATTTCAGTCGGAGACCGTGGCCTTTGCCGATCTGGTACTGCCCGATACCACCTATCTGGAGCGTCATGATGCGATGTCGATGCTCGACCGGCCGATATCGGAATTTGACGGGCCGGTGGACTCGGTACGTATTCCGGTGGTGCTTCCAAAAGGGGAGTGTAAGCCTTTTCAGGAGGTGCTGATCGAGCTGGGCAGCCGACTCGGTCTGCCGGCGTTCGTCAAACAGGATGGCAGCCGCAAGTTTCGGGACTACCCAGACTTTATCACCAACTATGAGAGTTCCCCCGGATCCGGGATCGGTTTTCTCGCCGGCTGGCGGGGCAAGGGTGGTGAGAAGTTTCTCAAAGGCGAGCCCAATCCCCGCCAGTGGGAGATGTACCAGAAGAATGGTTGCGTCTACCATCATGAACTGCCGAAATCCTACCAGTACATGCGCAACTGGAACCAGGGCTATCTGGAGTGGGCCAGGGCACATGGCATGACCCGCTATGTGGAGCCGATCACCCTGCATCTCTATTCCGAAGTGCTGCAGCGATTCCGTCTTGCGGCGCAGGGTAAGTCGTCAGGTAAGCAACCACCGGAGCGGTTGCGCAAAAGGATCATCAGCCATTTCGATCCTCTGCCTTTCTATACCGCGCCACTGGAACACAAACTGATCGACTCGAGACAGTATCAGATCAGTGCGTTAACTCAGCGCCCAATGGCCATGTACCACTCCTGGGATTCGCAAAACGCCTGGTTGCGCCAGATTCACACCCATAACTACCTGTTCGTCAATCCCAAGCTGGCGGAGGCCAACGGCTTTGGTGATGGAGATTGGATCTGGGTTGAATCACCCACCAATAAAGTTCGCTGTATGGCGCGTCTCTCGGAAGCGGTGGAGCCCACCACGGTGTGGACCTGGAATGCCATCGGCAAGGCGGCCGGTGCCTGGGGCTTGAGCGCCAAAGCGAATGAGTCGCAAAAGGGTTTTCTGCTCAACCATTTGATCTCCGAGGAGCTGCCACCCTGTGACGCCGGGGAACATATGTCGAACTCCGACCCTGTCACCGGCCAGGCCGCCTGGTTCGATGTGCGGGTAAAGATCTACCCGGCCGGCGAGGATGAGCCGAAGGTCACATCACCACAATTCAAAGTGCAGAAAAAAGTGCCGGGCCAGGATCCTCAGCGGGGCCGTTGGCAGGCCTACTTCGCCGGAATGTTTCGGCGCAAGCACAAACTTGACTGAATGATTTAACGAGTGGTTTTAACATGACACAACTTGCACTTGTCATCGATTTAAACGTCTGTGTCGGCTGTCACGCCTGTGTGACCAGTTGCAAAGAGTGGAACACCTCCGGTTGGGCCGGTCCGATGACCGACCAGCGACCCTACGGGGAGGATCCTACCGGCACCTTCTTCAATCGGGTGCAGACCTATGAGGCGGGTGTCTTTCCGCATACCGAGACCTATCACTTTCCCAAGTCCTGTCTGCATTGTGAGGATCCACCCTGCGTACCGGTGTGTCCGACCGGCGCTTCCTATAAACGTGAAGATAATGGCGTGGTACTGGTCGATTATGACAAGTGTATCGGTTGCAAATACTGTTCCTGGGCCTGCCCCTACGGTGCGCGGGAGATCGATGAAAAGCTACGGGTGATGAAGAAGTGCACTTTGTGTATCGATCGCATAACCGATATGAGCCTGCCCGAGTCAGAGCGTAAACCGGCCTGTGTACTGGCCTGTCCGACAAGTGCGCGGCTGTTCGGTGATGTGCATGATTCGGATTCTGAAGTCTCCGTGGCGATCCGTGAGGAGGGCGGCTATGCCCTGCAGCCTGAGTGGGGGACGAAGCCAGCCAACCACTATCTGCCACGTCGCAAGACCCGTATTCAGATTCATGAGGATGAACTGGTTCGGGCTGACAACCCATTGAAGAAAGAGCAGTTGCCCACGCTGCCTGAGGGTGGTGAGACTCTGGACGATGTGGCCTGGTGATCGGTATCAGTGGGCATAGAGATTATGTTGCTGAAGCAACCCAGGGCAAATGTCGACAACCGTAGCGCCGTGATGTCGTCGTGTGTTGAGTGGCTTCAGGCTATTTGAGTTTTTGGAGAATTTATCATGCATCCAGCCTTTTCAGTCATATTTCTGACTACGCTGATCGGCGTTGGACAAGGGCTGTTCCTGGCCCTGTTTACCGGTCAGCTCTATGCGCTGGCCAATCTGTTACCGGCGCAGACCGATGCGTTTTACGCCCAAGGCAGTTTGATTGCGTTGCTGTTACTGATCGCTGGGCTGGTGGCTTCGGTGTTTCATCTAGGACGTCCTGAACGGGCTTGGCGTGCCGCCACCCAGTGGCGTACTTCCTGGTTGTCCCGAGAGGTGATCGTCTTGCCGGCGGCGATGATGTTTACCGCCCTTTACGGTCTGTTCCACTATTTAGGTTGGACCCAACCCCTGTTTGTCATCTCCCAGACTCTGCCGGTGGATGCCACATTGATCGTTGGGGCATTGGGGACCGTGGCCACCTTTCTGCTGTTTCTCTGTACGGCGATGATCTATGCCAGCCTGCGTTTCATCAAAGCCTGGCACTCACCATTGACCGTGGCCAATTTTCTGTTTCTCGGTATCGCTTCCGGGTTCATGCTGGCGGCTGCCCTGTCGGCCTATCTCTCATCCAGTCTGGTGGTTTTCTATGGTACCTGGGCGGTTGTGGCGACCCTCCTGGGTGCCATCAGTCGTGGTGCAGCTCTCTATCGCAACAACGATTTTCGTTGCAAGATCAGTATGCAGTCAGCAATCGGCGTGCACCATGCCAAGCTGCATCAAAAAGCCCAGGGGTTTATGGGTGGGGCATTCAACACCAGGGAGTTCTTTCACGGCAAGAGCGATGCTCTGCTGCAGATGCTGCGCTACGGTTTTCTGCTGATGGTTTTCATCTTGCCGGTACTGCTGATATTGCTTGCCTATCTGCTTGAGTCCTCACGATTGCCGATCGCAGCATTTCTGATTCAATATGCCGGTTTGGTGATCGAGCGCTACTACTTTTTTACTGAGGCCAAACATCCGCAAAACCTCTATTACCAGAGTATGGCGTAGCGCATTCCAGGGCCTGAATGCAGAGCCCTGTTTTTAAGGTTCCGGGTAAATAAATCGGAGGGTTAGATCATGAAATGGTTTACTATTTTACTGTTGAGTCTGACGGCGTTGTCGGCAAAGGCCGATGTGGCGGTGCTGGTGCATGGTTATCTTGGCAGTGCCGCTTCCTGGGAGCGCAGTGGCGTCACCAATCTGCTGCACCAGGGTGGCTGGCAGGCGGCCGGTGTCCTAACGCCTCGAGGTTTGCTGCCTCTGCCGGGTGCCGAGGCGGAGAATAAGTTCTATACCGTGGAACTGCCTTCGATTGCGCCCATTGCAAGCCAATCAAGGATCCTCAACGGCATGCTGAATGCGGTTGCCCAAAAGCACCCCGATGAGTCGCTGGTTTTGGTCGGTCACTCGGCCGGTGGCGTGGTTGCGCGCATGACCCTGGTGATGGGCGAGATTCCGGCCAAGGCGCTGGTCACCATCGCCTCACCCCATTTGGGTACTGGACGTGCCGTGCAGGCGTTGGATGAGACGGATGATGTTTTTCCGATCAGTATGGTGAAATCATTCTTTGTCGGAGACATCTACGATGTGGTGAGAGACTCCTGGGGGGTACTGCTCGACCTGACCCCTGAGCATCCCGGCACTCTGCTGTTTTGGCTTAACCGTCAACCACATCCGGAGATCGAATATGTGTCAGTGATCCGGCCTGGACCCGTGGGTCTGGGGGATGAGGTCGTTCCAGCCTATAGCCAGGATATGAACAATATCCCGGTGCTGAAAGGGCGGGTGAAGAGTCGGCACACGACGCTCAGTCACTCACTCCATCCGGTTGATGGTGAAGTGCTGGCCGATATTTTGTCATCACTTTGAGTGGCGATCTGCCTGGCGGCAGAAGCTGAACTGCTTGGTCGCCGGGTGGATATGTCGTGGCTTGGTCACAAATCATCGGACGTGACCATAATGCGGTTAAGGAGTGACTTGCCTGATCTCAGGTGACGGTAATATTTTGCGTCCGTTTGCGTTGTTCTGCGTACCTCGGCGTCACATTGAGCTTAGCCTGATCGTATCCATTCCGTTTTCAGTCGATCGCCATGACTCTGGTGATCAGATTATCGCGACGCCTGTCCGATTTTCGCCGCTCGCCAGACTGATGATCGTAGTTTTGCATGTTTCGTCTGTCGCGATTGGCAAATCTTCTTTGATAGCGGTGAGGTCTCAGATAGAGGCCGTTGACGGTACGGCCATCCAGGTTATCAATAATGGTATCGGTTACCGACGTTGGATTAACCTGGACGATGGCATGATATTCAATACTGTCCTTCTGCAGATCCCGGATACGGATGATTTTTGTACGTTTGATTCGTGGTTTTTTGAATACGGATAGGGGTGACCAATTGCTGCGGGCGCCCTTCAGGGTGACGTTCTGGATCTCTTTCAGGGTTACATTCTTAGGAAGATGTTTATAAAAAATCCACATGGTTGCCTCCAAAAATTATCGCTGATCCACAAGTTTCTTCCGGTGAACAGTGTTCCAAAATCCTTGGAGGGGTGGTATCACAAAAATGTGTCAGTGCAATGAACAAACGCTGTATTATGGTTTGTCATCATGGATCTGAATGTGATTTGCCTCTCCTATGCCGATCTTTCCTCAATCTATCCTTAATTATAGAGAGAGACAGCTGGTCAGAATAGAGTCGAATAAACGCTGGCATCGACCGATGCACAGGTGACTGAAAACCGACCTAAGATAGGTTTGTATGTAGTGTCAAGAGGCTTTGAACTCTGTATCGATCCTAAATGTATACCATTACACAGCACATCCATCCCTATGTTCCCAATCGGTCTTCCCATGGATGTCTCAGATGTTGCGTAAATTGACTGAGTTGAATAGTCACAGTTTATGCAAACAGCTGGTCTGGATGTGTAAACTATTGTAACCAGCCAGATGGTGCTTGTACTCGGCTAAAACCACTGAAACATTAAGGAATAAGAATGGATTCATCAGCAGCTTTATGTTTTTGTTGGGTTGACTACCATTTAAGGTTAAAGAGAACCGTGTCGTCATGAGATTGCTGTCTATCCTTATATGTCTTCTGGGTCTGCTATCGGTTTCCAGCCCGGTAGTGGCGAATGCACTGGTCGTAGCCCGGGTTGCCGTACAAAACGAAATCCAATCCGGTTTTACCCGTGCTCATTCAAGAGTGACACTTTCCGCGGAAGAGTCCGGTCGGGTGGAGAGCGTCAATGGCGATGTGGGGGACAGGGTGGATGCAGATAGCCCATTTGCCTGTCTTGATGATACCTATCTGAAGCTTGAGCTGAGAACCAATCAGGCCGAGCAGCAGGCGCTGCAGGTGGATATGGCCTACTACCGCAAGGAGGTGGTGAGATACAGCAAACTGGTGAAAAAGAACAGCTCTTCCGAAAGCCAGCTCGATAGCGCACAGCGAAACCTGGACAAGACCCGAAATCAACTCAAAACCTTATCGATTGCCGAGAAGATTCTACAGGAAAGAGAAGATAGGCTCTGTGTTACTGCACCCCAGGGATGGCGGATAATCAAACGATATGTTGAACCTGGTCAATGGGTGAATGGGGGAGAGCCGCTGGTTGAGGTCGGAGACTACAGCCGCTTGGTTGTGCCATTCGCGCTCAGTGTCGCAGAGTTCCGTGCACTGCTGAAACAGCAGCAGCAAGGTCTGTCGGTGAGTTTGCCGGATCATCAGCTGGTTCTCCCCGCTCAGTTGATACGCCTCTCTCCCGCCTTTGATGAACGTTCACGCAAAATCTATTTTGAGCTGCAATTGAATGAGGGTCTGCCGGTTCATCGGGGAGGTATGAGAGTTGAGTTGAGTTTGAATATTCCTACCCGCTCCGGTGCTGTGCTGGTGCCAAAACAGGCGCTGCAACAGCGCTATGAACAGTATTGGATGCGGCGTCCCGACGGCAGTGAAATTTCTGTGGTCTATCTCGGGCGGGCGAATGGCACCGATGGAGATTGGGTGAGGGTGACTTCACCGCAGATCAAGCCGGGGGATCGGTTCCAAATGATTGGTGAGTAAACCAAACCATGCGTGATCTTGTCGCTTTCTCTTTGAAACAACGGGTTTTCTACAACCTGATGTTTGTGGTGTTGATCGTGGTGGGATTTATCACGCTGTTCGCATTGCCTGCCGAACGCTACCCCAATTTCGGTTTTGGTGAAGTGATCATCTCCACAGTCTACCCAGGGGCCTCTCCGGTAGAGGTGGAGAGCCTGGTCACCCGTAAGATCGAAGATGCGCTGGAGCAGGTCGATGATGTGGAGTGGATCAACTCCACCTCATTCAGTGGCCGCTCCAATATCCGCGTCAAATTCATCGACGACTCCGATTATGACACGCTCTTCAATGAAGTCAGGTTTGAAGTCCTGAATGTAATCAGTGAGTTGCCGCAAGGTGTCGATCCACCACAGCTGCTGAATGCAAAAGTTCAGGACTGGTTACCGGTGATTGCGGTCAACCTGCTTGGCGATCAAAACAATCGGGCGCTGGCTTTGATGGGGGAGGAGATCAAGACCCGAATCCTCAAAGTGCCGGAAGTGCAGCAGGTGGAGTTTTCCGGAAAACAGACCCAGGAGTTTCATATCTACCTGGATGCACAGAAACTGCGCGAACTCGGTGTCAGTTTCGATCAGGTGGCAAAAGCCCTGATTGGCGCCAACCACACCATCCCGGCCGGTAAGTACACCAACGAGAGTGGTGAGTTCCTGGTCAAGATGGATGAAAGATTCAACAATCTGGAACAGGTCCAGTCCACCGTGGTGCGGCGGGATGCGGATGGCAGTCTGGTCAAGGTATCCGATCTGGCCAGCGGTATCGGCATGGACTACCGGGATCCGATCGTCATCGCCTCGGTAAACGGCAAACCCTCATTGGGATTGAAGATCATCAAGTCCGAAAAGGGTAATGCGATGAAGATCCGCGATCAGGTGGTCGCGATTGTTGAGGAGTTCCGTCCAACCCTCAAAGCGCAAGGGGTGGAGCTGGTTCTGACCCAGGATTCGACCGTCTATATCAAGGATGGATTGAGCACCCTGGGGATGAACATGCTGGTGGGTATCAGCCTGGTATCGTTGATCATCTGGTACTTTATGGGCATTCGGAATGCCGGGCTGGTCACCATCGGCATCCCCTTCGCTTTCATGATCACCATGCTGATCATGTATCTCACTGGTAACAGCTTGAATGAGATCACCCTGTTCTCGTTTGTCCTGGTGACCGGAATCGTGGTGGATGATGCGATTGTGGTGACCGAGAACATCTATCGCCATGTGCAGGAGGGTAATCCCCTGCGGGATGCGATCATCAATGGTACGTCTGAGGTGGCGCTGCCGGTCATCTCGGCCACCATGACCACGGTGGCTGCGTTTCTGCCGATGCTGATCATGACCGGTTCAACCGGACAGTTTTTCGCTCTGGTGCCGAAAGCGGTCACCTTTGCCATCGTCGCCTCACTGATCGAGTGTCTGCTGATCCTGCCGATTCACTATCTCGACTTCGGTCCGCGCAGTCAGAATGCGGTCAAGTTATTGGAGCGGGACAACGCCATGATGCGGGTCGCCCGTCGCTTTACCGACTGGCTGCTCAATCTGACCATGCGCTACCGGCTGCTGTCGGTATTCATCGTCTCAGTACTGTTTGTGGTTTCGGTGGCGATCATCGGTCTATCCGCCAGTGGCAAGGTACCGTTGATACGGATTCAGTTTTTTCCCGATGACTACAAAATCTACTATGTGGATGTGGTCGGTCCGAGCAATGTCTCCCTTGATGAGATCGACAGTCGGGTGAAACAGATCGCTCAGACCGTGATGGAGGATGGTCCGGGGATGGCCAGTGCCGCATCCGGGCTGGCCGGGATGTACTTCAACGAGGATTACGAGCCGATCTACGGCAACAATCACGGTTCTGTGATTGTCACCATGCCGAGCACCAAACAACAGTCCTTCGATGATCCTCTGGCCCATCTGCAAAGGATGCGGGACAAGCTTAAACCGATCTATGAAAAGGAGGGTTATCATCTGCATGTGCATCCGCAGAATGATGGACCTCCCAGCGGTAAGGATATCAACGTGCGGGTGGTTGGTGCGAATGTCGAGGCGGTATCGGCGTTGTCCGCTGAGTTGCTGAAATTCATGCAGGCTTCCGAAGAGATCGGACCAAACCTGATCGACCTGAAGGATGACAGAGGGGTGCCCAAACGGGTGTTTCGTCTGCAGGTGGATCAACAGCTGGTGGCTGAGTACGGCCTCGACAACAGCCAGGTCGCGCAACTGGCGGCGAGTGTCCTGGATGGTCGATATCTCGGCAAGTACCGGCACATCGATGAAGAGGTGGATATCAAACTGCGACTCGATCCCGGTGCCTTGAAAGAGCCGGAAAATGCCCTCTATATCCCGGTGATCGAGGATGCCGGGCGGCCGGTCTATTTAAACGATCTGGTACAGGTCAAAGCCTATAATGAGAGTGGTGAGATCAAGCGCTACCAGGGGCAGAGGGCGATCAGTTTGAAAGCCGATATCCGTGAAGGTGCTCCCACTTCAACGCCGGCAGTTGTGGAAGCGGTGAGGCGCTACTATGAAACCATTCGTGAGGGCTATCCCGGTGCAACGGTAACCTTTGGCGGCGAACATGAGGATACCCAGCGCTCCTTCCAGTCGCTGGCCTATGCCTTCATCATCGCTGTACTGGTGATGTATGTGATTCTGGCGACCCAGTTTCAGTCCTACCTGCAGCCGCTGATCATTCTCTCTGCGGTGGTTTTCGCCTTGATCGGCGTGGTGTTCGGCAAGCTGATCACCCAGTCCCTGTTTACCGTCAACAGTTTTATTGCAGTAATCGGTGTGGCGGGTGTGGTGGTCAATGATGCGCTGGTGCTGATCGACTTTATCAACAAGAGATATCGCAGTGGTATGACACGACGCGAGGCGATCACCGAAGGGGTTCATATTCGCCTGCGACCGATTCTGCTTACCACCCTGACCACCAGTCTCGGATTGCTGCCAATGGCCGTGGGTTTTCCCAGCTACTCACTGGTCTGGGGCACCATGGCATCGACCTTCGTTACCGGACTTGCCGCAGCCACGGCTTTGACCCTGTTTATCATTCCGGTGCTGTGGGACCTGTTAATGGGATTGCAGGAGAGAATAGCCAGACGCAGAGCGAACAGGGATCTCTCTTCAGAAAGTTATTAACCCTGGGCCTGTTAAGCGTAAGCCAATTGGATTATTGTAGGCAGCTCACTGCAATTTCAGCTTTTCCTGCTTTATGAAACTACTTGCCATAGAAACCGCGACAGAGGCCTGCTCTGCCGCGCTGCTTATCGATGACCAGATCGAGTTGCGTTATGAGATCAAACCGAGAGGCCACAGTGAGCTGATCCTCGGCATGATGGATGGGTTGCTGGCCGATGCGGGCTTGTCCGCCAATCAGCTCGATGCGATGGCGTTCGGCCGGGGGCCGGGTTCTTTCACTGGTGTGCGGATTGCCACCGGGGTGATCCAGGGCGCGGCTTTCGCAGCCGATCTACCGGTGGTTCCGGTCTCCACGCTGGCGGCGCTGGCTCAGCGGGCCTATCGGGAAAAGGGCGAGCCGAATCTGCTGACAGCCTTTGACGCCAGAATGGGGGAGCTCTACTGGGCGGGTTATCGGGTCGACAGTAACGAGATTGTTCGTCTGGTCATGGATGAACAGGTGTCCAATGCGCAACAGGTTCATCTGCCTCTGGACGAGGAGTGGTATGGGGTTGGCTCAGGTTGGGGTGTCTATGGTCCCCAGTTGGGTGAGCGACTTGGGGAATCACTGCTCGGTTACAAAGCGGATCTCTACTGCAGCGCCCGTGATGTGGCGACACTGGCTGCCGTTGATTTCGAAGCCGGTCTGGCGGTGTCTGCCGAACGGGCGTTGCCGGTCTATCTGCGTAATGAAGTGGCACATAAAAAGAGGTAAGTCCGCAAATGAACGCAAATAAGAGTCGCAAATTGTAGTATTTACCCTGAATAGTAATTACTTAAGTGCCAAGACCCTCATTGCCCTGGGGATTCTGGTGGGGCTGGCCCCACCCTACACACTGAAATTACAGTAGGGTGGGGCTCTGCCCCACCAGAAAGTGCTTAAGTAAGCGTCATCCACATTCGGCCAAGGTTTGCTATGTTGCAAACTGAAGCGCCTGCACTTGTAACACTGCATTTGCGTTCATGATCGGACTGATACCGCTTAAAAACCAAAGCCGATACCAATACTGCCGTAGCTGCTGCCGCCACTGCTGGCGCCGAAGCCGAATCGAATCCTTGGTTTGGCCCGGGATTCCTGTTGTTTCGGCCAGAGGGCAAGTTGATTGCAATGCATCACGGGAAACACGTATTCCGCCTCACCGACCCGGCCTGAACGAACCGCTGATATCTGGCCGGTCGCCGTGACCATTCTTCCCGATGGGTAGTCTCCGGCTTCCAGGTAGCCCGGCTGTGTGGCAATAAAGCGCCCGATGGAGCTGGACTCTGTCATCGGCTTTCCCCGCTCATCCAACGGGTAGGCGAGGATTTCCACTTCGCTCGATTCCGCGAGGTTGGTGATGGCAATGACAATCCCACCCCACTCCAATTTTTGCTCGGGAAGTGTTGAGTCTGTGTCAATTTGCTTTGGGGAGAGGCTGCGGTCTGCGTGTTCAATGACCGGATTGCTGCTGCATCCCGCGACGCTGAACAGCAGAGTGATCAAGCCGATAACCAAAGCGTTCTCTTTCTGTGCTTGATGCATGACTCAGGCTACCAGTAGATCGGATGTCTTCGCCAATAGGGGTAGTAAAAGGGGTCGTAGAAAGGGTCGTAGAAGTATCGGTGCTGATAGGACGTGTCGATCTGTTTGGGCCACAGATGGTAGCTCCGCACCTTCACCTGGGGGTAGCTGTAGGGGTATTCACCGACAGGTTTCTCGACCATCTCTTGAAGTCGCCCGACCACTGTGATCAGACGTGTTTTGGGAAAATCCTCAGGCTCCAGAAAGCCTTCCATGCGGGCGATGAAACGGCCGCGGCTCTTTTTGCTGTCCAACGGCTTACCCGATTTGCTCAGGCGCTGGGAGAGAATCTCGATATGGGTCTCATCCGCCAGGTTTTCCACCGAGATGATCTCACCTCCCCAGCGTACGCGGCTGCCGATAAATGGTTCGGCGTCCTGCTGCACTTCATCGACCCGGATGTCGCCGTCAACTGGGGTGCGGATGGCGAGTGGTATCTTTGATGCGCAGCTGCTGATGATTAGGCTGCCGACAACAATGAGAAGGATACGTCTGCTCTGTCTGTTCATGTTCCCCGAGGCTTCCGATGCAATTCCCAACTGTTGGACTGTCAGGTCTTCGGTAAATTCCCTGCAACCTGTTTATCCTGCGCACGGAGGATTATTCCACGATGCGCTCTTTTTTCGCCTCTTCCTGATAATAGTAGTCGTATTTCCGATGCATATGGTTGGTGAAGCTCCAGGCTTCATTGTAGGAGAGACCACTGTTTTTCGGGATGATGACCTTCACATAGAGACTGCTATGCTGTTTTTTCAGGCTAGCAAGATTCTGTTCCAGCTTGCTGCGTGAAATGGATTTGAAACGGCTGTCCTGGGGACCTTTATACTCGATTCGGGTCTGTTTGCCCTTTTTGGTGTAACGCACTTCGACCAGGGTTTTACCCTTGGCGGTACGGGCCGGACGCAGCAGTTTGTTGTACTGGATCTTAAGATCGGAATAGTCCTCTTTCAGGTCGCTCAGCTGTTCGTCCCGCTCCTGATTGAGAGCTAGGGCTTGCAGCAGCTCTTCGTCCTTACTCGACAGGGTGATGCGCAGCTGCTCCAGATCCTGCAGGGTTTCGGCCTGACGGCTGTTTGCCTGGTCCAGATCGGCGGTGAGGGTCTGGATATTGAGATTCGCTTCGCTGATCTGATTGCGCAGTCTTTCACCCTCCTGGCTAAGTCGAGTGATCTGGGTATTGAGCAGGGTACGTTCGCTGGTGAGGGTGTTGACCCGGCTGTTGAGCTCATCCCGCTCCCGGTTCAGCTGGCTGATCTGGAACCGTTGACTGGAGATCGCCGCCTCCTGCTCTTCGGATCGCTCCTGCAGCTGCATCATCTGCATGCGCAACATGGTCAGCTCATGCTCCCGCGCGATCAGCCGCTCTTCCAGGGTCTCGTTCTCTTCACCGGTGCTCCTGACCAGTTCCATCGCCTGCTGCTCCGCTTCCATGGTGGCGCGGAGTTGGGAGAGCAACTCCATGTTGCGCAGTAGCAGAATCACCATCGCAAGCATGAAGATCATCACGATCACGGTCATGATGTCGGTGAACGAGGGCCAGAAGCTGTCGTCCCCCTGGGTGCCCTGGTTATTGAGCCGCAGATCGATGAAGCTATCGTCCATACGAATCAATCATCCTCGTGCAGGCGGAAGCCTAGCTTCAGAACATGCTTAATCTCTGACAGATCATTGTGCAGCGCTTCGTTTTTCTCCTCCACATTCTCCAGGGAGTCGAGCAGATGTTTTTCGATATTCTCAAACGCCTCCTGGGAGTTGCTCATCTGACTCACCAGCTTCTGCAGTGAGCGGACCAGACCGGTGAACTCATACAGAGCGCTATCGGTCTGAACCTGAAATCTGGGGATCAGCTCATTCACCGTGACCTGTTCAATGCCACTGATCAGGTTGGTCTGTACATCGCTCAGCTTGAGATGGAAATAACCGAAAAACATGAAGCAGACAATCGCGGTAATGGTGGTCGAGAGGGCGGTGGACATACCATGCACCACCATCCCCATACCGCCTACGTTGATCGAGGTTTCGAGCAGGTCCGAGGCGCCGATCAAAGCGATCGAGAGGGAGACGATGGTGCCGAAAACGCCGGTCAGGATGAGGATGTTGTTGATGAACTTGGGCAGGCTGTTGCGGGTGCTTTCACTGGCCACCAGGGTCGAGGCAAGAGAGCCGTGATTGATCGGGCAGTTCGCTTTGTGCAACCCCTGCATGGTGCGGAAACGGTTGGCGATGATGGCTCGTTTGTGGATCCGCTTCAGTGGATCGCTCTCGCCCTCGCGCAGATTGCGCAAAAACCGCAGCAGCGCATTCTCTTCCGAGGCGTAGTGCAGAAAAATCGTGATCATGCGCAGGATGCCGATGGTGAACAGGCCGACAATGGTGCCATTGATGATCAGACCTGTACTGGTGAGCTGGTCGCGGAAATAGACATTATTGATGAACTCGAATTTCCATACCATCAGTGCTGCGATCACTGCGAACAGTAGAATCATCCTGATCAGGATGTTACGGCTGAAGTTTCGGCGTAGCTGTATGCTTCCCAAAGCAATACTCCCGGCGTGATACTGAATAGATCGTACAGTGTAACTCAGTAGCCGTGTTTCATGGAATAAATCCTGATACATTGCTATGCAAATTTATGGTATTGCAGTCAGGAACAGTGATAAAACCTGGACCGTTTGAAACAAGGTAGCTTGAATGTTGCAACACACAACGCCAACGGATGCTCGAGAGGCACTGTTGAAAATCTATCAGAAGGGATTGAGCCGGGTGGAAGGACGGGGCGCCGTTGCCGACTGGTTGCAGCAGCATCCCATCACAACAGCGGTGAGAATGGTTGCCATCGGCAAGGCGGCCCAGTCGATGGCGATGGGGGCCCGGGAGCAGTTGGGCGATGCCATTCAGCAGGGATTGGTGATCTCGAAAACTGGTCACCTGGATCAGCGCTATTGCCGGCAACAGGGTTGGCGCGCACTGGAATCGGCCCACCCGGTGCCGGACGCGGCGAGTTTAGAAGCCGGGGATGCCGTGCTGGCGTTGCTCAATGAGCCTGTTTCAACTCCTCTGCTGGTATTGATCTCAGGTGGTGCCTCCAGTCTTGTCGAAGTACCGATCGAGGGGGTGGATCTGGCGTTTCTGGTAAGGACCAATGAGTGGCTGTTGGGCAGTGGGCTCGATATCGTCTCAATGAACTGGGTACGCAAGGGCCTCTCCCGAATCAAAGGGGGCGGCTTGTTGAACTGGCTGCATGGCAGGCAGACCACCCTGTTGGCGATCTCAGATGTGCCCGGTGATATCCCCGCTGCGATCGGTTCCGGTCTGCTCACCCCGGAACCTCAACTTCAACAACGACTTGAGACACTGACGCTGCCGCACTGGCTGAGTGAAAAGCTGACGACCGGGGCGCAACAGCGGGTTGTCACGGTTCCCCAGGAAGAGGTTCCACCGCTGCAGATCGTGGCCAATCTCGAAGCGGCTAAAACCGCTGCGGCCCAAGAGGCTGAAAGTTTGGGTTTTGCCGTCAGTTTGCGCCCTGAGTTTCTCGATGGGGAGGCGGCAGACACCGGACGTAAATTGGCGGATCAGGTGATCAAAGGCCCTCCGGGCATTACCGTCTGGGGTGGTGAGACCCGGGTCAATCTGCCTCCGCAGCCGGGAAGAGGCGGCCGTAACCAGCACCTGGCGTTGGCCGCTGCGGAAGTCTTGTCAGGGGTGGATGGATGTCTGCTGCTGTCGGCCGGCACAGATGGTACCGACGGACCTACGGACGACGCAGGGGCACTGGTGGATGGTGCAACCCTGAAGCGGGTTGATGGGTTGGGTTTCAGTGCCGGGCAATCCCTCACCGACGCGGATGCGGGTACGTTGCTGGAGGCGAGTGGCGACCTGATCACCACCGGCCCAACCGGCACCAATGTGATGGATCTGGTGGTTGGCTTGAAATATGAATCCTGAGAAATCCCTCTACCAAGCCGCCAGAGCCTGTCTGCTGAGTGATGCGGTGGATGAGAAAATGGCGATGACCGGAGAGATCGCTGAAGCCTGGTCCAAAGGCGAGCTGGCTCTCACGGGCTGGACCGATGCGGCGGAGATTACCCGGGCAGGGCATCCGCAACGGCCGGTTCTGGTACATCCGAGTAAATTGCCCCGGCGTCGGATGGGCAGTGAAGCGGGGCGTCTGGCACTGATTCATGCGATTGCCCACATCGAATTCAATGCGGTCAATCTGGCCTGGGATGCGGTACAGCGGTTTGCCGGCATGCCCGCTGATTTTTACACCGACTGGATCCAGGTGGCGGTGGAGGAGGTTGAACACTTCCAGCTGCTGCAGGCACGCCTGAGTGCGGCCGGAGCGGCCTATGGGGATTATCCGGCCCACAACGGTCTATGGGAGATGGCGCAACGCACAGCCCATGATCCGCTGGTGCGCATGGCATTGGTGCCGCGCATGCTGGAAGCCCGGGGACTTGATGTGACACCGGGTATCATGGAGCGTTTCCGGGAGATCGACGATGCTGAGACGGTAGCTGCACTGGAAGTGATCCTGCGTGAGGAGGTGGGGCATGTCCAGTTTGGCAGTCGCTGGTTCAACTATCTCTGCGAACAGCGGGGTTTGTCACCGGAAGAGACCTATTTCGATCTGTTGGAGAATTTTCTCAATGGTGAGATCCGTTGTCCCCTGCATCATCAGGCTCGGCGTGAGGCGGGATTCAGTCAGTCCGAGCTGGAACGTTTGGAGGCGCTATGCAAAAAGGTATGAGAATACCGCTATTAATCCTGGTCTGTCTGCTGCAGAGCGGAACTCTGCTGGCGCAGACCCTGCAGGTCCAAAGGTTGCACTATGAGGTCACGGAGACGGGCCAGACCCCCTATCTCAGCCGTATGCTGGTGACAGAGCAAATGGTGCGTATAGACCAGGGGAGTGACACGGCCGATTTCATTCTGTTCGATCGCGCTGAACAGGTGATCTACAGTGTCGATAGTGAAGAGCGCACGGTTCTGGTGATCAAGCCCAAACCGGTCAACCAGCCCGATACCCGGTTACCGGAAATCAAGGTTCTGGCAAAGGATGCGGGTGAGGCGCCGTTGGTTGCGGGTCGTAAAGCACAACACTGGGCACTGCAGGTCAATGGCCAGCCTTGTCAGGAGGCGATGGTGTTACCGGAGATGATGGCAATGAGTGTGGCAGCTCAGGTGGAGTACCTGGGGCTGCTGGCCGAACAGCATAAAATCAGCCTGTCCGGGATACCCATGGCTTATCGTGATGAATGTGCCGATGCAATCCAGGTCTATGCCCCGGATGCCCTACTGGGGAAAGGGTTGCCGTTGCGGTTGTGGGATATCAACGGAAATCAGCAGGCTCTGACCGACTATCGCGAATCGGAAACGGTTGATGCGGATCTGTTTACTCTGCCGGAGGCCTATACCCGGAAACCCATGCCTCAATGAGTGGCATGCGGTGAATCACATCCATCTGGAAAGATTTATAGTTCTCAGAGGGTGATGGTTTCGCGAGTGACTCCATCCTCGGTTGCGCACAGGATCTCGGCATGATCCCCATACCACTCACCCAGCACATGTCGGGTGACTGTGTGACTGTCGAGCATAAAACGATGGTCTGCCGGTCTGTGGGTATGGCCATGAATCAGCCTTTGCGCCCGATGCTGTTGCAGGGTGTGCTCCACGGCTTGCTGATTCACATCCATGATATCGTCGGATTTTTGAGCATTCGCCTCACCGCTTTTCGCCCGGTACTCCTGAGCAGCGGCAATACGCTGATCGATGGTCAGTGAGAGAAAATGGCTGGCGAATTCGGCCGAGCGGATCTGTTTGCGAAATGCCTGATACTCCTGGTCATCGGTACATAACAGATCCCCATGCATCAGCAGGGTGGGCGTACCATAAAGATCGATCAAACAGGGATCGGAGATCAGTTGCGCGCCGCTGGCTTTGCAGAAATCCTCTCCGATCAGAAAATCCCGGTTGCCGTGCATGACCTTCAGTTCAGTGCCGCTCTCATTGAGCTGCCGCAGTGCCTGCCGGACCTCCACGGCGATCGATTGCTGGTCATCATCACCCAGCCAGGCATCGAACAGATCGCCAAGAATGTAGAGTGTGTGGGCTGAGGTTGCCCGGAATCTCAGAAAGTTCAGAAACAGCTGCAACCTGTCTGCCCCTTCGGCAGACAGGTGCAGGTCCGAAATAAAAAGCTGTTGGGTCACTCGATGACTTCAGCCTTCTCGATGATGATGTCATCCACCGGTACATCCTGATGTCCGGATTGGGTGGTTGTATCCATTCCTTTGATCTGATTGATCAAATCCATGCCGGCTACGACTTTGCCGAACACACAATAACCCCAGCCATCCTGTCCCGGGTAGTCGAGAAACTTGTTGTTTGCCACGTTGATGAAGAACTGCGCGGTAGCCGAATGAGGCTCCATGGTTCTGGCCATGGCAATGGTGCCCACTTCATTCGACAGGCCGTTTTTCGCCTCGTTCTCAATCGGATCTCTGGTATCCTTCTGGATCATGCCCGGCAGAAAACCGCCACCCTGAATCATGAAGTTATCGATTACCCGATGAAAGATGGTGCCGTCGAAGAAGCCATCCTGCACATATTGTTTGAAGTTTTCACAGGTTTTCGGGGCTTTCTCCTCATCGAGCTCGATCTGGATGGGGCCTAGGTTGGTTGTCATTGTAATCATCAGTTTTCCTATCAGTTTCTTTTGTTATGGCGTGTTATCAGGCTCTGGAATAGAGGCACATCGATCTATTCGACAATGCTGACCTTGTCGATGGTAATTGTGCTGCGGGGTACGTCACGCATACCGTTACTGACCCCGGTAGGCTGGTCTGCAATGGCGTTGACCACATCCATCCCCTGGGTGACCTTACCGAACACCGCATATCCCCAACCGTCACGACTGGGGTAGTCGAGGAAGCTGTTGTCCTTGTGGTTGATGAAAAACTGGGCGGTGGCGGAATGGGGCGCCGATGTACGAGCCATGGCAATGGTGCCTTTTTTGTTTTTGAGCCCGTTTTTTGCCTCATTCTCAACCGGTTCGCGGGTCGGTTTTTTGTTCATATCGGCTGTAAAACCACCACCCTGAATCATGAAGTCCTTGATCACGCGATGATAAATGGTCCCGTCATAGAAGCCATCCCGTACATATTGCAGAAAGTTCTCCACCGATTTGGGCGCTTTCTCCTGATCGAGTGAGAGTGTGATGTCGCCCATCGAGGTCTTCATCAGCACTTTCACCGGTTCGGCCAGAAGGTCTGCTGAGAACGCGAACAGCAGGCTAAAAGAGAGTAACAGGGATTTATGGATTTTTTTCATATCATCCTCTTGGCAATAGTTATGAGACAGTACACTAGACTGTTGCGTCAGCTTCCGTTTGATTAATCAGGGAGCATGATAGCGGTTCAAAACCATCATCACAAAGTGGTCGGTGGGGTATTTGAGGCTATTCGGTAGATTCCACTTCCACAGTGAATTGCTCAGCACAATGGCCCGGAACGGGTTGATTTGAGTTAACAGACCCTAACTTATTGATGAAAATAAAAAATCCGTAAACCATGAGTGACCATGGAATACGGATTTCTTGGGTTGTCTGTTTCAGTATCTGATGACTGACTCAGTTATTTTTCGCACCCTGGGTTATCCAATGCTCAATTTTTGCGATTTCGGCCTCAGACAGGGCCTCTTTGCCGTGTGGCATGCGGATGGATGGATCTACCTTGCCAGCCACCAAGCGATAGAAAGAGCTTGACAAAGGATCTCCTGCAACCACCACAGGACCGAATTTTGTGCCTTTCATGATCGCATCGTAATCCTGAGTGATGAAGCCACTGGATTCAGCGCCTGTGCCACCTGCCAAATGGCACTCTGTGCAATATTTGTCGATGATCGGTTTGATCTCAGATTTATAACTGACCGGCGCCGGCCCGGCACTACAACCCGCCAGCAATGCGGTTGAAAGGGTTGTTAATAAAATCAGTGTTTTAGGCCTGAACATAGAGTGCTCCTGAATAATTATGCTTATTTATCGTCTGGGCGAAGTTTTACACACCCCGCCTGACTATCTCAATTTAGCCAACCATAGCATGAGGTGATTTTGCCCTGATCCAATGGGCAAACCTGTCTCCAAGGAAAATGATATCCAATCAAACTGCTCCTCCTATTTTAATGTCATGATCCACTCGATAACACCTTTAATGTTCTCTTCGCTTGCTGGGCTGGCTGGCATCATGGCGCTACCCCAAACCAATGGTTCACCCGGTTTGCTACCCGATTTCACCTTATTGGTCAGGCGATCGACTTCGGCTGCATCGCCGGCATATTTGGCTGCAATATCCTTGAATGCCGGGCCAACCAGCTTTACATCGGTTTTATGACAGCCAAGACACCCGGACTGCATGGCCAGGGCTTGACTGGCCTGAGCGGATGGCACTGAAAATAGGGCGGCTAGCATTAAAGCGGAAGCGAATTTTCCCATTGGATAACTCCGAATCTATGAAATAGTCAGGCCAATTCCTTATGAAATGTGCCTAGGAGGCAGGTCAACACAATAGCCAACCAGACTTCCTGTCTCATTAAGTACACTCTATTTGTCGGGAGAAATTAGAGATTCTTTAGCCTTTCTCGTACTTTGTGGCGTTAATTCTTGGCGGCAAGATCGGTCTGTTCTTATTTATAAGGGAGCATCTTTCGCCAGCGCCGGAATGGCTTCTTTTTTAGACAATTTTGATAAATATTCAAGAGATGTAGCTGTTTGCCGAAATAGTCATTAGCAGTATTAACCATTCCTAGAATACCGAGTTGAGCGATGGGTAAATATATCTCTGTCCAATGGAAGATAATCGCGCCGATGGCACTGATTTTCATCCTGATAATGTCAGTCGTAACAGTTTATTCAGCACAGCAGCAAAAGGACAGGCTCTTAAGGTTATCGGAACACCAGATATTTGATGTGCTGAATGGATATCTCGACAGCATGAACGCCATGATGTTCACTGGAACCATGGGTAACCGGGAGATGCTCCGGGAAAAGATATCAAAGCGGGAGGGCGTGCTTGAAGTACGCATGCTGCGTGCGGAGACGGTCAATAAGACCTTCGGCGCCGGCTTTGATGATGAAAAACCTCTGGATGATCTCGATCGTCGGGCTTTGACCGGTGAACAGATCATCGAGGTGAAAGAGGTCAAGGGTGAACGGATCCTGACGATCATCGAACCTTTTCCGGCGGTTTCCGACCGCAACGGCACCAACTGCCTGACCTGCCATCAGGTCCCTGAAGGTACTGTACTTGGTGCCGGACGGCTGACCTTCTCCATGGGGGAACGGGATAAAGCGATCGATCGTGAGCTGTTGATCAGTGCCGGAATCAACTTTCTGGTGCTATTGGCAGGGCTGTTTGTCATCGCGATGATTGTCAGAAAGGTCGTGATCAAGCCATTGTATGGGTTGAAGAAGACGATGGAGCAGGTCGGGGCAGATTCCGATCTGCGGCCAAGGGTACCGGCGAATGCCAATGATGAGTTCCAAGAGGTTGGCCAGGCGGTAAACAGTATGCTGGACCAGTTTCAGCCTACAATCAATGACCTGGCTAATACTATGGATGGCTTGGCAAGCTCTGCAGAACGTCTGGCTCAGGTTACTAAAGTAACCCGGGACGGGGTGGATGAGCAGGAGAAAGAGACCGGGCAGTTAACGGTGGCGATTGGTGAGTTGACGGTGGCAGCCGAACGTGTGGCGGAGAACGCCGCCGGAGCGGAGCAGGCCGCTGTTGAAGCGAAGACCAATGCCAATGCCGGTGGTAAAGTTGTCAGTCAGGTCTCCGAGTCGATTGTCAGTCTGGCGAAACGGATTGATGATGCTTCCGGTGTGGTCAAACGCCTGGCGGAGGGAACCCAGAATATCGGTCAAGTCTCAGAATCGATTACGGCGATTGCAGAGCAGACCAATCTGCTGGCGCTGAACGCGGCGATTGAGGCTGCCCGGGCCGGTGAGCAGGGGCGTGGTTTCGCAGTCGTTGCAGACGAGGTGCGGAATCTCGCTCAGCGGACCCAGGAAGCGACTCATGAGATCCAGGAAATCATCGAACAGTTGATCTCTTCCTCAGAGCAGGCTGTGAAGGTTATGGGCAGCAGTAAGCAGGAGGCTGATCAAAGCGTTGCCGACTCGAGTCGTGCCGGTGAAGCTCTGCAGCAGATCTCGGGTGCGGTGGAGATGATCAGTGAGATGAATGCTCATATCTCGACTGCGGCCCAGGAGCAGACCAGCGTGGCCAGTGAGATCAACAAGAACATCATTGCGATCAACGAGGTCTCCCATCAAACAGCTGAAGGAACCTGCAGGACCCTCAAAGAGAGTGAGGAAGTGGCGCAGATCTCCCAGAAACTGGACAAAATGGTCAATCAGTTCAAAGTCTGAACTCCACATTTCACCCGGCTGTATTATGGGAACCTGGGTGAATCAGGAATGCTTGGTGGCTAAGAAGCCCGGCCGTACACCTTCGTGTCGGTCGGGTTTCTGATTACCGGGCCACGATTGACGCCCCCTCGATATCAGCTTAATAAAAATCACGGTTTCTGATCCGCCATCCAATCAATTGGCTATGAAGCCAACGACCTTTTGGTTAAGATGCCCAGGTTTCATCTCAGTAGGATAGGCCTGGAGCAATGCTGACAATCTACAACGACCTCACCAACCGAAAAGAGACCTTTCAGCCACTGCAGGCGGGGAAGGTCAGTATGTACGTTTGCGGCATGACGGTATACGACCTTTGTCATCTGGGGCATGCCCGTGTGATGGTGGTGTTCGATGTGGTCTATCGTTATCTCCAGGCGAGTGGCTATGACGTCAGTTATATCCGCAATATCACCGATGTGGATGACAAAATCATCAATCGGGCCAACGAAAGAGGCATCCCCTTTACCGAGCTGACTGAAGAGTTCATCCGGGCGATGCACCAGGATGCGGATGCGTTAGGTGTATTGAGACCCACCGATGAGCCTAAGGCAACCCAGCATATGGAGCAGATTCTGGCGATGATCAGTCGGCTGATCGAGAAGGGCCACGCCTACGCAGCGGACAATGGCGATGTCTACTACGATGTGCGCAGCTTTCCGAGCTACGGCAAGCTGTCCGGAAAATCGATCGAGGACCTGCAGTCAGGGGCTCGGGTGGAGCCTGGGGACGCCAAGCGAGACCCGCTGGATTTCGCGCTCTGGAAATCGGCCAAACCCGAAGAGCCCGCCTGGGACTCTCCCTGGGGCCGGGGTCGCCCCGGCTGGCATATCGAGTGCTCGGCCATGTCCACCAATGCTTTGGGTGACAGCTTCGATATCCATGGCGGTGGTGCAGACCTGACCTTTCCTCATCATGAGAATGAGATTGCCCAATCCGAAGGGGCAACCGGGCATCCCTTCGTCAAATACTGGATGCACAACGGCTTTGTCCGCATCAATGATGAAAAGATGTCCAAATCCCTGGGTAACTTCTTTACTGTTCGGGAGATTCTCGATCGTTACCAGGCGGAAGAGGTGCGCTATTTCATCCTCACCAGTCAATACCGGTCTCCGCTCAACTACGATACCGAACACCTGGACAATGCCCGTGGAGCGTTGACCCGCTTCTATACGGCGCTGAGAGGCCTGCCCGAGGGGCAGTCTGCTGGCGGGGAGAGCTATAAAACCCGCTTCCATGAGGCCATGGACGATGATTTCAACACCCCGGAGGCGCTGGCCGTGCTGTTCGATCTGGCGCGGGAGATCAACCGCATCAAGGAGACGAATGATGAGGATGCGGCCTCTCTTGGCGCTCTGCTCAGAGAGCTGGGTGGTATGTTGGGTCTGTTGCAAAGCGATCCGGAGAGCTACCTGAAGGGCGGGGCATCCGCTGATGACGATCTCTCCGACGAAAAGATCGATGCCATGATCCAGGCCCGTATCGATGCCAGAGCCGCCAAGCAGTGGGCGGAAGCGGATCGGATTCGGGACGAGCTTCAGGAAGCGGGGATCATCCTAGAGGATGGGCCTGAAGGGACAACCTGGCGCCGGGGCTGAGGTTAGTCGGTGCGGCAAGCGGTACATTACGGTTTTCACTCCACGAATGAACACAAATATTGGGTAGGGTGGGGCCATGCCCCACCAAAAAAACCACCCAAAATTAATCAAACTCAGTGGGTAGGGTGGGGCCATGCCCCACCAAAAAACCACCCAAAATTAATCAAACTCAGCCAAGGAAAGGCAACATGTCCAACTATCGTAGAGCCTGTCTTGCAGGCGGCACCTACTTCTTCACAGTTGTTACCTACAACCGCAAACCACTTTTTAATAGTGAACTGGCGCGTCGTGTTCTACATCGAGCGATCAAAGATGTTCGTGAGAGAAACTATTTCAGAATTGAAGCACTTTGTCTGTTGCCAGACCACCTCCATACAATTTGGAGGCTACCTGAAAAAGATAGTGCGTATCCCCAACGCTGGAATCAGATAAAAGGAA
Source organism: Candidatus Thiodiazotropha sp. AKAK2 (assembly GCF_058244685.1). Taxonomy (NCBI): domain Bacteria; kingdom Pseudomonadati; phylum Pseudomonadota; class Gammaproteobacteria; order Chromatiales; family Sedimenticolaceae; genus Candidatus Thiodiazotropha; species Candidatus Thiodiazotropha sp. AKAK2. The sequence continues at coordinate 178,999 of NZ_JBSYOP010000036.1, read as the reverse complement.
TCTTCACAAAACAGTTCAGAGATTTTTCACTGATTGATGAAAGCACCTCAGGCTCCCGTTTAAAAAAAGGGGAAGGGACTATTTGGCAACGACGCTACTGGGAGCATCTGATCAGGGATGAGCATGATTACAGCAATCATGTGGACTATATCCACTACAATCCTGTCAAACATGGTTTGGTTGAGCAAGTGGTTGATTGGCCGTGGTCGAGCTTCCACAAATATGTCAGAGCTGGAATATATCCTGCGGATTGGAGTGGTTCATCTCCTGCAAAAACCAATCTTGTTACAGCGGGAGAGTAATCGGTGGGGCAGGGCCCCACCCTACGGTGACTTCACAGATCAAATGCGCTGGTAGGGTGGGGCCATGCCCCACCATAGGTTTAGATAAGCACTCCGACTATACAGTGGGTAGGGTGGGGCCATGCCCCAACATAGGTTCAGATAAGCACTCCGACTATACAGAGCTGTGCAGCTCGGCGGCCTGCAGGGTATTCTCGAGCAACGTGGCAATGGTCATCGGGCCGACACCCCCAGGTACCGGGGTGATCCATGAGGCACGTTCCTTGGCGGCATCGAAGGCCACATCGCCAACCAGCTTACCCTCGTCGGTTCGATTGATGCCCACGTCGACCACAATCGCCCGCTCTTTTACCCAATCACCGGGTACGAACTCCGGTCGACCCACGGCAGCCACCAGAATATCCGCATTGCGCGCTTTCTCCGCCAGGTCTTTGGTGCGGCTGTGACAGACCGTGATGGTGCAGCGGGCTGCCAACAGTTCGAGTGCCATCGGACGCCCGACGATATTCGACTGACCGATGATGACCGCATCGAGTCCTTCCAGTTTCTGGCCGGTGTGCTCCAACATGGTCATGATGCCCCGCGGGGTGCAGGGGCGCAGGATCGGCATCCGCAGGGCCAGACGCCCGACATTATAGGGATGGAAGCCATCCACATCCTTGGTCGGCAGGATGCGTTCGATGACCGACTCCTCGTCGATCTGTTGCGGTAGCGGAAGCTGCACCAGAATGCCATCGATGGCTTCGTCCTGATTCAACCGGTCAATCACTTTCAATAGATCGTCCTGGGAAGTATCTCCTGGTAAATCAAAGGATTGAGAGTGAAAGCCGACCTCTTCGCAGGATTTGCGTTTGTTCCGTACATAGACTTGCGAAGCCGGATTCTCACCCACCAGCACCACGGCCAGGCCGGGTCGACGCTGTCCGGCAGCGACACGGCGCTCGACGCCAGCTTTGATTTTTGCTCTTAATTCAGCAGCAATCGCCTTGCCATCCAAAATCTCTGCACTCATGGAAATTCCATCGGTCTAAAAAGAGCTGCATGATACCGAAAGTGGGACAAACTGTCAGCGTATCAGGGTACGCGGATGAGAAGTAAAAACAGTGAAATGCGGCTCGTTTGGCATTGACCTGCGCGGTTAACGACAGTATGATTCCCTCCCTTCGCCTTTCCAGGTCGAACTGGTAGTCACCTGGGGCGGTATTTCGGGGTATAGCGCAGTCTGGTAGCGCGCCTGCTTTGGGAGCAGGATGTCGGGAGTTCGAATCTCTCTACCCCGACCAATTTTTCTGCGCCCGTAGCTCATCTGGATAGAGCATCGGCCTTTAAGTGCGCACATCAATGTGCCAAATAGGAGCCTTTATGGGGAAAAAAGAACCCATAAAGTGGATCGCACTGTATCGGGGAAACCTTAACAGGTAGTGCTGATGGCAATCCCGAGGAAACCCGCTAGGGGATCCGTAGAGACTATACGTGCGACGCCTGAGACGGTGAAGAGATAGTCCAGACCACAAACCCCGCTTGGGGGCGTCGAAAGGCGTAGTTGGTAAGCTAAGCCGAGGGTAGCAGGTTCGAATCCTGCCGGGCGTGCCAAGTCTGCAGGAGTGGCTGACTCGTTGCAGCCAGGTAAAACAGTTAATGGTGGACGTAGCTCAGTTGGTAGAGCTCCGGATTGTGATTCCGGCGGTCGTGGGTTCGAGACCCATCGTCCACCCCATCTTCAGAACGGGCCATTAGCTCAGCTGGTAGAGCAGTGGACTCTTAATCCATTGGTCGAAGGTTCGAATCCTTCATGGCCCACCAGTATTCAAAGGGTTAGTGTCATAGTAAGCGCTAACCCTTTTTTCTTTTGCGTGAGTTTTGCGTGACCCTCTAGCCGACATTCAGCCTTCGCAAAACAACCAGCTCCAGTTTTCCTTCACCTCGATCACAAACACTTTCCGCTGCTTCGATCAGCTTGGTCAACTCAGCCGCCGAATAGTGCGTCGTGATCCTTCCCGAGCGGTGTCCCAGCAGATCCTGCCGATCCTCGAAGCTTACACCCGCCGCCCTTAACCGACGACCAAAAGTGTGCTTCAGATCATGCACCCGAACCTGAGGCAATCCGACACGTACTCTGGCCCGTTTCCAGGCGCTTGTGAGCATATGCCCGACCGGTTTACCCTTGTATTGAAACACATGGGTGGGGTGTTTCCCACGCTGTGTTTCCACCACCGATCTTGCGACCCGGTTCAGGATCACCAACCGCTCGTCTCCATTCTTCACCAACTCGCCAGGGACCAGAAACACCGAAGTGTTCAGCTGGGGGATTTTCATCTCCCACTCCCACCGCAAGTTACAGACTTCACTATCCCTGCAACCTGTATTGACGGTAAAGAGCGCCATCTGTGCGAGATGGTCAGGCAGTTCCTTGAACAAAGCTGTCTGCTCTTCCCAATTCAGCGGGTAAGGTCTCCGCTTATTAGTATCGGGCAGCAGCTTGATCTTCGGAGCCGCCTGTAACCAGGTCATACCATTCTCATCCATCCACTCAGACGCGGCGAGATTCAGGATGCGTCGGACGACCTTCAATCCGTGGTTTATGGTGCCCACGGCAACACCTACCTTCCTGCGATGTTCGATCCAGGGCTGTAACATGCCGATATGCAGCTTGTTGAGCGGCACGTCGCCAATCCAGGGCATCAGATTTTTCAACCGACCGATGTCCTCGTTGATGCTGCGTTTGTGCTGATTCTCCAGCACGAACTTGGCGGCGGCCTGCTCGAAAGAGCGTTCGGGTCTTACACCGTAGATCTTCGCCTGCCGGGATTGCTCGATCAGTCGTGCGAGGTAGAGTTCCGCCTCTGCGAGCTGATCCGTGCCAGTGCTCTGGCAAACTCGCCGCCCGCAGATGCGTTTGTCGATGTGCCAGATGCCTGCACGTTTTTTGAGCCCCGGGGTTGTTTTGCGTCCCATAATTGGTCTCCTGTTGGTCGACCGGGACGCCCGTTGCGTTGAATATATTCGTCCACCCAGCCATCGATTTCAAGTCGGTCAAAAGCGATGCCCTGTTCACCGATCGGAATCTCGGTGAGGTAGGGCCTGACCTCTTTGTTGAAACGGTTACGGTCCATGCCCAGGTAGTGGGGCGCATCCCGCAGCCGCAACAGGCGGGGGATCAAGACAGGTTTGGATACTGTCTTGCTCACTTCTCCTCCATGAACGGGGAGTGCTTCTGCCTGAGTCCGGAGAGCGTCTCCTGATAGCGTTGTGCAGCTTGGCGACTTTGGGCATGGATATAGTGTCGGTCCGCTGTTTTGAGATCGGCATGGCCCAGCAGGGGAGCCACGGCCAACACATGGTCAGGATCCTCGTTGGCCAGTGTGGTCGCGGCGCAGTCCCTGAACAGATGGGGATTGATGCGTACACCCAGAACGGCTTCTGTGTGACGACAGATGCGATCATAGAGTTGGCTGTAACTCAGGGCCCGGCCCCTTGCCGAAATCCAGAGGTGGTCACCATTGTGGTCACCCAACAAGTAAGGTCTGACCTCTGTCAGATAGGTCTGCAGATAGGGCTCGAGTATGGGGGGCAGGGGAAACTCCAGTGGCCGTCTCTGCTTGGTGTCCTCTGCTGTGAACAGCAGATACCACACGCCATTGAGTTGCTGCAGATGCTGACCCAGCCGGATCAGGCTCAGTGTGCGCCGACGCAAGGGGCGGGTAGCCAGCAATGCAATGATCAGCCCGTCCCGGTACTGAAGCCTGTCAGGCAAGGTAGATGATCCACCGAGCCCCTTGACCGAATCCATCAAGTCGCACCCTACCTGGAACAAAACACGAACGTCATGCAGTTTGGCCCGCTTGTCTCTCACAGGGCCGTCGGACTGGCAATGGATCTGTGTGGCGATCTTCAGAATAAATTGGTGATCCACATCTGGACACATCACCCGGCAAGCCAGTGCCAGGTGATTGAGATAGCTGCTGGCAGTGCGCAGTGAGATCTGTCCCATCAAGCACTGACTGAAGGCAGCCATGTACTTTTTGGCGAATCGATCAGCGGGTGAAAGATGCCATGCGGCAGTCTGGGATTGTTTGATAAAGTTCAGCCATCGCCCATAGGTCCATTTGACTTCCCGTTGTGTCATGGAAGACCAGTGAGCCGCCTTACCCCGAGTTTCGAACAACCCGACATCCTGAATAGCGGCCTGCCAGCAGGCCTGGTCCACTGCGGGCCACTGGTTGAAGGGTAAGGCGCTATTGGGTTTCATCAAAAAACTCAACCATTGCGGATCTTAGTGAGCAGTTGATCGAAGTGCGCCACCGCCTGCCTGCTCTCGAGCCCGGTATAGAAATGGGTGGTGGTCTTGAGCGACTTGTGCCCCAACAAGCGCCGGACAGTTTCATAGGACCCCGGGTGGGCATCGAGCTGGAGTTTGGCCGCGAGATGCCTGAATTGATGAGGGGTGAGTGTCAGCCCGAGTTCCCGTGAAAGGGTTTGGCTGATCTGCAGAGCCATGGTCTGGGGCAGTTTGTGAACACCCTTGTCACCGGGAAACAGCCAGGTCGCATCATGATGTTTCAGCAGGTGAGGGCGATGAACAGAGAGATAGAGGTGCAGTAAGGCGCTGGTCTCCTCCGGTAAGGGGTACTCCTGTGCGAATTCGTTCTTCACCTCGTGCTCGCACAAACTGATCGTGACAGGACCACCCTTCCTGTGGGGTAGGATGAGCTGCTTACCCAGTTCCAATGAGACAAGGTTATTGATCCGCATGGGTGCCATCAACAGCAGCTCGATGGCCAGTGCGATCTGAACGGCCACCGCCTGGCGTTTGGGCGAGGGCAGTTTGTCGGCTTTATTAACCAACTGCTCCGGAAGCTGCAGCAACCGCCTGACCTGGGTTGATTCATCAAACTGCCTGAGCGCGGCCCGGTTCTTGTCTGTCAAACCACCCTGTTTGGGATTCAGGCGGGTGATAAGAACCTTCAACCATTCGAGATGATCATTCCCGACACGCACCCAGTGCCTGGCAATTGCGTAGAGGGTGACCACGAGATCCTTCTGATAGACGGTGGTCTGCTGCTGGTTCTGCTTAAAATACCAGTTCACTGCAGCCTTCACGGTTTCCCGCTCGACCAATGTTTTGAGAGAGTTTATCTGCTCAATAACAACTCCACCCTGTACAGCGGCTGAGGCCATCATATGGATCTGCTTTTCCCTGAGACGGATGGTGGTGTGTTTACAGATCCTGGGAGGTTGATGGTCGGCCAGAAGATCCTTTCCCCCCAGCCAATCGAGATGACACTGAACCTCATCGCGAAGCGATAAAGGGAAAGAGGCCCAGTCCAGCGTCTTCCTGGGTTGCTTATAACTGGGCACCGTCAGGCGCTGGTCAGGCCATGCCGGGTAGTGTTCAACCGCCTCGTTCCAAAGGCGACAGGTATACCGGTGAACCTGGCGCGGCTTGGAACGCAAGGTGTGGGTTTCCAGGTAGCGCATGAATTCATCGACGGTTTCATCATCCACGCTGCCGGGAGAGATGTTGTGGTCATTGCAGTAGTGGATAAAGCTGGAGAGCCCATTGCACCGGCGCTTGGTATCCAGGCAGTCATAGCACTGCTTCCAGGCGGGGCTCAGGGGGAGATAGTAATTTACACGATACCCCTTGTTCTTGAGTATCCGCAGTGTCGACACGAGACTGGCGCGGATGTTCTGCCAGCGCTTACGGGAGATACCCGCATTGGCATAGTGAATATCATTCAACCGATAGCGCAACAGGGCAAGCTCAGCCGGTATGCTGTCGAGGGGGTGATTCAGAACCCGGCCAATGGCGCGAATCGCAGAGGCCCCGTCCCGCTTCTGGGTGGGTGTCAGCGAGGTTACATCATCCAGGGCCGACAGAGCATCCTGCAGGGTCCGCAGCTGGGCGGAATCGTTCTCTTTGATCGTACTGGGCATTAGATCTCCTAGGTTCGGGAACACAAAAAAGAAGCCACCGCTGGACACGGGATGACAGCCGTGGACAGGGGCCCCTTTTCGGGAAGACTATCATAAAGAAAATGGAACAATTTCAATGAGATAGTATTCCCGAGGGTGGTGTAAGTTACTGAATTGACAGGACAGGAGTGGACAGCTGTGTTCATTACAAACACTGCCTCCTGCAGTAGGCTTCGACATCCTGAGGGTCGATACGCCACTGGGTGCCAACACGATGGGCGGATAATTCGCCAGACTTGATTAGCCGGTTGATGGTCCTGACGGAAACACCCCAATGCTTCGCCAGTGTCTTCTGGCTGAACAGGGGCTTTCCGTTACCGTAAGGAATGTATTTTTGGTTCATTGACGGTTCCCGCACTCAAAAAATGTTGTGGGGGAACCCTAGTCAAATTCGGAAGATGTTCAGCATGGGGAATAAATACCCCCCAGGCCAAGTGAAGATTCAAGTGATAGTTTTTAATTGATTATTGCTTCGTGGATATTTCAACCCCAAGCCGGGTGACCTCATCCACCGGTGGTCGTAACTGTCTCGGGATCAGGCTGATGACGAGTGAAACAAAGGCACGAAAGGGACCTTGTTCATTATATGTTCTCGCATATTGGTAATGCCCATCAGAATCGGAGTCTTCATGTGTTTCCAATGCAACTGAGCGCCCCGGCGACTTACCTGTGGCATTCTTGTAGACCTCAGCCAGTCCCTTCGAGAATCTATGCTGGGCATAGTTGATCGTGGCCTTGGGCCGTCCCCGCTTGGGCTTTTCGAGAGAAGCAAAGGCCGCTTCAGCCGCCTGTCGCAGTCGTTTTGAATTAGTGGGACTTGACTCCAAGGCGCATGGACCATCTGGATGATGATCTTCAATCAAAGCCCGTGTGGCAGGATCGATTTCCCATACTGTATGGTCAAGTAGCCCTCTCTTGGCCAACAGATACTCCAGGGTGCGATAGACCTGCGCTTCAGAGCCTGCCTTGTTTACATCACGCAACACGCTCCAACAACGCCTTAGTTCAGATGAGAGATTGTTTAAGACAGCATCAATTTCTGTCTCTTCGGAGAGCTCAAATACTTCTGTAATAGCATCACGGTAACGGGTTAATCGCCGATCTATCGCATTGCCAACCGTTGGGCACCATTTGTCGCCGTGATGATTGATTAGAGGTTGGGTGGTTTTTGGCATACAGCGGTGAAGTATAACTGACTCAAACATATATAGTCTGGTCCCAGAATTCTCTGTGATATCAGTTCAGCAACAGTCCCATTCCGCAAGTTGCTGATCTCGCTTGAGCGTCGCTCGTTGAAGCATCAGACTGTTGAAGATATCTCACGGCTGGGGTTGGGCAGAGGAGACGAGGGTGCCTGGAAGGGCAGCGATGGTCTTGTATATGAAGCGTTCACCGATAGCATCCTGGCTCATGTAGGCGGCCTGTCACAATTCAAGGATTTGCTCTCTCGCCTCGACCAGACTTTCAGCACTTGGCAATCTGTCGCCTTTCTTCTGATTCACGCTCTGATGTGATGAGAAGATGCTAGTGCCCATAGATTCGCCCAAATTAGACAGTAATCGGGTGAAATCGGCAATAATCGGTTGACATAAGATGCTAAACCGCATAATTTTCAACGATTTGGTCCAAGCGATGGAGGCCGGTTGTTACCGTGCCGGCAGTTCGCAGGCCTATGACTTTTTGACTCATCGTTCACGAGGAATCTGAGGAATGGTTGAGATGGAAGACCGCTGGCTTTCAATCACCGAGATATGCAAATACCTCGGGGTCAGTAATGACACTGTGTACAAGTGGATCGACAAGCATGGCATGCCGGCCCACAGGATGGGGCGTCTTTGGAAATTCAAGAAAGATGAGGTTGATGAATGGGTAAAAGCGGGTGGAGCTGATCAGACAAATAGAAGTGGAGCAGAATGAATACTGAGAAATACAGTATGTCATTCACAACAGGCGCGCTCTTTCACCTGGAGTCGGTCAAAATCGCTGGTCGGTATCTGGAGAAAGGTGACTGGAACGAGGTGCGGGATGAAGTGATTTCCAGAAACACTCTCCAGGCAAGGACAGCAAACAGCGCCAAACGTATTTGTAGGGAAATATGTTCACGACTCAAACGCCTGAATAGAGATGAATTGGAGCTTGTTGTTGAAGGGGATCATCAGGAACAGGCATATCTTCTCTGGCTAGCGATTTGTCGCCGTTACCGCTTTATCTACGATTTCTCGGCCGAGGTGATCAGTGAGCGATTTCTAACGCTTAGGTACGATGTTGGTTACGAAGATTTTGATGCATTCTTCAACTCTAAAATGGAATGGCATGAGGAAATGGAGCGAATATCGACTACAACAAGAAAAAAACTTCGTCAGGTCATGTTTAAGATGTTGCATGAATCTGAGTTATTAAACTCGGGTAACTCTATTGTTCCTGCGATGCTGAGCTCCCGGTTAATTAATGTGATTTGCGACCATTCAAATCAGGATTTACATCTTTTTCCGATCATGGAAACAACATTACAGGGATGTGCTAAATGAAGGCCGACTTAAGCAGGGCGCCAGTGCAGGAACGCTATCGGCATCTGTTAAGAGTAATCGGGGGTGAGCGTTTTCTCAAAATGCAAGGGCTAGGCAATGAAGTGCCATTTTTTGTATGCCCTTACAAGCCTGAAGAGGCAGTGGATATGGATCGCCTGCGAAAGCAGCTTATCAACAAATTAGCTCAAAATGGAATCGCAGTATTAGATATACAACTGTATGACCTGGTGATACAGATACTGAAAAAGGAAGGGGACTGGGAGTGGTGTATGGAAGAAGAAAAATCCGTATCAAAGGATGAGCTTAAAGAAGAACTACAGTCCATGCTTGATGTAGAGACCGTACTCACGCCAGCAATCGAAGAAATAATGGGTGCTTCAGAATTCGCGGTAATGTTTATATCGGGTGTGGGAGAAGTCTTCCCCTATATACGTTCACATAATGTACTCAACAATCTGCAAAAAACAGCGAAAGAAAAACCAACGGTAATGTTCTTTCCGGGGGAATACACACACTCGCTGGAGTCGGGTGCCTCGTTGGAGCTGTTCGGGCGGTTGCGCGACGATAAGTATTACCGTGCATTTAATATCTATCATTCCGAAGTATAAGACGAGGGAAGCTCAATGTCGCTGAGAGAAATTTTCCAGAAGCCAGTCGATCGCAACATTGAAGGCGTAATCAAAGCGGATGATGACGCGAGCCTCCGTTTGGAGCTCGATGAGTATGTTATAACCCACGAGGTAGAAAAGCGCCTCGATATTTTTCTTGATGCCTACAATAATTACCAGGGCGCGAATGGAGTATGGGTTTCAGGGTTCTTCGGCTCCGGTAAATCTCACCTTCTAAAAATGCTGGCGCTGGTGCTGGAAAATCGAAAGGTAGAGGGAGAATACTCGGCGGATCTATTTTTATCCAAACCAACCTTCAAGGATAATGAAATACTCCGGGCTGACCTGGAAAATGCCGTCGCAATTCCCTCCAAAAGCATTCTCTTCAATATAGATCAAAAGGCTGATGTCATCAGCAAGACCCAGCTCGATGCGTTGCTGGCAGTATTTGTAAAAGTGTTCAATGAGGAGTGCGGATACTACGGGAAACAACCCTATGTTGCGGAGTTTGAGCGTGATCTCGATTCAGATGGTCTGTTTGAGGCATTCAAGGACAAATTCCAGGAGATAACATCAAAAGAGTGGGATTGGGCGAGACAGCGTACGAAGCGCATGGCATCCCAGGTTGATGAAGCCTATAACGCAATCACTGGGCAATCAGTCAGCCAGATACTGGATAAGTACCGTAGTGACTATCACCTGTCCATTGAAGATTTCGCGGAGCAGATTCTTGCCTACATTGACAGGCAAGGCACGGATTTTCGATTGAATTTCTTTGTCGACGAGGTGGGCCAATACATCGCGGATAACGTGAAGTTGATGACCAACCTGCAGACCATTGCAGAAAGTCTGGCGACGAAATGTAGAGGACGTTCCTGGATTATTGTCACTGCGCAGGAGGATATGAATTCTGTTGTTGGTGAAATGGGCAAACAGGAAAGCAATGACTTTACAAAAATTCAGGCGCGATTCAAGAACCGAATGAAGCTAACCAGCCAGGATGTGGCTGAGGTAATCCAGAAACGCCTCCTGTTAAAGAACGAGAGAGGCATTAGTGGACTATCCGATCTCTATCACGACCAGGAAAATAATTTCAAGACACTTTTTGACTTTGCGGATGGGTCGCAAACCTATCGAAACTTTCAGGACAGAGAGCACTTTATACACAGCTACCCATTCATTCCGTATCAGTTCGCATTGTTTCAGTCAGCGATTCAGAATCTTTCCCTGCATAGCGCTTTTGAGGGTAAACACAGTTCCGTGGGCGAGCGGTCAATGCTTGGGGTGTTTCAGCAGGTTGCTATCCATATCGCAAATCATCAGGTGGGTCAGCTTGCAACCTTCGATTTAATGTTCGAGGGAATCCGCACCGCACTGAAATCACAAATACAGAGGGCGGTTATTCAGGCGGAAAACCATCTGGATAATCCTTTTGCTGTGCGCATCCTGAAGGCTCTGTTCCTAGTCAAGTACGTAAAAGAGTTCAAGGCAACAGTACGCAACCTATGTGTACTGATGCTGGATGAATTCAACCAGGATTTGCCGGTGTTGCGCAAGAAAGTGGAAGAAGCGCTTAACCTTCTGGAGCAGCAGACCTACATCCAGCGCAATGGTGAGCAATACGAATACCTCACCGATGAGGAAAAAGACGTCGAAGAGGAGATCAAAAACACCGAGGTTGAATCAGCCGATGTTGCAAATGAACTGGAAAAGATTGTATTCGACCATGTGATAAAGAACCGCAAAATACGGTTTGATGAAAACGACCAGGACTATCCATATTCTCGCAAGCTGGACGACCGGTTGCATGGCCGGGAGTACGAATTAGCGATTGATGTCATCACGCCTTTTCATGAAAACGCAGAAAGTCTGGATGTTTTGCGAGGGCATTCAATGGCCCGACCCGAACTCATGGTCATTATGCCACCGGATGATCGCCTCATGCGTGATATCACACTGTACAAGCAAACCGAGAAATATATTCGCCAGAACATATCGGTGACACAGCAGGACACGGTCAAGCGGATCCTGGAGAGTAAGGGATTTCAAAATAGAGAGCGCTATTCGGAGATCCAACAGCGAGTGAAGCGGTTGCTTGGACAGTCCAGGATGCTTGTGGCTGGCGGGGATGTCGAGATCGGCAGTACAGATGCCCAATCAAGAATCACGCTGGGATTCCATGAATTGATCCGCCGGACGTATCCCAATCTCAGCATGTTGAGAGGGATCGCATTTACGGAAAATGATGTCTCAAAATACCTCAAGCATTCGCAGGAAGGCCTGTTTGGCAATGATGCAACCTCGATGGCCGAGTCGGAGCAGGAGATGCTTGCCTTTATTCAGAGCAACAATCGGGGTGGAGTGAGAACCACGCTGAAATCGCTGATTGAAAAATTCGAGCGCAAGCCCTACGGATGGTACTACGCAGCCATTCTTTGCACTTTGGCGATGTTGTGCGCCAGAGGCAAAGTGGAAATACGAAAAGACGGCAATATTCTGGAAGAGGATGACCTCGAGCACGCATTGCTCAACAGTCGGGCTCATGCGAATGTGGTGCTGGAGCCACAAATTGACTTCACGGCCTCTCAGGTTCGTAAACTCAAAGAGTTCTATGAGGACTTTTTCGATGCGCCGCCGCAGGCCGGCGAAGCGAAGGCTCTTGGAAAAGAGACAGCAACAGCGTTTCAGGAGCTGATCGCTCAGCTAAACGTGCTTGTTGCACAGACGGGGCAATATCCGTTTCTGAATGCACTGACGCCGGTAGAGGAGCAGCTCAAGGCAATCTCAGGAAAACCCTATACCTGGTATCTGACGGAGCTGCTTCGCCAGGAGGATGAACTGCTGGACCTCAAGGAGCAAGTGATCGATCCCATCGTTAAATTTATGAGCGGACCGCAGAAGGATATCTACAGTCAGGCAAAAGCATTCGTTCATAACCAAGAGCCGAATTTTACCTATGTAAAAGGCGAGGAAGTTAGTCAGATACGGTCGGTGCTAAACGATCCGGCGTGCTTCAAGGGCAATCGCATCCAACAGCTGAAAAGCAGGCTGGATGAACTGATGGAAGAGGTTGATAAGAAAGTACAGGAAATACGCTCCCAAGCCATAGAAATACTGGGTGCAATGCAGTCACGCATGCAGAGCATGGACGAGTACAAGACGCTTCCCGAAGTTCGGGCGGCTGAGCTGGATACGCCGTACAAGGAACTTGTCGATCACATCAACCAACAACCCTTGATCGCGGTAATCAATGACCGCATGCGCTATTTCGAGGAACAAGGTTATCAAATGCTTCTGGCGAAGATGGTCGAAATGGCCAATCCAAAACCAGCCGCAGCATCCAAAGAAAATGGAGAACCGTCAATAAAAGTCGCTGAGCCAAAAGTTGAATATATTTCAACCCGAAAAATCAGTGTTTCCTTCGACAAAGCCTGGCTGGCGAATGAGGCTGACGTCGATCACTACTTGGTGTCCCTGCGCGAAGCCTTGCTGGAAGTGATCCGCAAAGGCAAAAGGATTCAGATCTAGGAACACGAATGGACCCGAATAAACAGGAAATCGCGAAACTGATCCAGCAAGGTGAGAGCCTGTCACTGGAGTTCAAGAGCGACCTGAAGTCTCTTCCGGATCGGGACCTGGTAGCAACGGTCGTTTCTTTGGCCAATACCGAGGGCGGAGACCTGTTACTTGGCGTTGAGGACGATGGCACCATTACCGGCTTGCATGCGAATCACCTCAATGTGTCGGGTATTCCTTCACTGATTGCCAATAAGACCAACCCTGCTATCTCAGTCAGAGTAGAGCGCTACGACCTACAGGGTAAGACCGTCGCCCGCATCTACGTCCCCAAGACCCGGCAACTGGTATCAACCTCCGATGGTCTTCTGGTCCGAAGACGCCTCAAACTTGATGGCACACCGGAAGCGGTGCCGTTCTACCCGCACGAGTTTATACAGCGCCAGTCTTCCATGGGTCTTGTCGATCCCTCAGCGATGGTGCTTGAGGAAATAGACGCCAGCCAACTCGATCCGCTGCAACGGCAGCGCATTCGTAACGCCATCAAAAAATACGGTGGCGAACAATCTCTGCTGGCGCTGGCAGATGACGAACTGGATGGCGCCCTGGGGCTGTGTCGCGAGATAAACGGCATCAGGCGACCAACCATCGCTGGCTTGCTGCTGCTGGGAACAGAAGAACTGTTGCGCGCGAACCTGCCCGCTTACGAAGTCGCCTTTCAAGTGCTGCATGGTACGGATGTCAGGGTGAATGAGTTCTTCCGCAAACCTCTGCTGGAAACCTTCGAGGAGGTGGAGCTTCTTTTCAAGGCAAGAGTCGAAGAAGAAGAGATTCAGGTTGGTCTCTTCCGGGTGCCGGTACCCAACTATGATCGCCGCGCCTACCGTGAAGCCTTCGTCAACGCCCTGGTGCACCGTGATTTCAGTCGTCTGGGCGCCGTGCATGTCAAGATCACGAACGAAGGTCTCTCGATCAGTAATCCCGGGGGGTTCGTCGAAGGCGTTACACTGGATAATTTGCTCGTTGCCGATCCCCGCTCCCGTAATCCACTGCTTGCTGATGTGATTAAGCGGATCGGCCTGGCCGAGCGCACCGGGCGCGGCATTGACCGCATTTATGAGGGCATGCTGCGATATGGCCGGCCGGCACCGGATTATTCCATGTCCGATGAATTTACGGTTTCTGTGCAGATGGTTAATGCGGTCGCCGATCTCGATTTTCTTAAAATGGTGGTCGAGCAAGAGGACAAGCTGGGGAACATGCCCATCGATTCCCTGATCATCCTGTCCCGCCTGCGTGAAGAACGCCGCCTGACCACCGCCGATCTCGCGCCATCCGTCCAAAAATCGGAGGCCAATGTCCGCGCAACCGTGGAAAAGCTGGTAGAAACCGGATTTCTGGAACCCCACGGTACCGGCCGAGGCCGGACCTATACCCTCAGCGCTGCCCTGTACCGTAAGGCAGGAAAGAAATCGGAATACATCCGCCAGGCCGGCTTTGCACCCATCCAGCAGGAGCAGATGGTGCTCAACTACATCGATAAGCACGGCAGCATAAAGCGTGCGGATGTCATGGACTTATGTCATGTCACCCAGGACCAGGCGTATAAACTTCTCTTGCGCCTGAAGAAGCGGGGCGAGATTGTTCAGATTGGCGATAGGAAAGGGGCTGTTTATGAGCGCAAGCGTTAATTTATGCGCTCGGCGTAAATATATGCGCCCATTTATGCGTCCGCGCATAAAAGCGTGTATAGAAAGCGCCCCTTCCGTGGTTAAAGATTATTCGCGTGGATTCGCGTCCATTCGTGATTCAAAGGATTCTTGAATGGAAACAGCCAAACTAAAAAAATTCGCCCAGTTTGCCCGCCGCAGCCTGATTGAGCAGGTCTCGACCAAGTTGAAGCTGGTGCTGGCCGTTGACAGTGCGGCGCGGCGTGAAAGTGCGGAGGCGGTTAAAAAACTCGAAGAGCAGATCAAGGCAAATGACAAAGAGCAGGTGATCGAAAAGGTGGCCTACATCTGGTTCAACCGCTTCTGCGCCCTGCGCTTCATGGACGTGAACCGCTACAGCCGAATCGGCGTGGTGTCGCCTGCCGAGGGGCAGTTCCAGCCCGAGATTTTGGCCGAAGCTAAAATGGGCCACATAGACGAAGACATGGTGCAAGACCAGGCCCGGCAGCAGATCTTCGCGCTACTTGACGGTAAAGCACCCAGTAGCGACCCGCAAGGGGAGGCATACCGTCTGTTGGTGGTGGCCGTCTGCAACTTTTGGAACAAGGCGATGCCGTACCTGTTCCAGCGCATCGAGGACTACACGGAACTACTGATGCCCGACGACCTGCTTTCGGGCAACTCTATCCTCGCCTATACACGGGAGGCAATGACGCCGGATACCTGCGAGGATGTCGAGGTGATCGGCTGGCTATACCAGTTCTACATCTCCGAGAAGAAAGACGAGGTGTTCGACGGCCTGAAGAAGAACAAGAAGATCACGCCGGAGAACATCCCCGCCGCTACCCAGCTATTTACCCCGCACTGGATCGTCCGCTACCTGGTGGAAAACTCCCTCGGCCGCCTGTGGCTGCTCAACCGTCCCGGCTCGAAGCTGGTCGAGCAGATGGACTACTACATCAGGCCCGAAGAAGATTTAACCACGAAAAACACGAACGACACGAAAAAAGAGCACGAAGAAACCTTTCGTGATTTTCGTGCCTTTCGTGGTTCAGAAAAAGATTTTTTAGTGGTCAACTCGCCTGAAGAGATCAAAATCTGCGATCCGGCCTGTGGCTCCGGCCACATGCTCACCTATGCCTTCGATCTGCTTTATGCCATCTACGAGGAGGAAGGCTACGAGCCAGCCGAGATTCCGGAGAAGATCCTCACCCACAACCTCTACGGCATTGAGATCGACGAGCGCGCCGGAGAACTGGCCGCCTTCGCCCTGACTATGAAAGCCCGCGGCAGGCAGCGCCGATTCTTCAACAAGGGCGTCAAGCCGAATATCTGCGTATTGGAGAATGTGTACTTTGATGAGGAAGAACTCAAGGAGTATATGGATTACATCGGGCGCGACTTGTTTACCGCGCGTCTGCAAACCACCCTGCGCCAGTTCGAAGAGGCCGATAACTTTGGCTCACTGATACGCCCGGATCTTACCGATGTCGACGAGATATATAGCGTACTGGAAGCCAGGGATGTGTCCGGGCAACTGTTTCTTAAAGTAACGCATGACAAGGTGCTGCAAGCCCTGCGGCAGTCCGAGTTCTTAAGCCCGAAATACCATGTAGTGATTGCCAATCCGCCGTATATGGGAGGCAAGGGGATGAATGGGCGATTGGGCGCATGGCTCAAGGATAACTACGCTGATGTGAAGTCTGATTTGTTTTCAGCCTTTATTGTTCGCAATACCGAGCTGGCTTTGCCAAAAGGCCAGCTCGGTTTTATGTCACCCTTCGTGTGGATGTTTATTTCATCCTACGAGAAACTTCGAAGTTTCCTGATCAATCAGAAGACCATCACCTCGCTGGTTCAGCTTGAGTATTCGGGCTTTGATGGCGCAACAGTCCCTATTTGCACTTTCACGGTTGAGAACACGCACCAACCTGAATATAGAGGCGGATTTGTTCGCCTATCGAATTTTCGTGGAGCTACTAATCAGGCCCCTAGGACATTAGAGGCGATAAAGAATAAAGATTGTGGTTGGTTTTATCGTTCATCTGGAAGCGACTTTAAAAAGATACCTGGTAGCCCAATTGTTTACTGGGCTTCTGAAAGAATTTTAGAGCTTTTCCAGGGCAGCGCTTCCCTATCTGAAAAAATCGAGACGAGAGAGGGACTCACCACAGGTAGCAATGATTTATTCCTACGGTTTTGGCATGAGGTTCAACTAAAAAATATTGGTTTTGGAATAGAAGACAATAATGAAGCGCAAAGGAGTCAAAAACGATACTTCACATGTATCAAGGG
This sequence comes from Candidatus Thiodiazotropha sp. AKAK2, assembly GCF_058244685.1. Taxonomy (NCBI): domain Bacteria; kingdom Pseudomonadati; phylum Pseudomonadota; class Gammaproteobacteria; order Chromatiales; family Sedimenticolaceae; genus Candidatus Thiodiazotropha; species Candidatus Thiodiazotropha sp. AKAK2. Next base: position 162,104 of record NZ_JBSYOP010000036.1, on the reverse strand, counting down.
CGGGGATTTTAGGCGCTGGTCTGGAAATTTCGAGTACATCGTCAATTGGTTTAATGACGGTGAAGAACTCAAGGCATTCAAAGATCCTGTAACAGGTAGGGTAAGATCCCACAATTACAACGGTGACTATGCTTTTAGGACAGGCTTTACATGGTCAGGGATTTCAAGCGGAACATTTGCTGTTCGACATGTGCCGACTGGTTTTATGTTTGACACAAAAGGACCAATGGGGTTTTCCAAAGAATTGAGTGATCAACCCCTGCATGAAGCGCTTTTGAACAGCGCAGTCACGAATCACTTGATAAAGATGCTTGCACCAACGCTTGATTTTAAGCTCGGGCACATTTTGAATTTGCCAGTTGTTAGGAATGTTTCTAGTGATATTTGCCAAACTAGTAAATCAGCGGTCAAATTATCCAAGCGTGACTGGGACTTCTACGAAACCTCCTGGGACTTTTCCAGCATGCCTTTGCTGAATCCCGACTACCGCCAGCCGAAACTGAAGGCCACCTATCAGAAGCTCCGAGTTCACTGGCGGGAGATGACGTTGGAGACTCAGCAGCTAGAAGAAGAGAACAACCGCATCTTTATTGAGGCCTATGGTCTGCGGGAAGAGATAAGGCCCGACGTACCGCTTAATGAAATCACCCTGACCTGCAACCCACATTACCGCTACGGTAACGACAAAAGCGAGGAAGAGTTGGAGGCACTGTTGCTGGCCGACACCATCCGCGAGCTGGTCTCCTATGCCGTGGGCTGTATGTTCGGCCGCTATGCGCTGGACAAGCCGGGGCTGATCCTGGCCAACCAGGGCGAGACCATCGAGGACTACTATGAAAAGGTTTTTAACCACGAAATACACGAACCACACGAAAAGGAAAACCAAGAAAACTTTCGTGATTTTCGTGCCTTTCGTGGTTCCTGTCTTTTCCCGGCAGACGATGACAATGTGATTCCCATGCTCGACGGTGACTGGTTCACCGACGACATCGCCGAGCGCTTTCGTCAGTTCCTGCGCGTAACCTTTGGGGAGGAACAATACGAAGAAAATCTCCAGTTCGTCGAGCAGGCGCTGAATATCAAGGGCAAGCGCAATTACGGCATCCGCGACTATTTTCTCGGTGAGTTCTACACCGACCATGTGAAGCGATACAAAAAGCGTCCTATCTACTGGTTGTTCAGCAGTCCCAAGGGGAGCTTCAACGCACTGATCTACATGCACCGCTACCGCCCGGATACCGTCAGCGTGGTGCTCAACGACTATCTTCGCGAGTTCCGCACCAAGCTGACCGCTCGCAAGAACCATCTTGATGCGGTGAGTGTCAGTGCAAGCGCCACCCAGGGCGAAAAGACCAAAGCCCTGAAGGAGATCGATAAGCTGATCAGGATGATCCAGGAGATGGAAGAGTACGAGCGTGACGTTCTTTATCCACTCGCCACTGAACAGGTTGAGATTGACCTCGATGATGGCGTGAAGGTGAATTACAACAAGTTTGGCGTGGCTTTGAAAAAGATTGCAGGGCTAAGTGGAAAATGAACCACGAAATACACGAAAGGCACGAAATACACGAAATGCACGAAAAGATTATTTTCAAGGATGAATGCTATGCCATTCAGGGGGCGATATTTGATGTCTATCGGGAGATGGGGTGTGGTTTTCTGGAAGCTGTATATCAAGAGTGTTTGGAAGAAGAGTTATTGCGCAGAAAGATCCCTTTTAAGGCGCAACCTGAAATTTCACTTTCATATAAGGGGGCGCGGCTTAAACAAACATACAAGCCTGATCTGATTTGCCATGAGAAGATAATTGTTGAATTAAAGGCTGTAAAAGAGGTGGCAGCGGTACATGAAGCCCAGCTACTCAATTACCTGAAAGCTACGGAAATGAAACTCGGTTTGCTGGCGAACTTCGGAGCTTATCCAAAAGCAACAGTCAAAAGGTTTGCTCTATGAATATTTCGTGTTTTTCGTGCCTTTCGTGGTTAAAGGTCTTGTAAATGAATAATCGTATTGCGCAAGCCTTAACCAAACTCTTCGAGCGTCACCGCATTATTTTCTGGTACGACGCGAAAAAGGAGTTGCGTAGTGAATTTGAGGCGCTTGAACTGCCTGATATCGAGAAGCTGGAACTCGCCAATAACGAGTTCAGTGTGAAATATCACCTGTTACGTGAAGCGCCGGAGCAGAAGTTCCTTCTCTACCACGAAGGCCCGCAGCCCGAATACCTCGATAACTGGCTGCTTGATGTGCAGCTTGCACAAGGTGAGTTCCGAACCGACCAGATCGGGCTCTGGCTGAGTGAACTGGAGCTGAGTCTCGAGTTCGCTGAGGTGATACAGGCCCATGAGGAGTTCTTTAAAGCAGTCAAGCGCAAGGATAGTCTGAAACGGCTGCTGAAATCCGATGATACTCCCGGGATGGTTCGGCTGAAGACGCTGGGTGTATGTGCCGGCGCGGAGCCCCGGCTGGATACCGTGCTGGAAAGTTTGCTGGCAGAGCTCTCGGAAGACCGAGATGACAAGTTCAAACTAATTGCGCGCTGTGGCCTGGACACTTTTCTCTGGGAGCAAATGAATCGGACCTATGGCTATCAGTCCGATACGCCCGGTATCCGGGATTTTGCGATCGAGCTGTTCAAATCCTGTTATGCCATGGGCACGGAGGGTCAGGTACTTCTATCTTCCGACTCGCTGGTGTTTCTGAGACGGTGGAAAGACAGCCGCCAGTATGAGGCGTCTTTTGAATCCCTCTCTGACGAGTGTGCGGATCTGTTGGGTATTGAACAGGATCTCAACAACAGAGATTTCCGGACATTGATTGATCTGGACTATTTCCGGTTGATTGATCAAAAGATCATCAGTGAGCTGGTACGGCAGGTGGTGGGCAGGACGGTATCCACCGGGGATGTAGCACTCTGGGTGCGCCAGCGGAGACAGGGGCACTGGTATCAGGGCTATCGGCATCTTTACGAAGCGGTGGACTATGCAGCGCAATTTGTCCATATGCTTGATGAGGCCACACTGGAGATGGAGTCCATGGCCGATGGTATTCAACGTTATTCCGGTTCCTGGTTCCGGCTGGATCAGCTCTACCGAAAGTACAATTACCATGTCCGTGGCTCTGGACAATCCTCCCTGATGGGGCCGTTAACCGAGCAGATTGAAAACCTGTATTCCAACAATTATCTGCTGAAGCTGAATGACCGCTGGCAGGTTTATGTGGATGCAGTCAATCGATGGTATGTGCCATCTGTTTTGCTACAAAAGGAATTCTTTAATCGGTGTGTGCAGCCCTTTTTGAATAAGGATAAAAAGGTCTATGTAATCATCTCTGATGCCTTGCGCTATGAAATTGGTGACGAGTTATTGAGCCTGATTCGACAGGAAGATCGGTTCGACGCCAGCCTTGAACCGGCGCTTTCGATGCTACCGAGCTATACCCAACTGGGAATGGCGGCGTTGTTGCCAAATAAAGCCCTCGGGCTGGCTGATAATGATACTGGCGCGGTCGACATTGATGGGCAGAGCTCCCAGGGAACGGCAAACCGAATCAAGATTCTTGATCAGGCCATCAAACAGCGTGCAACAGCGCTTCGCGCGGAAGAACTGATGTCTCTTAACAAGGATCATTGCCGTGCATTGGTTCGTGACCACGATGTGGTGTACATCTATCACAATCTCATTGATAAAACCGGTGATTCCAGAGATTCAGAAGAACGGGTATTTGATGCGGTTGAGGATACCCTGCAGGAACTGGTAAAGGTTATCAAAAAACTGGCCAGCGCCAATGCCAGCAATCTGTTGCTGACCTCGGATCATGGGTTCATTTATCAGAACCGGGTTTTGGAGGAAAGTGATTTTTCAAGCGCGGCTGTAGAGGGTGAGCAGGTACTCTTTCGCAACCGGCGTTTTGTCTTGGGAAAGGGATTGAAGCAGGTGCCTGAACTCCGGGCGTTCAAGTCGGAAGAGCTGGGCCTGGCGGGCAGTATGGAAGTTCATATCCCGAAATCAATTAACAGGCTGCGCGTAAAAGGCGCTGGTAGCCGGTTTGTGCATGGGGGCGCCTCGCTTCAGGAGGTAGTGATACCTGTTATTTGGATCAACAAAAAACGCAAGAGCGATATATCTTCCGTTGAAGTGGATATTTTGCGTGGAGGCACCTCGGTGATCACATCGGGGCAGCTGGCATTGGTGTTTTACCAGACCGAGCCATCAACCGAGAAGGTTCAACCCAGAATCCTGCGGGCGGGCCTCTACACTCAGGACGGAGAGCTTATTTCAGACTCGCATGATCTTGTCTTTGACCTGATCTCGGATAATCCAAGAGAGCGGGAATTGCAGGTCCGGTTTGTCCTGACCCGAAAGGCAGACGAGGCAAACGGGCAGGAGGTCATGCTTCGACTGGATGAGAAGGTGCCGGGTACATCCCATTACAAAGAATACAAATCACTCACCTATGTGATGCGGCGCTCCTTTACAAGCGATTTCGATTTTTAGGAAGGTCAACCATGAATACCTTGGATGATAAAGTAAATAAACACTTCCCCGGTCTTGTGGTTCGAAAGGATTTGGTCAAGACCGTCAAGGGAAATGCGATCGTTCCATCCTATGTCCTTGAATATCTGCTCGGCCAATACTGCGCAACCAACGATGAAGCTTCTATCCAGACAGGGATTGAAACAGTAAAGGAGATTCTGCGTAAGCACTACGTACACCGAAACGAAGCAGGCCTGGTACGGTCGACAATCAAGGAGAAGGGCCACTACAAGGTCATTGACAAGATCAGCGTAGCCTTGAATGAAAAAACAGATGCGTACGAGGCGACGTTCGCCAATCTTGGCATCAAAAAGGTACTAGTCGATTCAGGCACCGTAAAAGCCCATCCGAAGTTGCTGGTGAGCGGTGTCTGGTGTATCGCAGATATTGACTATGAATTCACAGAGGATAAAAGCGCGAGCCCCTGGATTCTGGCCACCCTGAAGCCGATACAGTTATCTTATTTCGATTATGAGGGTTATCTTGAAGCACGAAAACAGTTCACGCTTGATGAGTGGATAGATCTGCTGGTTCAGAGTATTGGGCTTAATCCGGAGTTACTAGGCCGACGAAGCAAAATAACGCAACTGATCCGCCTCATTCCATTCTGTGAACGGAATTACAACCTCATAGAGCTTGGGCCGAAGGGAACGGGCAAGTCACATATCTACTCTGAATTTTCACCTCATGGCATCTTGATCTCCGGGGGTGAGGTTACTGTTCCCAAGCTATTCGTAAACAACTCAACAGGCAAGATTGGGCTGGTTGGGTATTGGGATGTTGTGGCTTTTGATGAATTCGCCGGCAAAAAGAAAAAAGCCAATAAAGCGCTGGTGGACATTATGAAAAACTACATGGCCAATAAGACCTTTTCGCGAGGTATAGAAACGCTGGGAGCGGAGGCGTCGATGGTCTTTGTAGGCAATACACAGCATACCGTGCCTTATATGCTGAAACATGCGGATCTCTTTGATGAACTGCCTGAGCAGTACCATGACTCCGCTTTTCTTGATCGTATCCATTTCTATATACCTGGATGGGAGGTGGATATTATTCGGGGAGAGATGTTCTCGGACGGGTATGGATTTGTTGTGGATTATCTCGCCGAGATCCTGCGATCACTGCGCGATCATGATTACTCCGATCGCTATCAGGACCATTTCACATTGGTTCCAGATATTTCGACCCGGGATCGGGATGGTATCCATAAGACTGTGTCAGGGCTGATTAAGATCCTTTATCCACACGGAGAGGCGTCGTCAGAAGAGATCGAAGAGATACTCAAGGTGGCAATCGAAGGGCGTAAGCGCGTCAAGGATCAATTGATGCGTATCGACACGACTTATACGGACGTGCGCTTTGCATACGAAGATAAGTCAGGAAATGCCTATACAGTGAGCACACTGGAAGAAGAGGAGTATCCCCATCACTATCACAAAACAATCGCTGAAGCAGCACCCGACGTAGGGCAGATGCCTAAATCAGCGCAGGAAGCAGTCGATACCGGAAAGACCACTAGTAAAATAGAGCCTGAACAACCGAGCGAAGGGCATTTGACCTTCAGTGAAAACCAAAAAGGTGTTTCATACGATAAGCTTTTAGGACCCTATGTCCGTGGTGCGAAACAAATTACAGTAACAGACTCGTACATACGGCTCTTTTACCAGGTCAGAAACTTTATGGAATTCGTTGAGACACTTGTAAGGTATAAAGAAGCCGATGAGGAGCTTTCACTCAAACTGGTTACTTCTGAAGATGATGTAAGAAGTGAACAACAGCGAGAGAATCTGGACAAAATCAAAGATGCATGTGAAGCAGTTGGTATTGACTTCGAATGGGTGTTTGACCAGACAGGTTCTATTCATGCGCGTCATGTGATCACCGATACGGGGTGGAAGATATCACTCGATCGTGGACTCGATATATTCCAGCACTACGAAATGAATGATGCGTTTACGTTTACCAACCGGTTGCAGCAGTTTAGGCAGTGTAAGGCGTTTGAAGTGACATATCTCAGACAAAAATAGTTTAGGTGATATTCTTAATCTAGCATACGAAATAATTGATCGTTGTCCTGCATAATAGCCCAATTAACTTATAAGAGAGACACATTATCGTGTCTGTGATTAAACCAGGAATAGCAATTGGATCATATTCACAATAAGTAAAGGTTTGTGCATGTCAAGATTAGCCAGAAAAAAACATGAGGTGTTGTCAGAAGTATGTCTAAAACGAAAATGCCAAAGATTCTAAGAGAACGTATAAGTGGATTAGCACGTTCATTACATTGGGAAGAACAACTTAAATCAGACGGTGGTGATAGATACGACAAACTGGTGAGCTTAACTCATCATAAGTACCCATCACGTGTCTGTATCGACAAGAATGCTGGCATCACTAAGTCTGGGGTTGTTAAATATTTTAAGGTCATCGTGCATCCTGATTATTATCAGTCAGATCTAGAGAGTACAATGCATGGGGTAAGGCCGGCAATTAATCGAGTGACTAAGGAAAACCGTCATAGTCACAGTGGCTTTCGGGGTTTTCCTACTTACGAAGGGAATGATGAACCCTGTGGTAAAGGGTATATCACAGAGGGAGAGGAAGCGCTTGCTTGGCTTCTTAAACAATTGGTAAGCCAAGAGAAGGAAGAGGTTAAACATAAGCAGGATCAAATAGTAATTGATCGAGGCTTAGTAATCGACACACCATGGATTGATAAGATCCTGAATGGTGAAAAGATATGGGAAATGCGCTCTCGGCAGTCAACTCATCGAGGATGGTTTGCTCTTATCAGAAAGGGGAGCGGTGTTGTAGAGGGTGTTGCTCGATTGGTTGATTCTAGAGGACCGTTAACTTCTGTGGAGTTAATGGAGGCAATTGATCGTCATGCAATAAAGTCAGAAATTGATCCTAAGGAATGGGTGGATAGATGGAATATCGCATGGGTTTTGGCTAATGTTCATGTATTACAAAATCCAGTTCCCTATGTACATAAGCCTGGTGCCGTTACATGGGTGAAACTTGATGATAAGGCGATTAAAGAAGTGAATATGCAGATTGAAGAGCTGCTTTCTATTGCTTAGCGATTGTCTAATCCACTCTATACTTTTGTACCCAGTTCGAAAATGTCTGATAGCTGGGTAAGCCCACAAGGTTTGCAGCACGGCTTTTATTGCCGGCAGTCGTCTCGAGAGCCCGGCGTAGGTAGTGCTTCGCCACATCCTCCATTAATGCCGGAAGGTCAAATCCAGGTTCAAGAGGTCGATTTAAGATGCCATCTACCGAAGTGGTTGTCGTAGGCAGCTCTAGCAAAGCTTCTGCGATGTCTTGCTCATCGATTGTGGGGTTTGTGGACCAGACGGCGGCTCTGGTCAGGGTGTTCGCTAACTCACGGATGTTTCCAGGCCAAGCGTGCCGTTGTAAAAGGTTCCTTGCAGATGGTGAGAGTGATTTTTCCTGCCAGGTGGGGTCTGTGGAGCTCTCAGTATTGAATCTGTCTATTAGATGATTAGTGAGTAGAGTGAAATCACCTTTACGTATGCGTAGGGGGGGGAGCTTTATCAATGCAACCGCAATCCTAAAAAAGAGATCATCACGGAACCGCTTGGCTGCGACTTCTTCAGCCAGCATACGATTAGTCGCGGCGACGATTCTTACGTCAATTGGTACGGGTTTAGTGGTGCCGACGCGAACTACCTGCCGCTCTTGAAGAATGCGTAGCAGTTTCACCTGAAGTTGCAGGGATAGTTCGCCGATTTCATCCAGGAACAAGGTCCCGCCATTAGCAGCTTCAAAATACCCGGTCCGATCTGAAATGGCCCCAGTAAATGCACCTTTCTTATGGCCAAAAAACTCTGATTCCGCTAGCTCATAGGAAACGGCGCCACAGTTGACGGCAATGAAAGGGTGGTCGCGTCGTGGGCTGGCGCGGTGAATCGCTCTTGCCAGCATTTCCTTGCCGGTACCACTTTCCCCTTCGATGAGAATCGGTACTGATCGAGGTGCAACCATTTGTGCCTTCTCGATAACACGCCGCATCACTGGGCTACGGTGAACGATATCAGAGAATTCAGGTGCGTCTTGTGGAGCACCTGAGCTTAATCGTGCTATATCCCCGTCTGCACGGCGGTACACCTCAGGGATGAACTCTGCAGATATATCAAAAGGGATGTTGGCCGTGTGAACACCCTGCTGTTTCGAAGACTCTATGAGTTCGGCACCATACCGGGTTTTGGCGATGATAATCCAGACTGCCGCCATGGCAGGCGTACCTGGGCTCAAGTGGAAAGTTAGGCGGGCAGAATCCCCATGTTCGGCTAGAAGTGTGCCAACCTTGTCTGTGACAGCCTGGTAGATCTCACCGAAGTTGGTGGGGCCTGAGAGTTCTATGAGATTCAATTCTACAACTGTGGATGTATGCTTCTTAACCCAGCTTATGTAGTCAGCCGACTCTGCTCTGGGGTAGTTACTGAGCAAGACGATAAGGTCAAAAGATCGTTGGGTGATAGCTTGGCCTATCGGGCCCAACCCGGCTTGCTCATCGCCTGATGCAGCATTCAGGTCAGTCTGGCCGATCCAGCTTAGTAGGATGTTCATGGGTGCTCAGGTATAAAGTTTTAATAAAAATGTATAAGAAAATTTGTATAAAGACAAGAAAAATAGTAGTAACTGCAGTGGCATTACTAACCGTGGCCTGAGAGAAAACTGCATAACTTATTGAAAATAAGTATATATATTGGAAATTTATTAAGTCTCGGAGACTTGGCACGCCAACTGCAATATTAGTGGTAACTGTAAAAAAGGAGAAATTACGATGAGCGTAACTTTCATACATACTGCAGACTGGCAAATCGGTAAGCAGTTTAAAAACGTCTCGGGAGATCCGGGTGCTGCACTGCGAAGTCAACGGTTGGATACTGTCAAGACTATTGCCGAACTCGCCCAGGAGCGGCAAGTGGACGCTGTTATGGTGGCTGGGGATGTCTTCGAGGATAACGCCGTCTCTGATGAAACGCTCAGGAGAACTATGAATGCGATGGCTTCTTTTAAGGGGCCCTGGGTATTGCTGCCCGGCAACCACGACTCGGGTTTGACCCAGAGCGCATGGAGTCGCCTGCGCAGACTTGCTGTGGTGCCAGAGAATGTCATATTCGCTGATCAGCCTGAACCTATCGAGTTGTGCCAGGGGCGGCTGGTTGTGTTGCCAGCCCCTTTGCAGCGTCGGCATGAGGTGAGAGACCTCACTGAATGGTTTGACGCATTTCACTCAGATGAGGGGGTGTTCCGCGTAGGTATAGCGCATGGTGCTGTCACGAACCGTTTGCCTGAAGCTGCCGAAGCCCAGAATCCTATTGCTGACACAAGGGTGGAAATGGCGAATCTTGATTACCTCGCACTTGGGGATTGGCATGGAACATTAGAGGTGGCACACAGGACCTGGTATGCCGGCACTCCAGAGCCCGATCGATTCAAGGCGAATGAGCCGGGTAACGTGTTGCTGGTGGAGCTGAATGAAGCAGGTAAAGATCCCAAAGTCGAAAGAGTTCCTATCGGCAATTACCAATGGGTTCAGATGGCTTTTGAGGTTATGGATGATCAGGCTATATCCGTACTCGATAACCAGCTGGCTGCTTTAGGAGAAGGTGGACGAACTCTCGTGAGATTGAAACTCACAGGTACGGTGGGACTAGCCACAAGACATCAGCTCGATGAACTGCTTGACGATTGGCATGCTCGGTTGCACTTTCTTGATGTTGACGATACTGCGCTCTTAGCTCAACCAAGTTCAGATGATATAGCTGCACTTGGTGCAACGGGTTTTGTGCGAGATGCAATCGAGACTTTGGTTGGTATTGAGAGAGATACCGAGCATCCTGATCACGGTGATGCCGGTAGAGCGCTGCAGATCCTTTATCTCGAGCAAAAGGGGCTGCAGAAATGAGTAAGTTGCTTTTCAAATCCATTGAGATAGAGCAGTTTCGTCAGTTCCGAAGTTCGGTAACAGTACATGATCTCACATCTGAGCTAAATGTTATTGCCGGCAGCAATGAGGCAGGCAAATCCACCTTATTGCTGGCAGTCCGTGCTGCACTGTTTGACCGCTATAAAAGCAGTGTAGGGGAGAGTTTTCGGCCTTATGGTAGGAAAGTTAGTCCAAAGGTATGTCTGGTGTTCGAATTGGATGGAGTGGAGTATCGTCTCACGAAAGTTTTTTCTCGCCGGCGTGATGGTGAAGCTGCCCTGGTGGCATCTGATGGCCGCCGTTGGGAAGGACCGGCTGCGGAAGACTTTCTTGCGGAACTGTTGGGCTTTTCTTACGCAGGCAGGGGAGGTAGTCGCCCGGAATTTCAGGGTCTTGCTGGTTTGCTGTGGGTCGAGCAGGCGAAGGCCTATGAACGAGTCATATTGACGGATCAATCTCGGGAACAGGTTCATGGGGTGTTTGAAGAAGAAATGCGCGAGTTATTGGGAGGTGGCCAAGGGGAGGCATTACACCGTCGAATCACGACATTGCAGGGTGAGTACTTTACATCCCGTGATAAGCCTCGAGGTGACTATCAGCGTTTGATTGAACGAGAGGTTGAACTAAAGCGACGACTGCAGGATAAGCAGGGGGAGCTGGAAGAGTATGAGGAAAAAGTTGACCACCTTGAGCAGAAACAGGCAGTGCTACGCGCCTATCGGGAAGATCGGACCCTTGAAAAGGCCGAGGAACGAGTAAAGTCAGCAAAAGCAGCGGATGCACGCCTAGCCGAATTGCGAACACAGGTTCAAGCGGGCACTGATAAGCTCGGGCGAAAAGAGGCAGAGTTGGGAGGTGTAAAGCAGGCTTTCGACAATCGCAACAAGTTGATTAGTGAACTCAACGAGGCTCAGGAATCAGTAAGAGCCGCTGAACGTGCACTAACAGGCAAGGAAGGCGAATTGAAAGTTCTGAACCAACGTCGTACAGAGCTTAAGAAAGGGCTTGATGAGTTGAATGCCCGGAAACAGCAAAAGGATGCAGAACTGAGCCTGGCGCGTGATGCTGAGACTCTCAGAAATCTCGTTGCTGACCACGATCGCCTGCTCGGCATTTTCAAAGATGCTAGAGATGCGGATTCGGAGAGGCGGGGATGCGCATCAGAACGTGATGCAATCTGTGTGACTGAGAAGGCAGTATCTGAACTCAAGAAGATAGAGAGAGCGCGAGACCTTGCCAATGAGCGCTTGAATGCTGCCGCGACGTGTATTGAGCATCGATTGCACGCGGGCGCTGCTGCTCTGTTGGGTGATCAGCCACTATCTGGTGATGGATCGGTCATGTTGACCCAGCGAACTGAACTCCAGGTTGACGGGGTGGGGCAGTTTTCGATCATCCCTGGCGGGGAGGATCTGGATGTACTTCGTCGCAACGTTGAAAGTAAGAGCCAGCAGTTGGCTCAGGCGTTGTCTGACGTGGACGCTGACAGCGTAACGAGTGCAGAGACCAGTCTAAATCAAAAGAATGATTTTAATAGCCAAGCAGCGCAATATGCCGCAACCTTAAGAGGTCTTGCGCCAGAAGGTTTACCCGTTCTGGAAGATCAAGTTAGCGCCATCAAGGCGAAACTGGAAAGTCTTCAACAGAAGCTGGGTGATAATGCTAACAAGGAATTTGATGTCGGTAACCTAGAAGAAGAGGTCCAATCGCTACAAGACCAGGTCGCCGAGATTGAGAGTGATGTCATAGATGAAGACAAGGTACTCCAGAAGCACCGGGAGGCTCTAGCGGGGCTGCGCGCAGAAAAGACATCAGCTGAGCGACTTGCCGAAGGACGTGCGACAGGTCTTGAACAGTCTCGAGGTGAAACAGCAGACGATGAGTTGCGGAAAGATGTTCAGGATGCTGTTCAACAGGTTAATGTGTGTGTCCAACTACTAGAAGAGGCAAAACAGGCGCTCAATTCTGAAAATCCAGAAGCAGTCGAGATCGAAGTCGAAAGATCAAATCGTGCCCTTGATGACATAAGGCAAGAAATAGAAGCTCTCGATCGTGATGTCCGCGATCTGAAAGTGGAGCTTAGTGCCATTGGTCAAAAGGGATTGGCGGAAGAGGTGGCATCTTTTGAAACAGAATATGCATTCGCAGCGATGCAACTTGAAAATGCCAGCCGCCGCGCTCGAGCACTTGCTCTACTGCAGCGTGCCCTGGACGATGCACTCCGTCAGGCAAAGGAATCAGTTGCTCAACCGGTCACAGCTAAGCTCGTTCCTTATCTGCGCCAGCTGATTCCAGGTGCAGAGCCAACGGTTAATGAGGATCTGATACTTACTGGGATTAAACGTGACGGTGCGAAGGAAGACTTCGACGATCTGAGTATTGGGACACGTGAGCAGCTGGCGGTCCTGGTTCGGTTGGCATATGCGGACTTGCTCAGTGAGGCAGGTGTGCCTGTATCCGTGGTGCTCGATGACGCTTTGGTCAATTCTGATGACGAGCGCCGAGACCGTATGAAGTCGATCCTTTACCAAGCAGCCAAACGTTACCAGGTTCTGATACTGACATGTCATGGTAGGGAGTATAGGGACACGGGTGGAACCTTCATTCGTCTTGAGGAGCGTGTAGAGCGCTCGGAAAATGAAGAGTCTTTGGTTCAGGATAAGCAGCATGCGGTGATGGATGAGATTATGGAATGAATAGGGAAGTGAGTTCTGCCTTCGCTGAGTAATTATCCACTTTTATCCGGGCGAACGGGTGGTCGGGACGTTTCTTTTTCCTGCATATCATGTGTTCGTCTTCTCGAGAATGATTAGTTCAAATGTCGAGTTGTTATCCAGGGGTGTAGATATTGATCGTTTATAGTGGCTACCCAATATTTTAACTTAAAACTGCTGGCGGTTAGGAATACTATATATTGTGGTTGACGAATAGTAAAAACACAATATAATGTGATAGTGCCATAGGTTTAGTGGGGTAGATATTAAGGCAAAGAAGCAAAGCAATACTGGACATCGTAGCTCGAAAACGTGGCAATTTGTCACTGAGTGGTATGCTAAGCGGCATCCATCTATAACCCAGAAAGTGGCTGTTCCTAATCCGGGGTGCTGTGACATAAGATGCGGTAAGTCGAAGTAATTAGTCTATATTTTGTCAATATGGCTGCAGCAGTTCTGAGTAGATCATGGCCATTCTTTTTCATAAAGCATAGGAAACTACTATCTGAGGGATATTGTGAAGATACCATCGAAAAGCAAGATTTCTGAAAATCGCCGACTACTTCAGAACCCCTATGCATATCTAGATGATGCTGGCGGGTATGATGCTGAGCCGAAGATAGTAGAGGCTACTGCTGAGCAGATCGAATCTAGCCGCCGATCGCTTGAAAACCAATATGCCTTTCTCGACGACGTGGGAGAACTAAGTGGTCAGTTATCTGCAGAAAGCTCAAAACCTGAAAAGGTTCAGGAGCAGATACTGTTGCCAAAGCGTAGTGGGCAGGGTTACCAATGGATTGGGCAGGCTGTAAAGAATATACAGAAAGCTATCTGGAAACGTCGGTATGAACTTTGGCCAGATGGTGTTCCCGATGATCCCGTAAAATTACTCGATCCCGCCATTGCTCTTGATCTTATAGGTTTTGAATACGAGATGGCAGAAACACTTGGCCAGTTTACCAGTAATGGTTCAACATTCGAGGTGGCTGGAGTTATTGATCGGACTGCAGAACGTGTTCAAGTTTCGCGCCAGATGCCATTCAACACCATACGCTTTACGGCAGCCCATGAACTTGCTCATGCTGTTCTTCATGAGGGTGTTCACATGCATCGCGATCGAGCCCTTGATGGATCAGGGCAGGTGCGTGGGACACGTGACAAGATAGAGATTGAGGCTGATAAGTTTGCCAGTTTCTTTCTCATGCCAGAAAATCTTGTTAGAAAACGCTTTCAGCAGATTTTCTTATGCGAGAAGTTTTTATTAAATGAGGCCACCTCATTTGCTCTTGATCCATCCGGTTCACAGAGTTTGCTGCAAGGAAGAAAGTCTATACGAGAATTGGCTCGAATACTTGCGAAAACTGAAAGCTTTAATGGGGAAAACTATCGCTCGCTTGCTGGACAGTTTTTTGTGTCTATAGAAGCTATGGCTATTCGCTTGGAAGAACTAGATTTGTTGGAAATATAGGAAATTACTATTTATAAGGTATTATGCAAAAAGTGCCCCCGAGCAAGCAGGCGTAAGAATATGCTATGAATAGGGTTGTCAGCACTAATCAAATATTTCCTATATAGAGCCACAAACAACGACGAAGGCCTGTCAAAACTTCATTTGAGGAAGAAACTTCTGGTGGATTTGCCTTCTAAAACCCAGTTACCCCAAATTAAATAGGACTAGGTATCCGAAAGGTCCTGGTTCTCTTTTTACTTATTTTACCATCTTGGTGTTTGGAGCGACCTTCTTAAAGGCATTTTCTATGACTTGGACTGGGTTGGCCTGGTTGTATAGCTAGATTTATAACACAATAAAATGAACTATTTTCGAAAGGTAAGGCGTTCCTGTTGCAATGAATTTTGATGACCTGTTAAAAATAGAAAATTTGAATGTAAAAGAATTTAGGCTTGTCCGTCACGGTTACAAGGAGATCGATCCTCTGGCAATCTTTCGCGATGAGCCAGGTTTATTTGATGCCTATCAAGCTTTCCAACAAATCAGAAAATTTGGTAATGCGAAATATCTTGCGGTATTTGCACCTTATCATAGTACGCAAGCACTTTTTCTGGGTGTCTGGAAAATCGAAAAGGAAATGCCGGCATTGGAGGCCCCCAAACGTATGCGCAAACAGGTTGAGCAATTTGGGTGGGATTTGTCCAGGGACTCTTATTATATGTTGAAACAGGTAGATAACCTCTCCGATCTCTCAGAGCGTTTGGTGATTGAGTGGGGTGGTTCAACAGTGAGTTGGGTTCAGAAAAAAAGCAACAAGCCTGTTATTATAATTCTACCACCTGCACATATTCAGGAGTTCAAAAGCTATGATCAGGTAGTTATAGATCGAGAGCAGTTAGTTAAGATGATTGCAAATCCCACCTACAATGCTACATGGTACAACGCACTCAGGTCGGTAAATGGTATTTACTGTATTAGCGATAAAAGAAATGGAAAGCTGTATGTAGGTTCGGCTTATGGTAAAAACGGTATTTGGGGCCGCTGGAATGAATATATCACCACTGGGCATGGTGGTAACAAGAAATTGTTGGAACTACTATCTGATACACCTGATGCAGTTAATCATTTCCAATATACAATTCTGGAAATTTTACCGGGTTCTTGCACAGCTGATGATGCTATTGCTAAAGAGGCCTTGTGGAAACGCAAGTTATGTAGTAGGGATCATGGGTATAACGATAACTGAGGCGGAAGAAAATTAATTTGTGGGATTTTTGCGGGAATCAGTCCCGCATTGTCGTGCGTAATCCTGCAAATAGGGCAACGGGCGTCTCGGTAACATATTGAAAAATAAGGGCCTGCAATCTCTTTTGCGTACTCTTAATCCATTGGTCGAAGGTTCGAATCCTTCATGGCCCACCATTTCATTATTCCCTTCCCGTAAATCGGCTAAAAGCGAGAATGGCTGCGAGAAAGCGGCGGTTCTAAAACCGTGATTTCTGTCATAGGTAATCTTGTCCGCAAATGCCATTCGAAGCAGCATTCTGCGCTGTTCGATGCACTCGCTTTCCCAAAGTTTAAGCGGGTTTCCAAGGAATGTGATAGCGGTTCTAAAAGTATCCTCGAAGCTCTCTATCGGACGACCGCAATTTTTGATCTTTTCGTCCATAATCAGCTTCTCTTCTTGCAGGCTTCTGATCTTATCCTCATAGGTGTCGATTAAAATCGGATTATCAGCCTCTACAATGCGGTCTAGGAATTGATTGACCTTCCGATCAATCAGCGCGAGTTGCTGTTTCAGCGCCTTTGTTTGGTCTTTGGCTTGGCCTTGGCGATCCTTCCAATGCTGATCGAAAATGTCTAAGGCCATATAGAATGTTTTCGGTGAAGGTTTTAGCGTTTTTACAATCTCAAGGAATTCTTCTTCCATTTGTGCTTTGCGAATGGACTTGCCGTATTCGGCGCAGCTCTTATTCGAACATAAATAATACGGGTATTTGGTGTTACGCCCCTTTGACCAGCACGAGGTTAAAGGCCGATCACAGCAGCCACATGTCACAAAGCCGCGCAACGGAAAGTCGTCTTTGATATTCGCCTTCATCGGGGCTTTGGCGCGTCCGTCCAAGCGTTCTTGTATCCTCTGAAAGTCTTCATAACTAATCAGTGGCTCATGCTTGGCAGGATGCAGCGATATACCCCATTGCGGCACGTCGATATAACCTGAATAGAGAACGCGGCGCAAAAGGTCAGATACGCGCTGCACGTTCACTTTACCGTTTCGCATTCTCGGGAACTCTGCATGGAGATCAAAGAAGCGCGTCAGTTCTGCGATGCTCTCAAAGCGGCCTGAGGCAAAGCCAAGCAAGCCCTCTTGAATGATGGAGGCTATCGGCTCATCACGCACCAGCATTTTACCGTGACCACTGACGCGCTCGTACTTATACCCCGTTGGCGGGTAAAACACCCAATAGCCATTGAGCACCCTTGCGCGCATGCGGTTCTTTACTTGCTCTGTGTTCTTTTGGCGGTGGTGCTGCGAAACACTGGCGAGAAGATTTTCAACGAGCTTGCTATCGGAATCCTCACCAAACTCGATGGACGGGCTTTCGAGCTTTCCGCCCGCATCACCTATAGCAGTGCGAAGCTGTATATGCGCTTCAAGGTCACGCGCAAGGCGGCTGATATCATCGATGATGACAACGGGGTTTTCGTGTTTGTGCTTTTTAAGAAATTTGAGCATGGCTTGCATACCCGGGCGATTGATGAGACTTCCTGATACGCCCTCATCGCGGAAGACTTCTATCACTTGATATTGCTTGTGGTCGGCATATTCGCGGCAACGTGTTTCTTGTGATCCGAGGCCATCACCTTTCTTGACCTGTTTAACCGAGGATACGCGGGCATAAATAACGGCGGTTTGTTTATGGCTCTTCATGGGCGGACTCCTTGCTGCGGCGGTGGATCGGTTTTCTTTTGTATTGGATGGGAGGATTCTAGCCGCTTCATTGAATCCTGTCTATCGGCGTTTGAGGATTTATCACGCGCATGCTGGACGGGATGTTTACAAAACGCACGATCAACAAAGTTTTCCATGATGTGCCAAAGATCAAAGATGTATTGAATTTTCTGCTCGCGGGTCATATCCCAATCGTCAATCATCGCGAGGTATTTTTCTATGTCGGGTTTCATGATATCTGCTCCTGTTCGTGTGTGTGGCGACAGGATCAACAATATCATCGCATGTGCATGCGTACGGGCGAAGCCCCACAGCCAGAGGGATGAAACGGGAGAGCGCAGCATCTCCCTTTCCAAGCGTATTGTATTACAATACACAGCTTGCCTTTCGTCTTAAGTCTGGTCTTTGTTACTAAAAACTGCTCAATTCAGTTTTGATAGAATTTTTATAAGTGCTAAGATTTTGTCTAAGAAGAGGCGTGTAATCCATGACATCATCTGAAAACAAACAAAAAGAATGTCTTTCGAAGTCGTTTTTTGAACGGCTTGGTTTTTTACTAGGATGCTCTTTAATTGTTTTATTTTTTTCTGAATATTTTTTCTTTAATGAAGGTGTAACAGAACATCTTCATGCCACACTACGATCACCGAAGTTACTGTTACTTAACCTCATTGAAATGAGCATTTTCTATCTTCTGGCCGTAGCGCCAGCCATTTTGGTTTTATATTATACGCGCGTGTCTTCTATCTGGGGGGTATTTCTAGTCGGAGCTATAATAGGATATTTTATTGAAGGGCTGGTTGTTCCAGTGATTTACATGGAACTGCCAATCTCTATTATTTGGACAGCTTTATCATGGCATCCAATCATAGATGTAATCTTCGGTTTATGGATATTGCAGTATTGCTTAAGAGAAAAGAGCTTTTCTATTAATTGCATTATATGTTCTGTAATAGGAATTATATGGGGAATTTGGTCAACATGGCCTATTGGACATCTATCAGATGCAACTGGCGAAATTTTGACTTTTGTTCCAGCTGCAGAATTTACAGCCTTTTTATTTGTAACCACAGGTATTTTGTTTGTCGGTAACATTTTAGTTTCTTCGGGGGCTGATAAGCCGTTTGCACCTACTCGTTTGGATTATTCGATTTTTGTGATTACGTCACTCTGCCTCTTTATATTAATGGCTCTGCAAGTTTCAGTTTTGATCTTAATATTTATTATCGCAGTCAGCCTGTTCTACATGCCTTTGCATTATGCAAACAAAAAATGCGGCAGAGATAAAAGCATAGTCCTGCATAGCTTTGAGAAGGCTCCGCCTTTTCCCAATCAACTTACAATATGGGCAATGCCTGTTACAGCATCTATAACTTACTGGGTTATGTCTGAACAGAATTGGCATGTCGAGTCTTGGATACTAACTCTGCCGCTTATGATTTTGGGTTTCGCTCTAGCTGTTATATCACCTTTCAAAATGCTACGATCATAATGATGCTTTAATAGCATCTGCTGATGCGTTAAGACCGTCCGCAAGCTGTGTGTTGTACTACAACACGCTTGGAAAGAGAGACGCTGCGCTCTCCCGTTTCATCCCTCTCGCGGATGGTTTTAGGCATGGGAACACAATCCGTTCTACCATGCAAAACCATCAAAACGTATCACCGTTTTATCCCTCGCAGGACTTGGAGAATTTCCTCTCCACCTGCGCCGAACCATGCATGAACATATGGATGTTCAATCGCCATTTAGGGGAGCACATCCGCTACCCCTAAAAACCCCATGATAATTTCATCAAGACCAATCGTACGCCGATTGGATGCGCTTAACAAAAATATATTGCCAGATTTTTTTCGTTCTGTTACCTTAAGACAACTTTTTAGGAGTTTAACCGATGAGAAATATACATACACATAAATAACAGCCGTTCGGCAGATTGTGTTCGAACGCCATCAAGATAAACGCGTTCGGTATATTTCATACCTTTCCAAAATCTAATGTCCGGTTGTTAAAAGCTTTTCGAGCAGGCGTTTTGCTGTTCGTTTGGCTTAATTTGCTTTGGCGTACTTTTTGAAGCGCCCGAAGCAAAAACTCAATTGCTTTTGAAAATTGAAGAGAAAAACAATGGACAATTTATTGAATACACCGAAACCAATCATTCGTGTGATTGCTTCGGACAAAAATTGGATTGAGGGTAACGCAGTCCAACAACTTGAAAAAACAGCAGAACTTAACGGCATTAAAATGGCCGTTGGTTTGCCAGATTTACATGCAGGAAAAGGATACCCTGTTGGTGCGGCATTCGTGTCGCAAAATTGGATTTATCCTGCTTTGGTCGGAAATGATATTGGCTGTGGCATGGGGCTATGGCAGACGGATATGAAACTATCCAAAATGAAACCCGAAAAATGGGCATCGCGTCTTGATTTGGACGATTCTTGGGATGGAGATGCAAAGGCATGGCTGGAACGTTATGGCTTGCCATCATCCTTGCTTGAACGTTCGCTTGGCACAATAGGCGGCGGCAACCATTTTGCCGAGTTACAGCGTGTTGAACGTATAGAGAATGCGAATGTATTTGAAAATCTGGGATTGGATAAAAACAAACTGCATTTACTTGTGCACTCCGGCTCTCGCGGCTTAGGGGAAATGGCGCTGCGTCACCATGTTGAGAATTTCGGTCATAACGGTTTGAAAACCGACAGTAACGAAGCAAAAGACTATATCCGCAAACATAATCAGGCGGTTTTATGGGCACAGGCAAACCGTGCGCTTATTGCGTACCGATTTACAGATGCTTTACGCAGCGAATGTGAAAAGGTCTTTGATATGCCTCATAATACCGCTTTACCAAAAAAATTAGACGGGCAGACATACTGGCTTCATCGTAAAGGTGCGTCTCCTTCTGATTGTGGTGTTTTGGTTATACCGGGATCACGCGGTAGCTTTAGTTATTTGGTCAAGCCTATTGGTGATCAAACGAACAATGCTTATTCGCTCGCACATGGTGCAGGTCGTAAATGGGTTCGTTCTGATGCTAAAGAACGTCTGGCTGGTAAATACAAAGTCGATGATTTCCAAAAAACAGATTTGGGAAGTTACGTCATTTGTGAAGATAAAGACCTTATTTATGAGGAAGCTCCGCAAGCTTACAAGAATATCGATATTGTTATTCAAGACATGCAACAAGCAGGCTTGATTGAGATCATCGCTCTTCTTCGTCCTGTTATCACCTACAAAACACGGAGGAAGAAATGAGCAAGCATACAACAAATGCAATATGGCTTCATGTAACTGCCGGACAAGGGCCGGATGAGTGTGCACTTGCTGTTGCAAAATTCATCCGTCATTTACAAAAAAAGGCCAAGGCGCAGGTTCTTGCGTTGGATATTGCAGATAGTGTTGAAGGCGACAAAAAAGGAACTGTGACATCTGCTTTGATAAAAATATCAGGGCAGAATGCAGAACAATTCCTTATGCCTTATATGGGGACAATAAAATGGGTTTGTGAAAGCCCATATAGGCCGCGTTATAAGCGCAAGAACTGGTTTATTGGTGTTGAACGTATTACCCCTGTTAAGGACACAGAAATCACAATAAACCCCGAAGATGTAACATGGAAAACCATGCGGGCATCCGGCCCGGGCGGGCAACATGTCAACACGACAGATAGCGCCGTTCAAGCAACGCATAAGCCTAGTGGATTGCAGGTCATAGCCAGTGATGCGCGTTCACAGCATGCAAACAAAAAAATCGCCTTAGCTAAGCTGGAGATGATTTTGCGAACACGACAGGAGGAAAAAACCGCTGAGAGTAAAAAAAATAATCGTGATCAACACCACGCCCTTGAGCGCGGAAACGCGGTTAAAACCTTTACAGGAAAGGAGTTTACAGAGCGATGAAACGCAGAATGAAAAACTCCGATTTTCAGGGTAAGGCAATTACGCCATCCATGAAAAAGCATTTTAAGGCATTGGATATAAAAACCGAGCGGAAATATTTCGCATGGTGTAATGCCAGAAATTTCAATGCCGACTTGAATAAAGATAAAGGTGCTAGAGACTTAGAATATGAACGTTTTCTGGGTGAGCAAAAAGCTTTAAAGGATAACGCCCGCATTCATCACAATGCGGATGCGTTCCTCCATGCGGTTTGCATGGGAGAAGTTGCCCCAAAAGCGATCATCAGACCAGAATGGCAGAAAATTGCATCATTAATTTCAAAAACTCCGAATGACAGGCCATATCGAACAGGACTTTCACAATTTTTGATTTTGATGAACAAGAAAATGAAATGCACCTTTGAGAAAGCAGAGATCCGAGGTAAGCAATTTTTCTACATACGTGCATTTATCAATATCTACAATTATCGCTGTTATTGGATACGCGATCTTGAGAATTGGACACCAAACACACACAATATGCATGGCCAGTTTTGTGCTTTGATCAGCCATTTGTTTGAAGAATATCCGGCGCCGGAATTTATGCGTTCTGCATGGTTTCGAATGGATGAGGTGGCCGATAACTACCGTGACTGGTATTTAACGGTGGTTTCAGGGAAAAATATCCGTAGCGCAGAGTTGCCTTTCCCATTCACCAAAAAGCTTGCACATCACTTTATGCATGCGCCTGCTTTTTGTTCAATTGAACAGGCCATTAAATGGGGAGAAATTCATGCGCTTGGTGGTGATGAAAATCTGGCCAAGGCCGTTATTGCCTCGCGTATTGGTGATGCTATGAGCCATAAAAAATTCTGGGATAGTGTGTTTCAGTTTTTTGTTGAAAACCCAATGCTTGATCGAGCGCATATAGCACCCATTATAGATTTTTTATATGCACAAAAATTTGAAGTGCGTGAATGCATTACCGCACCTGGCGTTGTGGAGCATATACACCCGCCACAGCCCAATTTATCTATGAAAGGAAGAACAGCGGAATCACTATTAAGACAAGTGGAGCGTTGGCATGGCAATCTTGCAAAATCCAACGATGCTCAAAAATACTTCTTCAAAAAATCGGGCATTCCTGAATTTAGGCAAAAAACCGGAGAAGAAAAACAGGATATTCGGATTATTCGTGAATTGCTTTCGGGTGCAGAGCTCATCAAAGAAGGTCGTGAAATGCGACATTGTGTTGCGTCTTATGCACGCAGGTGCTCATTGGGGCACTGCTCAATTTGGGCGATGGAATATGTTTCTGCCAAAGGGAGTATTGAAAAGCATCAGACTATTGAAATCACAAAAGACAAGCATATCGTGCAAAGCCGAGGCAAAAGCAACCGCCTGCCTACGCCATCAGAATTCAATATTATAAAGAAATGGGCACAAACGGCAGGGCTAACAATTGCTTCATATGTTTCGAGCCGATAGGAGAAAAAATCATGAGAAAACCAACAAGACGGAACAGAAACATAGGAACGAAAAAAAGCGGCTATTCTCAGGATAACAATATGGTTATTCCTCAAAGAAAAGATGATTTGGCTTTTTGGGAACAATTAAATAATCCCGTTATTATTCCCATTAAGGCGCATGATCATGAAATCGCAATATTTGTAGAACCTGTACGTGATGGATACATTCATGCTTGCACGCCTCAAGACATCATAAAGATTTTGGAACTGCTTCCACCTGATGATGTTGAAGAAGTCGAAATCATAGTCTTAAGGCAGCCTAAAAAGAAGGAGGAAATTCTTTCGCCGGTATGGGGGCGTTATCTTTATTATGTTGATTTCGACAAATACAATGGTTCTGCTATTTGTATTGAAGCAATCAAACCTCACACGATTGTAAAATGGGGATCAAGCCTAAGTCCGTTCGAACAAAAAGAATTAAAGCTGTTAGAGCAAGACGGCGACCGCATAGAACAAGTTAAGCGCGGATGGAACATACACACAACGCCCGAAAGCGTTAGGAACCGGCAACTATACAGAACGCTCCCTCATGAATTTGGGCATGCCGTTGATTATGCACGAAACTGTCTGGAACCTTGTGTCGATGCAAAAACTGAGGAAGAAGATGAATATATATCCAAAGTCTTCGATTCAAAACCAACATTGGAGAAAGAAGAATTCGCTAATCGCTATGCTAAAGCATTCTATGAAAAACATTTTCGTTTAGGTAACATTCCTTTTAACAGAGTTTTGAATGAAGACTTTCTAGAAAAACACAATCTTGATATTCGTTGGTTTCAGGAAAGCTAGTAAAAGTCGTTTTACTTATTTAAGCACTCCTTCCCAAAGCGCCAAAGCCTCAAATAATCGGTTCGAGGTGTCACCTGATACCTCCACCAACAAATTCAATGAGTTACGTTAATGGCGTAGCTCCTTTTTTATTGGCCAGGTACAATATCGGTACACTTAGCATGGAGTGCAGTACCGATGGCCACAATCGTAAAGACCCCTTCTGGCACCTGGAAAGCCGTCATCCGGCGCAAGGGGTGGCCTACTTCTTCGATGACATTCCGTACTAAACGAGATGCTGAGGACTGGGCCAGACGAACCGAGGATGAAATGATCCGTGGTGTTTATGTCAGGCGTTCTCCCTCCGAAAAAATACTCTTGCAGGACGCCCTGAAGCGTTACCTCAAGGAAATCACCCCCACCAAACGCCCATCCACCCAGCGTGCTGAAAAGATGCGAGCAAAGCCTCTGACCAGTCAGCTCGGTAAATACTCATTGGTCGCTCTCACACCTGATGTTATTGCGACCTATCGGGATGATCGGTTGGAAGAGGGGAGGAGTGCTTCGACAGTCAGGCTCGAACTGGCGTTACTCGGTCACCTCTATACTACGGCTATTAAGGAGTGGGGATTAGGGCTGGTCTACAACCCGGTATCCAATATCCGCCGACCAAGCGCTGGGCAGGGGAGGAATCGCCGACTATCCTGGAGTGAGGCAAGGAAGATGCTGAAGGCCTGCGATGCACACTCCAACCCTATGCTGGGATGGGCCGTCCGGATCGCCCTATATACGGCTATGCGGCAGGGCGAGATTCTTTCCCTGACGCTGGAACAGGTCGATCTGCAAAGGCGGGTCATACGGCTGAGCGAAACAAAAAACGGCAGTGCCAGGACTGTGCCGCTATCAAAGCGTGCTGTTCGGGTGCTTCGTCAGGCTATTAAGCATCCGGTGAGGCCAAAAGATGTCGATCTGATCTTCTATGGGGAGCCGGGTCGTGATGGCGCTAGGCGCCCCTACAGAACCAATAAAGTTTGGTCTGAGGCGTTGAGGCGCGCAGGGATCACCAATCTGAGGTTTCATGACCTACGGCATGAAGCGGTCTCTAGATTGGTGGAAAAGGGGTTGAGTGACCAGGAGGTTGCAGCAATCAGCGGCCACAAGTCTATGCAGATGCTGCGGAGATATACGCATCTGAGGGCGGAGGATCTTGTGGAGAAGCTTGGGTAGATGATTTTGGATGCGAGAGAGTATCTGGTGGTAGTAATAAGAATATTATTCTTATTACCTTTCGGGATGCAGTTTATGTCAGAGACCAGCCGATCTTAGAGTGCCGGGAGTTCATCAGCATATCCACAGTGAGATAATTTCTGTGTTCCCGTATTTTAGTAACACATATATGTGCAGGTATGCTGCATATTTTTACAAAGATTTCGATGGTTTGGCGTAATTGTTTGGGGCATTCACCATTGAAAGGGAGATTAAATGGCTTTTACAAAAATACCGCCAAAATCTGTAGCGCCCGCAAGTCCCGACTTGTTATTTCGAGAATTACCGCGCAGAAAGTTCCCGGACGTATTACCTCACCAGCAGGCAATGATGCAGCGCTATGCTGCTGAAGCTGAGAATACTTCTGACGTTGCACTACAGCTACCCACTGGAAGTGGAAAAACGCTAGTTGGACTGCTGATTGCAGAATGGCGGCGCAGAAAGTACAAAGAGAAAATTGTCTATCTATGTCCAACTAGGCAATTAGTCCATCAAGCAGTCGCACAGGCTGAGCAGAAGTACGGGCTATCAGTTGTTGGTTTTACAGGGTCGTGGCGCGATTATCCTGCTGGCGACAAGGCCAGATACAATCAAGCAGATTCTGTTGCGATTACTACTTATAGTAGCTTGTTCAATACAAATCCCTATTTTTCAGATGCGGACGTAATCATCGTAGATGACGCCCATGCAGCCGAGAATTATGTAGCAAAACTGTGGACGGTTAGCATCAGCAGGTATGACAAGTCCCTCGCAACCCTACATTCGGTTTTGTCAGAAGCATTTCGGAACTATATTGATGGGACAACTTATTCGCGGCTAACTGCTCAGTGGGACAGTCCTGCCGATTTGGCTTGGGTAGATAAGCTTTCCACTCCCATAGTCATCGAACTGCACGACGAGATTATTGGGATTCTAGATACATACACAAAAGATACAGATCTACACTATTCGTGGTCTATGGTTCGTAATCACCTGCTCTCGTGCCATGTTTACCTATCCTGTTCAGAAATAGTGATTAGGCCGATTATCGCCCCAACGTGGGTTCATCCGGCTTTTGATAACGCCAAGCAAAGAATATACATGTCTGCCACGCTTGGTGAGGGCGGGGATCTTGAACGACTTATGGGCAGGAAACGGATTCTCAGGCTTCCGATTCCAGACGGTTGGGATTTACAGGGGGTTGGAAGACGCTTTTTTATGTTCCCTGGTCTTTCATTGGATAGTGATGACGAACTACAGCTTCGGCGCAATCTGATGAAGAAAGCACCGAGAAGCTTGGTTCTTGTGCCAAGTGATTATATGGAGAATGAAATATCGCAAGATGTAGGTACGAATCTGTCGCTCACCGTGTACTCTGCTGAAGATATTGAACGATCAAAAGACGACTTTATTCGCTCTTCAGGATCTGTGGCTGTGATAGCAAATCGCTATGATGGTATCGATTTTCCAGGAGATGAGTGCCGTCTTTTGTTTATAGGGGGGCTTCCGAAGGCAGTCAATGCGCAAGAGCGTTTCATCATGAGTCGAATGGGAGCAAATATTCTTTTCAATGAGCGAATACAAACCCGGGTGCTACAAGCCATTGGTAGATGTACGAGGTCATTGGAGGACTATTCGGCTGTAGTTGTGACTGGTGAGGAATTACCAGATTACCTTTCAGATCTAAGACGAAGGAAGTATTTCCATCCTGAGCTACAAGCTGAGTTATGGTTTGGTGTGGAACAGTCTAAGGAAAAGAGCATTGTTGATTTCACAGATAACTTCGATGTTTTTATAGAAAATGGAGAAAACTGGGAATCGGTAAATCAAGCAATAGTGGATCAGAGAAATGCTTCAACAAAGTCACCGTTCCCTAGCATCACGCAACTAGCAGAGGCTGTTGAATACGAAGTTCAGTATCAAATCTCAATGTGGCAAGAGGACTATGTCGAAGCTCTTGATAGTGCAGAATCCGTGATCGGTTTGATCAAGGATCCAGAGCTCCGAGGCTATAGAGCTCTTTGGGAGTACCTCGCGGGTTCTGCCTCGGTTCTTGCTACCACAAGAGGTTGCAACGATAGTTTTAAACCTAAAGCTAGAGAGCATTATTCAAGAGCAAAGAAAGCGGCGAAAGGTATTCCATGGTTAGTACAGCTCTCACAGCAGCTTACGACGGGTGAGGTGAATGCTGAAGAAGATGTACGCAACACGCTCTTGATGACTCAGGTAGAGAATATAGAAGCTGTATTGAGTGCATTGGGAGTGACGCACGATAGGAAATACTCGAAAAGCGAACGTGCGATACTAGAGGGACTCAACGAAGTGAAAACATTTGAGGGGGCCCACAAATTACTTGGTGAACACATTGGCTTTGAGGCTGGTAAAGTAGAGGTAGATGCTTCGCCCGACCCTTGGTGGCAACTTGGTGCTATGTGTCTCGTTTTCGAGGATCATGCGAACGCCAACGAGCAATCTTCTCTTGATGCGACCAAGGCGCGGCAAGCAGCGACCCATCCTGCGTGGATGAGGGATAACGTGGTGTCTTGCCAGCCAGAGGATGTCGAAATAGTGCCAGTTCTGGTTACTCCAGTTTCATATGCATGTACTGGTGCGATGCCGCATCTCGGTTCTGTATCTCTGTGGAAGTTGTCCGATTTTGTTGAATGGGCTAAAAACGCAATGGCAACGGTTAGACAGTTGAGAAAGACATTTGTAGAGCCTGGTGATCTGGTGTGGAGAGCTGAAGCGGCAGATTCTCTTTTAAACAACCAAATGGACATGCTTAGTCTCGTACAGAACTTAAAGGCCAGAGTAGCCAAGGATTTGTTGGTTGAGAGGGACTGTTGAAATCTCCAGCGTTTCAAGATGTAAGCTTTGGTGGGGCACTCAAAAGGTTTTGAAATGCAAGTGCCTTGCGCTAAGTTATTGAACAAGCAATAGAATTAGACAGTGGCGGCCAAAGGGGGAATCGTGAATTCAGAAGAACAAGGCGTGCCTAAAGAGGATGGCGACTATCTTACACGCGAGGGCATGTCTGACGTGAGGGCCAATCGCATGGTCGATCACCAAACCGTCGAAACCTGGAAAAAATGGGACAGATCTATTTTTTCGCGTCTTGCTGGCTTCGGCTACAAATCAACGTGTTTCAGTTGTTGAGCATTTTTAAGTATGAACCAAGTTAAGCAACGAAGAGTTAGGCTTAGAGACCCAGACCTTAAGCGGTTATGGGCGCTCTCCGCTGGACGCTGTAACAAACCCGACTGTCGCGAAGTCCTGCTGGTAGATCCTACTGAATTTGATGAGGCCGTGGTCATGGGCGAACAAGCCCATATCGCTCCTCATGGAAGCGGTGGACCACGGCGCATCAGCGAAGTCCCTGAAGGTGAGCGCGACACTTACGATAACATTATTCTACTCTGTCCTAACCACCATCGTGGTCCAGTAGATGGACAACCTAACACTTACACTGAGCAGCTTCTCCACCAATGGAAGAATGACCATGAGGAGTGGGTAAAAGACACCCTGACACAGGCTATCCCCAGACTACAATTCGATGAGCTCCAGGTTGTTGCTGAACGTCTAGCTGAGGCTGAGCCAACAGAATCTACACCGTTGGTCAATGTCAATATCCCGGCTAAGATGAAGGCAAACGACCTCACTGCTGCAACAAGGGGTGTTCTTGTAATGGCCGTTGCAGGGGCAAAAGAGGCACAGCGGTACATCAACTTCACAGAACCTACCAAGCCCAAGTTCGGTAGAAAGCTAAGGTCGACTTTTATGGCTCAGTACCATCAAGGGGTGGCCAACGGCTTGGAAAGCGATGACCTATTTTGGCACCTTTACTACTTCGCAGCAGGGCCAGACACGCACGACCCCAAGGCGATGGCACCAGGTGTCGCCATTCTCGGTTATTTGTTCACAACCTGCGAGGTGTTCGACGCGTCATGATTCTCCCGAACAAACACCTCCTTAGCCGAGACAGTCTTATCGGCGTTGGTGGTCTCCTGCTGACCAAGATCGGTCCTGAGGGCACAACCGTGTCCAATCTCTGGGAGGGGGTCCGTGATCGTCTTGAGGTCGGCACCTACGACCGCTTCATCCTGGCCTTGGACACTTTGTATCTGCTCGGATACATTGGCTTGGAAAAAGGGATGCTTACCATACGAGAGCGTGCGGCATGATCATATCCGTTACTGCTAACAAGAACACCTTCCAATCCGTGACGTTTCAACCCGGTCTCAACCTCATTCTCGCAGAGCGTGCTGAGGAATCAACTGACCAGGACTCCCGAAACGCGGTCGGCAAAACCACGTTCCTCCAGATCGTCCACCACTGCCTAGGAGGTAACCTCTCCGATCACCTTCGCAAGTCTATGCTCAAAGAGGAAGCTTGGGAGTTCACTCTCGACGTGATGACACCCTCAGGCCCCATCTCGATCACTCGAGGAATCGTGAACGACCGGGTAGCCAAAGTTCGTGGTGTTACGTTCCCTCAGTACCTAGAGACAGAGCCACTGGGCAATGGTATACAACAGGTAAGTATCAAGACTCTTAACGCCTGGCTGGGCCAGCAGTGGTTTGGCCTGCCCCTAGAAAAGCCCAGCAAGTATTTCCCGACCTTCCGCAATCTCATCAGTTACTTCGCTCGCCGCGAATTCGAGGTGGCCCCTTATCAGTTCATGTCGGGCCAGCCGGCATGGGACCGCGATGTCCACAATGCCTATCTCCTCGGTCTGGATTGGCAGCCCTTTACAGACCTCAAACTGCTCGGTGATCGCAAGGCTGTCTTACAGACGGTGAAAAAAAGCATCAAGGATGGTGTACTACGGGGACCACAAAGTGACCCAGCGGCAATGGAGTCGCAACGAGTTCGGCTCGACCAGGAAATTGGAGAACTCGAGCACCAACTCCACGACTTCAAAGTCCACCCGGACTACCGGGAGATCGAAGAACAGGCCACTGCCCTGACTGCTGAACTCCGCAAGAAGCGCAACAACGGATTCCGGCTTAGAACCACGTTACGTCACTACGAGGAGAGTCTTGTATCGGAAATCGCCCCTACTGATGGCTCTGTTGTAGGCTTGTTCCAGTCAGCCCAGGTAGAGCTTCCAGATGAAATCAGGAAGACCATTGAGCAAGTAGAGGCCTTTCATCAACATGTCATCCACAACCGGGAAGAATTCCTTCGGGAAGAATGTGAGAGCCTTCAAGCTCTGATTACCGAGAACGAGGCAGAGGAAGCCCGTATCGGTGAAGAAAGGGCCAAGGCTCTAGGCATCATCGACAGCTTTCATGCCCTGGACGAGTACAACCAACTGCACGAGCGGTTGGCCGATCTCAGGCACGAGCGTGACAAGCTTGTCGATGCTCTCCATCAGCGTCGAGAGATCGACAATACCGATGATGAGATTGCCACTGAGCGGCGACAGGTGATCAGTCATGGTCGGCGAAATCATGAAGAGCAAGAGGCTGTTCGTGCTCGGGCCATCGAACTCTTCAACAGCAACAGCAGGGCACTCTATGGTGAAGGTAGCCACGGGACTTTAGAGATTGCCTTCACCAACCGAGGAAGCTTTTCGTTCAACGTGGACATCCAGGGTGAGGGCAGTCAAGGCATTGAGAAGATGAAACTCTTCTGCTTCGACCTCATGTTGGCGCAACTATGGGCAAATCGTGACACTACCCCAGGCTTCATTTTCCATGACAGCCACATATACGATGGTGTGGACGACCGCCAAAAGGCCGCCGCCCTTCGTCTAGCAGCTCAACAGTCTGAGGAACATGGTTTTCAATATATTTGTTCTTTTAATAGCAATGACCTGCCAAGTCAGGAACTGCTTGGAGGGCTAGATCTCGCAACTCAAACGCGATTAATCCTCACAGACGAAGGGCCACAAGGTAAGCTCCTTGGCCGCGACTTCTGATATGGCGATTCTCTGCGGACTACGAAACAGGTCGCATATCGGTCATAGCAAAGATATAAGTCTACAAAGTTGAGATCGAAGAGTTCAGTTTTGATTGCTGTAGGGGTAAGAAGGTATGGGTTTCGATGAAATAGATCTGGAAGAAGAGCGTGATCGTCAGACTCGCGATGGTATGGCCGACGTGAAGGTTGGCAGTGTATTTGATCATCTGGCCGTCCGAGCATGGGCCGAGAGTTTGGATTCCAACAATCCGCTGCCAGCACCAACAACGAAAAAGGCGGCACAAGAGGCCGCCTCGTCAAAGTCGAATATCTGAAACTATTCAGGGTCAGAAAAAGGCATCGCCTGGCGCAATGTAACCTGTGCCTCCAGGAAGTCATCCCTACACGCCAGACCTGTTTCCGCCTGGTAGTACAGAACCGTGACCATATTGGCGACGGCTTCCGCCATGGGCGAAATCTGCTTTGCTGTTTTCTGATCGACCCAGTCGATCTCCATAAGCTGAGTGGCCGCCTGATGCATTACCTGGCCAGGTTCTATAGTATGTTGTGTTGCCATTTTTCACCTCCTATCAGGTGTTGAGTGGAAGTGCCGGTCGGTTCTTCACCATCCGACCGGCGCGCTTTAGGACTTCTCAGTATCGGTTCCAGCAAAAGCCGCAATCTCTTCCGCTTCATCAACCTCGGTTTCGTCGGTAGAGGCCAAACTATTGCCATCGAACGCCGATGTGGACTCAGCGCCGTGGGTTTGGCCTTCGTCTTCCGTCGATGTCTGGCTGTTATCGCTTGGCGCTTGTTCGCCCTGCGATTCTGAAGATGTAGAGGATGCAGAACCCCCAGATGCATGTTCAGAATACCCTGCTGCCTTAGAAAAAGGTGTTTCGTAACTGCCAGAAGAGCCTTGACTACTACCTGGGTCAGTCCCACCTCCAGGCCCGTTATTATCTCCACCATCACTAAACGGATTCGCAAGAATGTCACTTCCGGCAGCAGAATCTGAATTCGCTTGGGTAAAAGCTGCCTTCAATTCCGACATCCCTTCGGCTGCCCCGGCTGCGGTGCTTTTAACAGCATTTCCGGCAACTTGCGCGCTGGCTACCATCGCACTTGTGGCGCCGATGGCTCCACCAACAGCGCCACCCATTGCACTCGCACCAAAGTTCCCGATCCCGGCACCCGCACCAATGCCGGCTCCAGTAATGATTCCGGAGATCAATGGCGGAACCTTATTCACGAGAAACAGCAAAATGACTGCGACAACCAACATGACCGCCAGCTCTTGGGTGGCCATCGTTTCATTGATCTGGCTGTAGTAGTGAGTAAGAAACTGCTTGCCAATCGCGACGATCAAAACCATGGAAAGCAGCTGCGCCGCCACGCCCAATACTGTCTTGAAATAATTGATGGCGATATCGGATGTCCACCTGGACCCACCGAAGCCAAGAAAGAAAACGCCAGCATAGAGCAATATCCAGCTTGCGGCCAGTAACAGCAACATATTCACCGCAACCAGGGCTAATACAATCAGGACCCCAAGCGCCATTAACATCATGACGATCTGGGTGCCCATCTCACGCCAACTCAGTTCATCCGTGGCCTTGACCGTTCGGTCATAAAGCTCAAACCCCAAATCGACCACACTTGATGGCCCGAGATTTGTGGTGCTAAGACCACCAGCCTCAGCACCCAGCATCTGTAAGGAATCCATGATTGTGCCGCCGATGTTCCACCCACTAACTGCATTCGTAAGCAGCCACCAGAAGAAACCTGTGAATAACGTAAATCGGACGAGCTCTGCGAAGAAATCTCCAATGTCAGCTTTCTGTAACGCCATGAAACCAAACGTTATCACCATAGAAATCAGTACCAGTGTCCAAAATAAACGAGATGCCGCATTCTCAATCGCGCCTGCCCAATCGCTTGCAGCGCTATGAAAACGGTTAAGCACATCATTCATGATTCCTGAGCTACCCAACTCGGCAAAGGCGGGGCTGGCAAACAGCAGCAGCACAAGCGCAGCAATCCCATACCAATGTATAATCTTCATTTCCCTGCTCCTAATAGTTGTCCGGAGCACTGGGCTTGTAAGTCCAGTCCTTCATATTTCTAGCCTGTCGCCACGACTTGCAGGCGGCAACAAATGATTTCTTCTGGGTATCGTTAAAGTCAGAAAGAATTTGTTTCATTGCTTGTGGCTCGCACGTTGCCTGAGTCGGCTCCGGCATTTGTTGCGCTTTCTCAGAACAACCGCTCAACACAACAGCAAGTGCGAAAAATAGGTGATACTTTTTCATACAAACTCCTTATCAGTAGTCGTCCGTTGGACTGGCGCTATAGGTCCAGGTGGTAATTTGCTTGAACCTGGCGCGTCCCCTTGCTTCTTCCGCCGTCTGTGCCTGCATCCTGGTGGTTACAGCGTTCTGCTGTGCCATCAACAGGCCTCGAATTTGCAAGAGCTGATTCGCCTGCTGGCTGGCAAGCTGATTGGCGTATCCAATTGCTTCTAACTGCCCTTCTGCGCTTTCAGCAGCAACTTGAAGTCTTTGTAGCCTCCTTGCATCGTTCTCTATGTCATCCTGCTGTTGATCCAGGCCCTCAAACAGCGCCCGGTTTGCACGCTGCTGAGACTCATATCCGAGTGACCGGGTTTCTTCAAGCAGAGCCCTCTCTTCTGGCGTACAATCATCACTGCCATTGAAGCACGGCGAATTAACGTAATAATCAAGATCACCGAACTTATCCAGATAACCGTCCAAGCTACCGAGCTGTGTTTTATAGTAGTTGAGCGTGTCAATAGCTTCGCGCAGATTGTTTATCGTAACTTGTGCATCAGTCCAAATGGTGTAAGCAGGCTGCATAGTGTTCTGCAGCATATTTTCATACTGTTGTAATTGCGTCCTGTATTCATCAATCTGTTTAAGCGTCTGTGCCGTTTCCTCAAGTACAGTCATAACATTCTGTATAAGATTTAGGCCGTCAAATGTCGGTATGCCAGCATTGGCATTCGTGATGCTAAGCATTACAGCAGTAATAACGCCAAATAATTTTCTTTTCATAGTCATGAATTGATCTCCTTTTTTAGCCGCTAAAATTTTGTGTCTCATTTTGGTATCCCTCCTGTCGTTACAGTGTTAGTCCTTTGTTGTTCCGTTTAGCCTTCTTGGCAGCTAGCTCAGCCTGTATCTTGGCCCGGCGTTGCTCTTGCTTATCCGGTATTGGCTCTATTTTCACAGCACCGGTGCGCATCACTTCTAGCTGACTCAAGGTCCGCAAGCCGTTCCGTCGATGGGAAGGAGGCAGCTTGCTGATGAGTGGTATGCCTGGTCGCTTGACCTTCGTCTTGCTCTTGGCCACAGTCTGGCTGTTCTGCATGGCTTTCCGGCGTTGCTCAAGTCCCGGGTCGGCGAAGGTGATAGGAAGCTGGGAGTCCACCGCTGATTGGATCGCCTGGGCCTTGAATTCAGGTGAGCCGTTCACGATGATACGATTACCATATCGTTCCATGGTCATCCTCAAGGCCGCTGCGACAGTTTGGCCGGTCGCCTGGCGGGAGACTTGCAGCTTGTCGCCGTCGTCGCGTACAGCACTCGTTCCAGAGCGGTAGATGATGGTTCCCTTCTTGGTGATGCTGTCGATCACCGGCGTAAGACCAGGCGTTGCCCGACCCCTGCCCTTAATGGTGTTCCCTTTGAGCCCCTGAGCGGCCTCCCTGGCCCGCAGTGCATTCAGGGCTTGCTTGTCTCCTTTAAGGGCCTTCTGTTTCAACCAGTCGGCCCAGGTAAGGCGGCGGTGGGTGTCGTGGATCGCCTGACGTTTTGCCCGGTAGTGTTGTTGGATTTTATCGATCTTAGTTTTCAGGGAACTGCTGGCTTGCGTGTACAGGAGCTTCTTGGTGAGTCGACCACCTCCAGCGAGCTTGATGACCGCACGTCGCGCCTTGCCTTTCGTCTTGGCATACGCGATTTGGCTATCCTTCCCTTGTTTGGCTTTGCTCAGGGCCATCGTCTTATTGGACGCTACGACCTGCTGCTCAGCCTTGTAACGGGCATATAGCTCAGTGGTATTTACACGAAGTCGTATGGGGTCTTTGCGGTACTTTCGGCAGGGTTTTGTCTTCTGAGTCTGGTTATGCTCGTAAGGCCCGAAACGAGCCTCCAGTTTCGGTTTGGAGAAGTTACGCCCCAAGGTGCTTGCCTTGATCATTGTCCCATCGTTGGCCGCAACAATCAGCCCATTACCTCGCGTCCTGAGCTCCAGTCCGTTATCACGCATGACCTGATGCAGCTCCTCCCAGGACTGTGCCTCCTTGATATCATCCAGACATTCGCGCTTGATCCAGCCAATAAGACTCTCAACGCCGGCATGGTGCTCCATGTCTGACGCCCGGCTCTCGGCTCCACGCCGGCGCGGGGTATGGTTGTCCTGCTGTAACCCGTAGTCGCGCTCAATGTGCTGACTCAGTTCGGCCAGCTTATGGTGCGGATAGTAGGGTTCGTGAATGGTGTTCCTGATTGGATGAATTTTGTTGATAGCGATATGGATGTGGAGATTGTCCGTGTCATGGTGCACGGCGCTAATACGTTGATGCTCGCCAAATCCCAGACCCTTGCAAATATGATCTTCGATGGCCGCCAGGGTACTGGCGTTGATCTGTTCGCCGGCGCGAAAGCTGATGATCAGATGGTAGGTCTTGTCGCTCTTCGCCCTGGTGTTTGCAAACTGCGTGGCCAGTACTTCGCTAATAGCATCCCGGAGAGAACACGCCTCGCAATTTGTCAGACGGACCTCACCCAGGCGGTGTTCCTTACGCTGTTCGTCGGTGATGTAATCCACCAGCCCGGCAAAATCGCTTTTGCCCAGGGAACGCATAGGGACGTGCTTGGTAATCAATGTTCAGCCCTCGGTCGAAGGATGGACTCCATGAGATGGCTCATCTGGTGTTGAGTCATCTTTATGCGATCCAGCACGGCCAAGATGGTACTAACCTTAACGTCTGCCACCCTGGCGTCATTATTCAGCCAGAGTTTCAGCAATCCACCCAAGCGGCCCAGGTCGCCATTGACGCGGACCAGCTCGCGGACCTGTTCAGCGTCAACGACGCCGTGCACTCGATATCCCTGACCAACCAGTCTTAGGTAGGTAGAGACGCTATGGCCGGCCATCCTGGCATTTGCCTCAATCTCTGCCCGTTCATCAGGAAGGCAATAGACCTTGATTAGGGGACTGTTTTTTCGTGTTATCTTGCTCATCATTGGCTTGTTATCTTGATGTTTCAGCTGATGGTGTTTTGGCCCCGCAGGGCAGGATGTCCGTTGAGCACCTCAGGTGCGAATAAGGCAAAGTGAAGAGGGATATCATGCTTGCATGGTGGGCCTACTTCACACATCCTGCCCGCTGTTCGACGTCCATTACCGGTCTGTTGGAAATCGAATTTCCGTCCATTTCCTCGCATCAATCTGTGTTGTACGGTGATTGACCGAGAAATGAAAACAGTGAACGCAGTTTGAACGCCAAGCAGTGGTGTTACAGTGCGGTAGCAGTGCAAAAATAGATATTGAATCGAGATCATCAAAACAAATCCTCTTCATCCGGATTTGCATTGAAGCTAAAGCCCGTGCCGGACGTTCGCTGCGAGCTATTTTGAGCGGTCTTTGTAGTTCCATAGCATCCATGCCTTGATTCCGCATTGTTGAAAAAGATACGGTTCACATGTCGGCGGAACGCCTGGTAACTGAAATTGACCTTACCTTCGTCTTGAAGAGTCTGGTAGATCGCTAGAACAGACCAGCCATCATTGAGTGCAGCTTGGATGTCACCTCGCAGAGCGAGCACGATGGCTCGATTCGCGTGAGGTGTACAAGAAGAGGTTGTCCTTGCTCGGTCTCCGATTCTCTCTGATAGGCTTTTCATCATTTCCTCTATCGACGTAACAATCCGTTTTGATACTTATCCACAGAATGAGCACTCCAACTACAGGTTTATGTATACAGGTAACTACAGGAGCACCCTTGAGACCCTCGTTGTGACAGGGCATTCGGCCTGTTGGCGCGACCGTTTATGCGTAACCTAGCGAACACCCCGCGACCGTTTATGCGTAACTTGGCGAACACCCCGCGACCGTTTATGCGTGGATAACTCCGCCTCTTAACAGGGTTATGCACAGCGCGGTATATGAGTCCGAGATGGCTTGATGAGTAATCCATTACCATGCTCCTCCACATTGGCTCCGTAGATACAGAGCACTTTCCTCAACGCCGAAACGAATGCAGCCTTGAAATCCCTCGCCCGTCCATATTCGGCTCCCAGCTGTATCTGTAACGCAACCCATGGGATGACTGTTGGCTTTCTGAGGTAGCTCAAGCGGTAGGTAAGCCAGCAATATATATCCAGCGCCATGGGAGACCGCTTAAGCGCCTTGAGGGCTCTTAAATCGATTGGGACAGGGCTGCGGGTGATCTCATCGAAAAACTGCTCACCCAGCTTGAGTGTAGATTCCCAAAGAGCTGCTTGTTCCGGTCTCTTTGGGTCCCACCAAAGCCGTGCAGTATCCGCTATTGGTTTTGTGTTGACGCAAAATCCGTGCGTACTGTTATCGGTGTAGATAATGGACGATGCGAAAAGCCGCCGCATTTGTTCCTTAAGACGAGTGACTGTGCCCCATCGCCCGCCGGTAGGCACCATGCCCAACTCACGCATGAACTGGCTGAGGTTGTCACCCAGGATCAGCTCGCGTTCTCCAGTCCTTACGGCCTCTGTCGTCACCCAGGAGACGAGTAATCGCGGAATCGACCCGTAGGGTAATCCCACATGAGATGGAGCTAATAGCGAGAGCGTAAAAGCACCATTCCTACGCGTGAACTCTGCACCGTCGCGCTTTCTGTGAGGCAACGTAGCCTGGACCAATGCGCGGGCCATATATCCAATCGCACCCGCTTCTTTGGCTGCCAAAGCTTCAATAGCCAGAACCTCGTTTATGAACTTATCCCTAGGCATGATGTGCTTCGAGATCATGTCTGATTTCATGGCTTGATCAACTCGGCAACTGCAGAGGTGTGAAAGTAGATGCGCTTACCAATTTTTTTCTTTGCTGGATTCAGTATTTCTGATACTTCATTTTGTCGGCATAGTGAAACGCGCAAGCCATCAGGGCTTCTCCTCAAGATTTGTGCGACATCGTATAGTGTTAGTAGAGGGCCGTATCGATCTATTAGTGAGCGTTCTATGTCCATGCAACAACCTGCCAATTTACGTTCAAGTTCGGTTTTTTGTGTTATATTTCTTCGAGGAATATTCGTCCATAACCAAAACATGGTTATAAACAAAACAAGGAGATAATGAGTGGCTAAACTAAATGACGAAATAAGAACAAAGGCATGGACTCATTACGTTGCGTCAGTCGTAGCGATGGATGATGTCGGGGGGCAGAAATTTACGGGGTGGCTTGGAGAAAGTGATACATCAAAGGTCCACTTGTTAGAAAGAAAGACAGGGGTGCTTGCACAAAACTGGAGCCGATACAGAACTGGGGACAGAAATGTTGGGGCAAGCACACTTAAGAGAGTAGAGCAGAAAGTAAAGGGCTCATCAGATATTTATTATATCGGCCCAGAGGAAGCGCCGCTATGGACTGCACTGTGGTCTGATGATGAACAGGAGTTATGGAGGGTATCAAAAGCCACTTCTGGAATCGTACAAGTTCACCAGGCATGGAATTCAGACAGGTATAATTTGTGTGACTTTACTAGAGTCGAAAGTACCAAAATATACTATACAGCTATGTCAGAATATTATGAGGAGAAAACAAGGACGGGAAAGGGGCTACTCGATATGGATGACATGGCTGCCCTGATCGCAGCGTTTAGGTTAGGGCAATTCAGAAGAGAGGCGGCGAAATATCAGGAGATACTGGGGTGTTGTCTTGAGCTATCCTTAACGGAAGGGTCACTTGCCCTGATTATACTTAGAGATTATGGAATTCTCGACTATTGTTCTAATTTTGTAGACAGGTTGATCCCACATTCAGAAAAACCAAGCCAAGTAATACCTCTGATTAGTCGACAAAGCGCTTTTGACAACTACAACGAAGGCTTAAATGAAGAGCTAAGTTTTGATGAGATGCTTTAGCCGCTAAAATTTTATGAAATTTCCCCTATGAAAAAGCAAGATCAAAACAGTTGTAAATATCCACGCCTGCTTACTTCAGAAGAAGCTGACAATCTATTGAAGGATGCAAAGGATTCGTCCGCATGGATGCGAGCTGAAATCAAGCGAAGGCGTGCTGAAGAATCAGGCAGTCTGATCATAAAAGAGAAACAGTAGTTTGTAATGTGACAACCTACCTCAAATCTCTGACATTCCCCACGTGCTCGGCTAAATTTTAGCCGCTAAAATTTGCTTCACATATCAAGAACGAATACCGCTGAAATAGTGCCTTCTGAATATTGGTACATATACACCAACATCGCAAACAAATTGACAGTGTCAACATATAGGCCATAATGTTGACACTGTCAACGGATATCGTACTAGGGAGGATTGCTATGGCAGGCACTGCAGAAGAGGAACATTCTAAGCAAGATGAACTCGACCGTGTTAGGCAGAAAAGGGAGTATTTACGATCGAAGAAACGTGAGTCCCGCCTCCGCGCTCAACAAAAGCGTAGAATGCTCGATCCCACGGCGCCGGATCAGATTACGTTGACACTGTCAACAGGTGCGAAGGCGATTATAAAACACGCCGCAAAAAAGGATGGTATTAGCGCCAGTGAGTGGATTGAGCGCCTAGTGATGAATCAAAAACCTGTTTTACAGGCTGCTTATAAGGATATGCCTAGTTTGTTCCAGCAGTAGCCCGTCCAAGTAACCACATCTTGATGGTTGCGTGGTGAGGGTGGTGCTATCCAATATCCATAATTTCGAAAGTGACATATAAATTTTAGCCGCTAAAATTAGTGGCTCTTTAGAATCGCTAGCATCGGACTGTTTTGTCCCATGCCTCTCTTATGTGGAAAAAGTGCTAGATAATTCAATGGATTAGCCATTTTTTCGGCAGAAAAAGCAGGGAAGAATGAAAGAAGATACCAAAGTAGAAAAGGTGCCGGTTTCATATTGGCGGGCAGCGCTTGCAGAGGTATATTTACTCCATCCCCGAGTACCAGCAGAAAGCAAGCCTATATTGATAGGTGATGCTGAAGGGGTATGGAGAGTCACATTTGCTGAACCAGATGTGGCCGCTTGGACGTCAGCTCAGTTTGCTGCCAGTAATAAATCACGAACAGATGAAAAGTCGGCAAGGACAATACCCTTCGTTTTGATTGCAGCTCGATTGTCTGAGTTGGCAAGTCATGGTGTTAAACGCAAGGCTAGAGACGTCCATGAAGGCCTGACGGCAATATGTATTCCTTGCCTATTAGATCGTTCAGCATGCTTGTGGCCTGATCCTGACCGAGATCCGTGGATACCTCGGGATATTCTGGAACCGACACAAATGCCGGTGGCGCTAGGGCATCTAGATGACTATGACAACTATGTAAGTAATTTACCCGGCAAAGCAACTACTTTTTCGGATACATTGCGAATTGCAGGTGAACTTTTTGAGGCCGTAACGGATGCTAGGTTGCCGTTGTTGCCTTCTGAATCAGATGCAAGCGAAAGCGTTCCGGAGTTTTCGCTTGATGATTATGAGGTTGTATCAGAGTGGCACGGGATTCCCTATGACCCACCCATTATTTCCAGGCATATTATCAGGCTCTATGATCGAATCATCGCAAATAAATCGAGGCTGCCACTACTAGAAAATTTACAGACGTGCGTTGACCGTGAGTCTGTAAAGCCAGTGGGCGTACCGCAGGCAGAGCGCTGGTATGCGAGCACTGTTGGACATATCAATCGAAAGCACTGCCTGTCACCTTCACAGCGAGAGTCGATGTTGGAACTAGTTCGTCTTAATGAGGGACAAGTGCTTGCTGTCAATGGCCCGCCAGGCACAGGTAAGACCACATTGCTCCAGAGTGTGGTAGCCCAATTGTGGGTAAATGCTGCGCTGACGAAATCCAAATGTCCACTGATAGTCGTCACATCAACCAATGTCAAAGCTGTTGAAAATGTATTGGATGGCTTTGAGAAAATTTGTTCGGAGACAGGTCATAGGCGTTGGCACCCCTATACTGGTGGGTTTGGATTGTTCATGGCGTCCGGATCACGTGAAAGCACGCATCCAACCTGTACTACTGACGAGAACCACCCATTTACCGAGGATGAGAGCTTGGAAGAGGTCGAGTCGGCAGAGAAGTTGTTTCTTGATAAAGCATCGGGTTTCTTTGGTCAAAAACAAACTTCAGTTTCTGATGTCGTTAAGGCTCTGCAAAATCGCTTGAAGTGCTGCCATGAGATGCTTAAGCGCATTGTTGAAGTTCGTTATGAAGTATATGAGGTAACCGGTCAAGACATTGATGCTGGAGCGTCATCTACCTGTACGCAGTTGCTTGATGGCTATCAGGCAGTAATTGGAACCGAGCAGTCCAATATAAGAGAGGCGGATCAATCAATTAAGGAATGTGATGCGGAGTTGAAAACGATCGAAAGCGACTATGAAACTGCGCGTGAAGAGATTAATCGAGCCGAAATGGCATGGAACGACTATCTTGCAAACTCGCCTCTGTGGCTTGATTTTCTCTCGTTTATATCATCAATACGTCGGCGCAGAATAGCACGTGATCGGAATTTTCTTATGACCAATCCGCTAACCGCTGATTGCCAACACAGAGATGATGGTATTCCCGAACATTTCCGCTTTCTCCGGAAGTCTGCATTGGATTGCAAGTCTTCCAACCAGGCAGTTGTTGCAGCCCGTCGTGCTGATATAGAAAAGTGCAAGTCTACGGTGCTTCAGCGTCTCCATATTGCAAAACAGGCTTGGTCAAAAATTGATGCCGTTTTCTGTCGATGGAAGGATGCCGTAAAAGACAGTAATGAGAATATGCTCGATGTATCACTCAGTGCTCTGAATGATCGACTTGACACTGATATTCGAGCGCTAATGTTCAGTACTGCGGATTGGTATTGGTCAGGGCAATGGTTGCTTGAGATGCGAGATCGCTTAAAGCAAGGTAAAACCGACACAAAAGGGCGTGCTAGCAAGGAAGCTAAATACCGCCGGTTCGCAAAGCTTTCCCCATGCCTTGTTTCAAACTTTCACATGGCACCTGCGTTTTTCACCGCTTGGCAGGGCGAGAGCATTCCTTTTTGGAACACTATAGACCTCTTGATTGTGGACGAAGCAGGCCAAGTTTCGCCTGATGTTGGTGCTGCGATGTTCGCGCTTGCCAAGCGTGCGCTTGTGGTGGGAGATATCTATCAAATTGAACCTGTGTGGAACAATGGAGAGGGTACTGACAGATGCAATGCTGTTAAATTTGATTTGATCTCAAGCAAACATGATCCACGTTATGACGCACTAGCAGAAAGTGGATATACGCCCGCAAGTGGCAATTTAATGCGAGTTGCCAATCGAAGCTGTGTTGTACAAAAATTCGAAGATATGCGTGGTTTGATGTTAGTTGAACATCGACGCTGTGTACCGGAGTTGATCGGTTATTGCAATAAGCTGATCTACTCGGGAAGGCTCGATCCTTTGCGGCCCAGTATAGAGTCTGTTAAACGTATTCTCCCGGCGTTTGGGTACATGAACGTTACGAGCCAAGATAAGAAGGTTGGGAAAAGTCGATGTAACCACGTAGAAGCTGCATCTATAGTGAGATGGCTAAAGACTAACAGAGCCCAAATCGAGGAATACTATCTCGATGAGGACGGCAACAAAAAGCCACTTTGGAAGTTGGTGGGGATAGTAACACCGTTTAAACCCCAAGCCGGTACCATTACAAAGCAGTTGCGTAAGGAAATGCCAGATCTTACACGCAAAAATAGCAAATTGACGGTCGGTACCGTTCATGCCTTGCAAGGTGCAGAGCGAGAGATAGTAATCTTCTCGCCGACTTATGGAGAGTCATTTACTGGTGGTGCGTTCTACGATAGGACGCCAAATATGCTGAACGTGGCAGTATCCAGGGCTAAGGATAGCTTTCTCGTTTTTGGGAACTTGGGAATATTCGATACCAAAAAGCGCAGTCGTCCTTCGGGACTTTTGGCAAATTACCTTTTTCATGGTGAGCAAAGCTCAGCTCTGGAGTATCAGTTGCCTGTAGCGCGGATACCTATGTCAGTTTAGTATTTCATATACGAAGGTTCGTTTGTGAAGCTTGGGTTTTGTGCCTCTGTTAAAGCTATTCGCTTTGAGGCATGTGTCGGCGTCTGAAATAGAACTGGAAGTCAGTTCTGCAATTTCTACTAACTTAGATCAAGATCTCAGGCACGCCTGCATTGGTGAGAAGTTGATAGAGTTCACCGACCTTGTTGCGTTCACCTCGTTCTTGGCAAAAGGCAAAGATGGCGCGCTGCTTGGCACGTGAGAGCGCAACGAAAAAAGCGGCAATGCCTTCTGGATCGCCAGGAGTATGTGCCCACCATGCTTGGTCATCGAGACCAATAAATACGATAGTGTCGTATTCGAGGCCTTTGCTCTTATGAACGGTCATCATCGGGATCTGAGAAATG
The DNA here is from genome assembly GCF_058244685.1 of Candidatus Thiodiazotropha sp. AKAK2. Taxonomy (NCBI): domain Bacteria; kingdom Pseudomonadati; phylum Pseudomonadota; class Gammaproteobacteria; order Chromatiales; family Sedimenticolaceae; genus Candidatus Thiodiazotropha; species Candidatus Thiodiazotropha sp. AKAK2. The sequence continues at coordinate 118,529 of NZ_JBSYOP010000036.1, read as the reverse complement.
CCTTCAAAGGCATCTAGACATGCGGTCCAGTCTGATGCGCCTTCGCTTGATTCAAGGAAATGTAGATAGAAAGCCTCGATCATTATTTCTAGTATGTCGCCGGTGCTGTATTCGATATAGGTTTGCGCGACGGCCGCCTGATCTAGATACTCAAGTACCCGCGTGGCGAACATGTAAGCACTGGCATGCGAAGGGACGATTGCTGCCATATCGGCTCGTAGCGAGTTGAGAAATACGGTCAAGTTGGTCTCTACCTTTGCCTGTTCCACATCATCATCGGGGGCAACGGTTCGAAGCGCCAGAACAGAGGACGACGCCAATTGCCAAGCAGCAGGAGCGCGGCGGACCGAACCAAGCCGAAGTATCGCGATCATTATGTGGCAGAATTCATCGGAAAGAAGGTCTTGAAGGGTCGTTCGCCCAAGGGTGTGGCTCTCGTTCCGAATACGTAGGCCCTGGGCAGCAAAATACCCTGTGAGTTCACGTTCATACTCGTCGGATTTTTGCTTGACGAGCAGTGCATATTCACAAGCTTCGCGCCCACGAACTGCAATATCATTTGCAAGCCAATGTGCCAGATGGGTGGCCTCGGCAGTGATCGTCTGACTGCACCAGACTTGCACTACATTACCATCGACCTTTCGTGTTGCACGTGCGACGGTCTCAGAGGCATTAGAATCAAGTGCTCGCGCAACAACGTGCTGGATCGCCACCAAGTCTGGTGACGAACGGAAATTGAAGAGCAGCGGAATAAGCTCGGCAACAAAATCGGCTTGAAAACGAGGGAAAGCATCTTTGCGAGCACCAGCAAAAGTCATTATCCGTTGTTTGTTATCGCCAACTGCGGTGATAACTGTATTCTCTCTTCCAAATGCCGATAGAAGGAAGTCATATTGGGCGAAGGTTGTATCCTGGAATTCGTCCACAAATACAAATGGGTAAGTGGCCTGAAGTGCCCGGAGGATATGGGGATTCGAGCGAAGTAGCAGTTCTGCCAGTCGGTTAAGACCGACAAATGTTAGGGATGAGCATTGTCCCGCGGGCAACTGAGTGAACCACCATCGACCAATAGTGAACTCGATGCCGGTCATGGGAGGTCGATGTTCCAGCGGCAGGCGATAACCGCCAACGAAGCGCGATTCGAAATCCGATGCGCCCAAGCCAGCAATAGCGGCTTGCCATTCAACAGGGGCACTAAGGCGTGAGGTCGTGAGGAAGTCTTGAACCTGCCGTCGCTTCGGAAAGGCTACATCATAGGGGCGCGTTGGACGCCAGACCTGTGGGATCGCAGTCAAAAACCTATCGACGAGACTTTTTGTGAAGGCGTCAAATGTGACCGATACGAACCTCTCAGCTAGCTCCGGAGGGCAGCGCTGACGCACACGTGCGGCGAGATTGCTGGCGGCATCAGTCTTGAAGGAGATCGCGAGTATACGGTACGGCGGACGACAAAGCCCGGTTTCCAGGAGATAAACCGCACGCTGTGCCAGGAACTCGGTCTTTCCTGCACCTGGGCCAGCGACGACACAGGTTGATTCCGAGTGCCGGAGCGCCTTCCAAGCATTGTGTTCGAGATCCTCGATATCACGTGGACGCCAGTCTTTAGGAGGAACAAATATCATGCTCAGTCATCCACAGGGGGCGGTGGCGCCGGGCGTGAGGAGATCGTAGATAGGAGGGCACGAAGTTCCTCAGGCGCATCAGCGGCGAGTACAGCCGGGTCTTGAGCACTCAGCACGCGAACGTGAGTGCTCGGTTTACCTCGCCCAAGGAAGAGGTAGCGATACCAACGCAGCAAAGTCTCTTTATCGGGGCCGTATAGGTGCGGTAATCCGTCGTCACCGAGAATTGCGGTACGGGGATCGCCTTGACGAGATGGTCCCTGACGGCCGGGCTCTATGACCTGATAAGCCGCTTGAAAGGCCCTCAGCATGGAATAATCGAGGTCAAGCGGCACACAGAAGAAGACATTGAATTGGCGCAGCCACTTTAACCACTTGTCTATATTCACACTATCTTCTGTAGATAACGAGTCAAAGGTGGCTAAGTTGGCTGCAGAGTCTTGAGGATTGGGGAATCCACTGAAAATGGCTTCAGGTGCGACGCCATTCTCAATAAGTTGCGTGCAGGTAGTCTTAATACGTCCCCAGCCGCCGCCGGCCCTTCCCCAATCCAGATCGAGCAATGTTGCATGCGGAATATCGAGGTCAGTGAGCAGGCGCCAGAGGTGGTTTACGTGGCGACCGCCGAGCGGCACTACAGCAACAAAAGAGCGATCAATGTCAAGGCCCATTGCTTCGCCGAGACGAGGTAAAACCACTTCTTCAGACGCACCTTCACCCAGTACAACAAAACGTGCGAAATAAAGTTCGGGGTAGGTCCGCACAGCTTCCCTAATATATTTGGAGGCCTCCTCGTCTCCTGGCGGGAGGGTGATACCCCGGACTCGCGAGCTCCTATCGGCTGCATCAAGCCTGAAATGACGGACGTTACTTGGCTCGACCCTCGCCAGAATGCTTGGGGAGTGGCTGGCGAGAACTGCCTGGGCGCGCGTATTGCCGGTCAGATTCTCGATCTGGCCTACAATGCGGGAAAGGTAGAAGGGGGCTAGGTTGTTTTCGGGTTCTTCGACGGCGATCAGGGTAAGTGCTGGGAGCGGAATGCCCCCTTCCTGGAATCCCTGAGCCGTCTCTGCTGCGATTCCAGCCTCGACATCAAGAATCGCTGCCGTCATTGCCAGATGAAATAACGAACGCTGGCCGTCGCTGAGATCTTCTAGGGCACGCTCGCGCCCAGTCTCATCCGGGTGGAAAACGACTTCGACCTTACGGATGAACTCCTGGAATCTGAGATCGATCGGACGGAATAGGGGGGTTGAGTCAGTCCCAGCGGTATGAACCTCCTGCCACCTGCGCGTAACAGCGGCGACGATAACATCGACAGCTGGTTCCGCTGAAAAGGCGTCATTAAGCGCCCCTCCAGCCCCGGAAAAGGTGTCCCGAACTCCCTGGGACCAATTGATTGCGCGCCAAAGCCTGCCTCGTAAGAAAGCACTAACCTGTGATGCAGCGTCTCGAGACGCGGGGACGTAGATTAGCTGAATTCTTCCGCGATCCGTGGCCTTGAGTTCAGTGCAATCTGCATCGGTGTATTCACCAAAGGTACGGATAGCCCAGTATTTTTGCTCGATCACACCGTCGAGTGAGCCGTCGTCAGTCCAAGTGGCCTCAAGGTGCAGACGACACTTCAGCTTGCCAGCCTCATCAGCCGCCATTTGATGGAAAAATTCTGGGATGGCGGGTGCAATATCGTCCTCGTCATCGAGTTCGGGAAATGCCACAATCGCTTCGAGGGAGAAGCTCCGCTGAGGAGGGGAGACAAGTTCTGCCGTAGGAATGTGGAAATCCTGCCGACGCAGTCGGCGTTGCTCACCCGTCACACCGAAGAGCCGTTGCAGCGCTAGCATAACTGCCGTCTTTCCGACACCGTTTGCACCGACAAACGTAGTCAGATCTGAGCTCAGGTCTATATTAACCGGTGTGGGTCCGAAACATCGGAAATTGGTAAGCATCAAACGTTCGATGAACATGGCGGAGATCTCATCTATTAGGGAATCACGAATTAATGTGTCCAAGAAGGTATGCTTGCGCACTCTCAGAGTGGCAGCCGAGACGTACTCGTTATTTTTTGCGCTCAGCGAGCATGATACAGTATGCCGACCATCCGTTTTTGGTCGAACTCAGCCACGTTCATAGCTCTCCGTAAAGTCCGTCTTTTAGGTCGAAGCCCCAAAGGGCAAAGGGGGCAAAAATACGTTGTGATGGTACATACCCAGTACATCCGTCAGTTTTCGCAGTGTTCGCCAAATTACGCTAAGTTACTGTATATAAAGTTCTTTCAGTTTCGCTAGATTACGGTAAATTTCCCGTAATTAACAATAACTTATTGTTTTATAAGGAAACTCTTAATCCATTGGTCGAAGGTTCGAATCCTTCATGGCCCACCACAAATCCATAAAAACCCGAGCTTTCGCGTTCGGGTTTTTTTATTTCTACAAGGGAGATTCGAACCTTCGACTTTAAAAAAGTCAGGTTCGACAGCCGAGCTTCTCTCTGCCCGGATTATCTACGCCCATACCAGGTTCCTTTGCCGGTGCCATGCTGGCTCAGGTGTCCCGCGACGACCAGGGCTTGTAGGTGCTTTTTCACCGTGTTGCGATTGGCCCCTGTGATCTTGACGATCTGACCGATAGTTAGTCGCCCGTGCTCTTTGGCGATATCCAGGATTTGCACGGAGAGTTCCGGCAGTTTCTCGACCAGGATTTTCTCGCGCGCGATCTTGGTTTCCAGGCGCGCTTTTTGTTTTTGCAAAGCGTGCAGAAAGTACATAACCCATGGCTGCCAGTCGGGGGTGGCGGTGCGGATCGTACCTTGTGTTCCGCGCAGCGCCATGTAATAGCCTTCCTTGGTTTGCTCGATGACGCTTTCCAGTGAGCTATAGGGCACATAGGCGTAGCCGCTTCGCAGAAGCAGCAGCGAAGTGAGCACACGGGACAGGCGGCCATTGCCGTCCTGGAAGGGGTGGATTTCTAGGAAAACAACAGTAAAGACCGCAATGACCAGGAGCGGATGAAGCTGTTTTTCTTCCAGTGCCTCGCTTGTCCAGTCAATGAGTTCTCTCATGAGGCGCGGTGTATCGAACGGTGTGGCGGTTTCGAATACGACGCCGATTTCTTTGCCCTCGGCGTCAAATGCCATCACATGGTTTGGGTTGGTCTTGTATTCACCCCTGTGGCGTTCATCCTTGGCGCTGTAGACGAGCAGGTCGCGGTGCAACTGTTTGACATGGTTTTCTGTGATATCAATGTCATTGGCGCGGACGAAGATCGTTTCCATGACTTCGGCATAGCCCACAACTTCCTGTTCGTCGCGGGTGTCGAACTTTTTAATCTCGATGTTCCTGAGTAATCGGTCGACCTCTCGGTCGGATAGCTTGCTGCCCTCGATACGGGTTGACGAGCCAATACTTTCGATTGTCGCAACATGGCGCAGGGCCGACAGCCGCTCCGGGGCGAGCGTTCCCAGGGCGCGCCACGCGCCCTTGAACTCATCCAGCTCGGCAATCAGCGAGAGGATTTCGCGGGTAATGTTGAGGGTGTCGGTGTTCAAGCTCATACCCATATAAATACCCAAAAATACCCATATAAGCAAGAATTAATCGAAATCATTCAAAACAATACCCATAAACACCCAGAAAAAGCTTCTCCAAATGAAAAGCCTCTGCATCGGCGAGGGTAAGGTCGCGAATTTGGGCGAGTGCTATTTCAACTCCGTCAGCATTACCGGCTGACCAAAACTTTCCAACGTCGAACCGCTGGTGGCGAAAAATGTCTCCCAAATCGCCCGCAAGGCATTCAGCTTGCGGTAGGTGCATTCCGGAGACATAGTTAACACATTCTCCGCGTCGAAAGGATCAGGAGCCGCTTTGACCCAGATTTTAAGCTGATCAAAGGATCAAAGGATCCAAGATCAGAAGTTGCACTTTGATTAATCATCCACCAGATTAAAATATCCACGCTGAAGAGCATGCTTCAATTGGTCAAAACTCTCAATTGCTTCTAGGTACGCCTCTCTCGCTTCTTTGGTCTCATAACACAGCTTGTTGGTTAAATGCTCCTCATCCGCATGTGCGATCATGAGCACATCCTTGAGGTACTTTGCTCTTAATATCGAGATGGATTGCGCCAGTTCCAGAAAATCAGATTTCTTGATATCACCGGCGATCTCCTTTATCGCCTGGCTGTTCATTTCTGAAATCTGGTGTTCAAATGACTGCATCAATCGTCTGACTTTGATTTCACGTTCACCCGACATATTTTTCTCCATAAAGGAATGATTGCGGAAAGCACTTGTAACTGTAAGAGATAGTGTAGCAATCAGGTCAATAAGATATCACCAGCATCCTCTTCCAGGTCGCTGTAGTCGGTATTGGTAAGTCCCAGGGACTCAAGCACCCCATCCTTGATCCCGCTCCACTCGGGTTTGGGGTGAAATCTCCTGGTACGTTCGACGATATTTTCTGCCAGCTTAAGGATTGAGTGGGAGGTGAGAAAGTATTCTGTCTCCTGTCTGACCAGTGTCTCTTCCTCGTGATGCCTCAAAATAACATCACAGATCTTCTTGGGAAGGTCCCAAGAACTCGAGATATAGTAACCGACAACAGCATGATTGGTATTGTAGTGCTGTTCCTCAAGTTCAATGATAGAGACATCATGGTTCTCATTGGACTCGATCAGAAGCTCTTTGTAATTCATGAATTTGATAGCAAGCGCAGGGATGCCACAGTCATGAAACAGCCCGACTGCGTAAAGATCCTCGATGGGAACACTGTGTTTAATTTTCCGTCCGACGAAGGCCATTGTTTTGGCGACATCGGTTGCTTCGTCCCAGAAACGCTCCAGTGAAATACAGGCCTTCTGTGACATGAGCCGCTTAATTTCATATGTGGCAATCAGTGTGGTTACTGTGTCTACGCCTAGCAGTACAACCGCTTGCTGGATGTCGGCGATCTGTCTCGCCATACTGTAGAATGGCGAGTTGATAGTCTTCAGGATTGCCGCAGAGAGTCCTACGTCAGACGATACGGTATCGGCTACATTCTCCGGGCTTGCTTTGCCTGTGCTTATGAGTTTGTGAAGGTTATCCAGAACTTCAGGCTTGGCAGGAATGTGGAAGCCACGCAGTATCTGCTCGGCCATTTCAACACTGACTGCTATATTCATCTATTGCTGTTCCTGGTAAATGTTTGTTTTTATTAATTAAACCTATCAAGGTCTGCTTCTTTAATAGAATCGGCGAGTAAAGCCGCGTCTTTAGTCATTTTTCAGAGTCTGATTGAAACTAAATTGATTATGATTCGGGGGCTCTTTCACGTTCGAACTTCCCAGTGTCAATGAATCAATAAATAAGATACGGGTTCCTAAATTGCCTTCCTTCTGAGGTGAATCAAGATCAATGATTAGCTTTTCCAAGTTCGTGTGAGCTATGTGTGGATAAGCTGCATAAAAAACCGGTCAGAAGCGTTCGGGTTTTTAATATACGGAGGATTTCGAAGCTTCGATTTCGAATCGGCCAGGTTCGACAGGCGAGCGAAGCTGATCGTAGGCGTCTTTTGCCAACGACCTGACAGGCGAGGCACCACCAGGTAGTCGTTCATGGCTTAGCAGATTCTATGCCGAATAGCTTGTTTCGCAGAGACACCAAATTGCCATAGGATGTATGAGGAAAATTGTTATTTCAGTAGTGCTGTATGATCAATATATTGCTGCCTTCGTCCTTGGGCAGCAATTAGCTTTGGTTTAAACTCAGATGGCTGTCAACGTGGAGAAATCAACATGACGCAGCTATTGATGGGGTGATCCTATGGATGAGTGTCCACCTGTCCCCGTCCTTATTACCGCAGCTACGAGATGGCCTGGTCAAGCGGATCGGTGAAGGCCCATACCTGGACCTGTTCGCATTGTTGATTATCACTGGTGTGATGCTGATCGTATTTGGCTGGCGTAGCACACAGCCAACCCAGGTGTATGCGCCAATGGCCGGCTTGCGTCATCCAGCCATGCTTTTAGTCGTAATCGGATTTGTATTGATGGTTGCGGCCAGTTTTCCACAAATTAGAGATCCGGATCGATACGAGTGTTAGTTAAACGCACACCCATCGGTCCGCGTGGTATCCACAGCATCATCTCCTGGCCGTCACGTCTGACGGTGACACTGACATATTCATCGCGGTTGCCCTGGGTGGTCGCCTGCTGCAACTCGGTATAGTCGAACAGTCGTTGCTCGTCGTACGCCAGGATCATGTCGCCCTGTTTGAAGCCGGCCTGCTCGGCTGCGGAGCTCATCATCACCGAGTCGATGCGAATCCGGTTCGACTCGCCGTTGTTATAGAGGTAGCGGTCGTAGATGTCATCACCAAATTCATCGCGTATTGAGATATCCTCTGCCAGCAGCTCGTTGAGCTCATCGCTGTAGCGTTCCGTGTCGAGATAGCCACCGCGGATGGCGGTATCGCGCAGTTCCAGCCTTTTCAGATCGAGCGCGCTGCTGCGGCGAACGAACTCCTCCGCCGCTACTGGGTCAACGCCAGCATTCAGCAGATTGTTGGTAAAGGTGGACGCATTGTCGCTGGACGGCATCTCTGAGCTGTCTGATATCGTTTCATCACTCTCAAGCGTGGCTGAGGGCTTCGATGCACCCATTTCTTGTAGTGCCTGCTCGAGTTGCTCGACGCGCGAGATTAAATGATCGACACGGTTTTGCAGCAATTCAAGGTCGTTGGTCTGTGATTCGCCGGGTGCTGCGGTAACAGCTGAGGTTTTCACGGGTTCGGATGGTTGTGCAGGTGTGGCCGCCATCGCCGGCGCGATGGGCTCATCATGCTGTTGCGACGGGGTCATGAAGATGCCAGTCAGGGCGCCAAGAGCAAACAGGCCGGGGATAAAAATGATCTGCTTATTCATTCGTTCATGGCATCTATTGCCGCGTGAGATTAATCCACGCGTAGATGGTAATTGATGGTAGATGCTGCTTATTGACACCGTAACGGCCGTGTAATTCCCCTTCAGGCTGGATTCAATGGACATGATCGATGGTATGGAAGTATCGAAGCTGGCACCATCTGACGTTGGGGTAGCGAAACTGTTAACTGCGTGGGCACAGACCGATAACGTCAGAAGGATTACCCAGACTGCTGATTTGTAAATCAGGTCTTTTGGTGTTGCACCCTGGGTGGACTGTGTAGGATTGGCTGGATTACCCAGGAATGGAGCGGTATTTGTCGTTGTGTTCGGACCGTAAAGGCGAATGCTGTTGACTTCGCAACTCCCAAGCCTGAAATGCCGAACACCCGATGACTGTTTACTTTACCTTTAGATGTAAAAAGCGACCTACAGCCTTGATTATTTACCCTGGGAAGGGATTTTGCTTGCATACAAACTCATCACCTTTGCCATTGGATTTTTATTGACAGGTAGAGTGTTAGGATGTTTGTACTGCTTCAGCACGCCCTATTGTTTTCAGAAGGGTGTGTATTTTACTGTTCAGGCATTATGATTCGTTCAACCACGTCTCGATCCGGTCCATCGCATTGATCAGGTTTGGACAGTATTCGCGCAGGAACGCCTGGTCGATCTCTGTTTCAGGATCCGCTGCAGCGAGTGCACGTTCACCGTCGAAGTCGACATAGGCCATGCGTACGGTGAATTCTGTGGCTGGCCTGCCGAAATCGGTGCCGGGCAGACAGGCCACACCTGCATCGTCGAGCAGTTGCTTGCATAGGTCGCGGGAGGTCTTGATGGCGGATGCGGCAAAGCGTTCGTGATGAAAGCTGAAGTCTGGGAACAGGTAGAAACCGCCTTCAGGGTCTGCCAACTCGCAGCCCATCTGGCGCAGTCGGCCGGTCAGAGACTGCCCCAAGCCTTTGAGTATGCGGCGTGAGCGACTTAGATAATCGGTGATATCCGAACCGCCTTCGAAAGCACGAATCGCTGCATACTGGATGGGTGCACTCACCGTGGTGAAGGTTTCGCTTGCGACCACGGCCATCGCGTCGAGCAGCCAGCGAAGACCTTCCGGAAACAGGAAGGTACCGAGGCGCCAGCCACCGGCGCCAGCCCATTTGCTCAAGCCACTGCTGATGATGGTGCCTTGCGGGTAGTGACGTGCGATGGAATGATGTTCGCCTTCGTAGTGCAGTTCGCTGTATATCTCATCCGATAGCACGAGCATGCCGTAGCGCTCTGCGACCATTGCGATCGCCTTCAACTCCGCATCACTGTAGGTGATCCCGACGGGATTGTTCGGGTAGTTCAGGATCAACAGGCGCGGCCGGCCCGGGTCCTCGAGACAAATCGCTTCGAGTTCTTCAGCTTGGATGCGCCAACCGTTCTCGGCCAGTGTATTGACGCGCCGGATCTGGCGCCCGATGATCGAAGCCTGCGGCGAATAGGAGACCCAACTCGGAGCCGGGATCACCAGGTCACCATAGAATACCAACTGTAAAATGAACATCAGCTCCTTCGAGCCGGGTCCGATCAGTACATCTTCGGCCGTGCGCTCGATGCCGTTGACCCGGGAATGGAAGTCCGCCACGGCCGAGCGCAATGCCTGCAGGCCACGTACCGGCAGGTAATCTTTCTGATGTGCGTTACTCTGCAACGCGGCAACGACACTGCTGGGTACCGGGAACGGTGATTGACCGAGTCCCAGTCGATAGATCGTTTTCCCGGCCTGCTGCAAGGCAGAGCTCTCTTCATTGATCGCCAGCGTGGCCGATGTGTCCAGTCCGCGGACGTTCAGGTTAAGGTGTACGCAGGGTGATGCCAAACCACGTCTTGCACTATTCAGATTGACGACATTCATGACAAGTTCCCGGATATCAATTTCAGTTGATAGTAATATTGCAACAGCTGTACCAGTCGGGTTAATTCTGAGTAAGTCATTGATATTTAGTTTTTAATCCTGGTGTTTACCGCATTCTGTTAGACTGGCCGCACCAAGTCGGTGCGTGAAATGACGCGTGTTTCGCCGAGCTGGTGCAGTTGCCGGAAAGCTCGGCAGTGGAATTCTTCACCGAATCGATCCGTCGTGGCTGGGTATCAAAGGCTTCTACACCCGGGTGAAAAGAGTGTTTGTCGACACCTTCGTTGTCGCCGATTTACTGAGGTTGCCTTGATTTGTAAGAGTGCTGTGATGAGTAGGTGAAGAGAGGTGTGATCAAGGTCTGCCATCCACGGCTCTAAGACCGGCTGATCAGCAACAGCTGTGAACAGACCCTGGACCATGGATGTTTCTGTGGTGACAATGGGGCCTTCTTGAGATTGATCTAAAAAGCGAGGATTCGATGAGTGAAATCGTGATGATAACAGTTGTTGCCGTTGCTATCGGGATGATCTGGGGCTTTAGGAAACCTGCTGGTTACTGCAGGATGAGCTCTGTTGAGCAACAGGGATTGAGCAACCGGGTATGGAGTGGCTTGATCAATGGTGCTGTGCTTGGGGGTATTGCTTTGGTGATTACGACCATCTTGCTCGGCTAGGTGCGGCTTATCGCATTAGTGTTAACAGACCCTAGCTAACTATTCCAATTGCTTGGTTTCTGAGTGGTACATAGACACAACAGCTAAAATAACAAAGTTATAACATCATTGGCTAGCAATCAGTTGGATTTGTTTTTTCAAGACCTGAGAATGAGTTACGGGGGATTGCTTCAGAATTCTAGTGTATAGCCATGCCTATGGTGTATCGGGTGCATCTGTTCCTGAAGAGACACATGATCCATTGGTAATGATGAGCTCGGCTTATTTACAGGAGAGATTCGAAGCTTCTATTTCTAACAGGTCTGGTTCAACATTCGAACAATCCTACAGATTCCACCATAATGGACGAAAAGGCTGATTGAATATAATCTGGAGGAAGCGGGATAAATTTCTTGTTTTATGTCAAGGCGCTTTGGTATTGGAAATGTTAATAAAAGATTCATGTGTTCTTCATTACAATAATTAGATATTTAGGTTTTTCATGCACTTCTCTATCCTCTTGATCGAACCCCCGGGAATTGATTCGCAACTTCTTCAGTTAATGTTGACCCCAGAAAAATTTCGCGTAAGAACTTCCGAGTGTGGTTTAAAGGCTTGGAATACCATTCTGACCGACGATGTTCCGGACTTGGTCGTCATGGATGCGGATCTTCCACAACAGGGTGAAATTCAGATTACAGCCGTACAGCTTCTGGAAATGATGAACAATCAGGCACAGTGGTGCAGCATCCCAAAAGTCATTCTAGCCTCAAACAGCAATACCTCGATCCTAAAAATCTCAAGTGTCACCAGTGTGAATGCAATCATACTTAAACCCTATGATCCACGACGCTTCATCCAGGAGGTCTATAAGAGTCTGACTCAACACATTGAGAGCCATATCGCTGAAGTGAATCGACAGCATATTCAGTTAGGTACGGCCTTCCAGGAACTGATCAAGCTTAGCGAGATTGGAAATACCAATGATCTAAAACGTAACTTTACTCAATTGTCACACACAATTGAAAAGCACTTTGATTTTGAAGAGCATTTCATGGCACGACATAATTATCCAGACTTCATCGACCACCATGAAAATCACAAACAGTTGCTTACAATAGTTGAAAATATGAAAGTCGAAATGGCGCAATCTGGAAAATCGATTACGACGAAAAGGATTGTTAAATTGAGGAGTGACCTATTTGAAGATGTAAACGATGATAAACAATACATCAAATTTCTTACGAATTTACGAACATCCCTGGTTGCTTAGACAAATTTAACAAGCCTTTGTCATGAAAGAGAGTAATTTCGGCTGTGTTGAAATATTTCAGTATAGATTCAAGCCGGGATTAGGCGTCTACCAATTTAGCTAAATATTTTGTTTCAAATTCTTCAGCAGAGACTGGATGTCCATAGAGGAAGCCTTGTAGTAGATCACACTCATGTTGTAACAGAAAATCTACCTGATCCTGATTTTCAACTCCTTCCGCTACCACGGTCAACGCCAGGGATTTTCCCAGCGCAATAGCCGCTTTGGCAATCTCTGCGTCGTGGCGATGTTGATTCACATCGTGGATAAACTCTTTATCAATCTTTAATTTATCGACCTTGAATCTATGCAGATAGCTCAAGGAGGAAAAACCTGTACCAAAATCATCAATCGCAAAATGTATACCAAGATTGGAAAGATGACGAATGCTCTGCTTAGTGTCGTCTGTTGCTTCCATGAAAACTGTTTCAGTGAACTCCAGCTCGAGTAGATTTGCAGGTAAGCCAGTGATGCAGAGCATATTCTCTATACTTTGTTGAAACAGTGTGTCATTGACTTGTTTTGCGCAGAGGTTTACTGCGATACGACCAAAATGATACTGCCTGTCGGACCACGTTTTCGCCTGCTTACAAGCTTTATGCAAAACCCAATCGGATATCTGTTTTATCACCCCCCTTTTTTCTGCGATATGTATAAAATCTTTTGGCATCAGAACGCCGCGTTTTGGATGATTCCATCTTACAAGTGCCTCGACTCCTGAAATCCGTTGATTGACTGCATCAAACTGAGGCTGATACTGAACGAAGAACTCTTCTTGCTTGAGCGCTAGGATAAGATCATGGGAAAGGCTCAACTCATTATGCATTTGTAATGACATCTCATCACCAAAGAAGGTGAACATTCCTCTGCCGGCCTCTTTTGCTTTATATAGCGCCAGATCTGCCTTGCTCAAAACATCTTCCTGTTTGATTGATTTTGTCTCCGGGATAAATATGCCGATACTGGTGTCGATATAGATTGTATTGTCATCAATGATAAACTCCTCATTGACTACATCCAGTATCTTTGACGCCAGATAGGACGCATCAGAGATTGAATCGAGGTTTCGTTGGATTAGCGCAAATTCATCACCACCCAATCGGGAAAGCATATCAGTCTCCCGGATGGCTTGCAGTAATCGAAGAGAAACTTGTTTGAGTAACTTGTCACCCATTGGATGACCAAGTCGGTCATTCACCTCCTTGAAATGGTCCAGATCCAATAGATGTACTGCAAACAACTCGTCACGACGGCGAAATTGCGCTAACACCTGTTTAAGTTCCATATTGAACATGACCCGGTTTGGTAGGCCCGTCATCAGATCATGATAGGCAAGATGTTGCATGTTCTTTTCGGAACGTTTCCTCTCTGAAATGTCGTGAAAGGAGACAACAGATCCTATTACATTTCCATCTCCCCAGATCGGTGCGGACCAGTATTCAACTGGAAAGGGTATGCCTCCTTTTCTCCATAACACCTCATCCTCCACATGATATTCATTACCATCCCTGATCGGCCGCATCATGCAGCACTCCTCTTCTGGTATTGGTGTTCCATCCATCATTGAGTGGTGAATCAAATTGTGGTTGTTTGAGCCAACAACCTCTTCAGCATGATAGCCGAGCATCTCTGAGGCGGCCTGATTGATAAAGGTGGTTATACCATGCTCATCGAAGCCAAAAATCCCTTCTGTGGTATGTTCAAGCAGTAATCTGTACCTGGTCTCACTTTCACCCAAAGCATCCATCAATTGTTTTTGTTGAGTGACATCCAAGATTATTCCATTCAGCTTTTTGTCGGAATTGTTGTGATAATCGATTGCGCGGCCCTGTTCGAAAACCCAGCGTACTTCACCGTCTTTCTTTATGATTCTGTATTCAAGTGTAAAGGGTGTTCTCTGTTCAACTGCTTTACTAACCTCGTTTTCGACCTCATTCCTGTCCTGCGGATGTATAATTTCCGAGTAGCTGATTTCCCTGTTACCAAGCACTTCGCTGATATCATAGCCTGTTAAACTCCTAAACCCATCACTAAGATACTCCATTGTCCAATCTGTATCCTGTTGACAGCTATATACAATCCCTGGAACGTTATTTACAAGGGCTTGGTAACTGGCGCGGCTGATTTCAAGTTCCGAATAGGACTTGCCGAGCTTTTTACTCATTTGGTTTAACGCGCTCTCTATGGTTTTCCATTCGTCATCCCGGCCGAGAACGATTGCCTTGTCTAAATGATCCGCACCAATTTCCGATACTACACCTGTAAGGGTTTTTAGAGGCCTCTCGATATGTCTTCGTAACATATAATACATGGTGCCGATAATCATAAACACCATGATCAACATGAATATGACCATGCGAGTTAAAACATCAATAAACAGAATATCAATTTCATCTTTGATTAGTCTAGCTGCCAATGAAGCCTCTTCTTCAGTCTGAGCAATTAGTTGATGTATGGATGATTCACTAAGCGCTAATGCTCTTAATTCATTCTTAAGATCAATCAATTCAGATTTCAAGGTCTTCACATGGTTCTTGTATTGGTTTACATATGACTCCAGCTTTCGACCATGAACAGAGACTTCAGGCATCGATGCTGTGATTGTCTGTAAACGCAGGTGAAGCGAATAGAGTTCCTCATATAAATTGTAGCTCTCAAGATTCTTCAGTCCAGTAGGGGCTATGAGTTCTGTTGTCTTCTTGTCTATTATCAAGATACTTTCGCGATAACCTGTAACCAGACTTAACAGTTGATCGTAGTAGTCGTTGTCTGTGCCGTTCAATGTTGAATCGATCATCCCTTTACTGATTAAATTCTCCAGTAATGTGATTTCATTTTGAGACGCGGTGAACAACAACTCTAACTCTTGTTGTAGATGGTTTACGTTTTTTGAGTGGTTTAGAAAGCGTTTAAATGCAATAGAATAGCGTTTCAACTGTTCAATAAGAGTGGGATTCTCTATGCCCTCGGTAATATTCGAGAGATACTCGGATATCTGTTTGCCTTCTTCGGAGAGTGTGTTGTTTCTAATTGAATATGTACGAGTAAGCCGGTTGATGTTAGATGAGATTGCCGCCAGTTGCCTGGTTTTTGTTGCATTGTCTTTTAATTCACTGAGATGGGTATCTGCGACCGCTTTTACCAGCTCATAAGTTGTATGTAGTGTTTTGTGAAGAACAACTAGGGAAATTGACGTGATGATGATAAACAAGGCAATAAAAATCCATATTTTGGATATGATTTTTAATTTGCCGATACGTTTATGCATGTTGATCAATCGTTGTCAGTTAAAATGACATCTATTTATTTCGGAGTAGTAACCAGTGTTGCCCCCCTGAGTACAATGGGTCTTGGTTGTATACCAAGCTCTTTAATGCTGTTCACGTTGATATACCGACGACCTTTATAGTTACGTGTTACCGGTAGTTTTTCCATGGGTGTACCATTCAGCGCTTTGAGAAGCATACCGGCAGCAATTTCACCTTGTTCCTGACCAGTTTTTGCTACCGCACTGACTGCGCCATCTTCTACATGATAACTGTTACCGCCTATTACTGGTCCTTTGTAGTTGTTTTTTAGAAAATCGATTACCTCTCGGTTATCCATCGGTTTGCCATTGATGTCAGTGGTTCCTTCGAGGCTATCAACATAAATTGCATTACATTGAGCACCACGGGTCCTGGTGAATTCTTCAATCTGGCTTGAGTCTGTTAGCAGTAGGAAGTGTTCGATCGGAACAATATAGGTTGACTGCTCACTCTCCACCTGGCTCTTAATGGCATGTCCAGAAGGACTGGATCGAACAATGAAACATATATTTTCGACATCCGGAATAAGTTGTTTTAAAAAGGCGATTGATTCACGAATATGACCACGCTCTAATGTGCCGGAAATATGTTGATTAGGATAACCGTAAGCTGAGGCTTTATTGTTTACACCACAAAAAAAGACTGGGGTGGAAACCCTGTCTTTCAAATAAGGCACAACGAACATGGATTGCGCATTATCATCCACTGCGATAATCCCATCCGGTTTTAACTCTTCATAGAGCTCGTATGCTTGTTTGGCCTTTTCTCTACCACCCTGCAAATCAACTTTGGTATTCATATAGAAATAGGTCAGATCTGCAGAATCAGCCATCACGCGATCTATGCCCTCTTTAATTTCCTGGCACCAAGGGTTGTCCTGCTCATAACTCATAACAACCAGAACTTGATGGTCAGCTGACCAGAGGTTTGAGGCTAATAGCAAAAGCAGAAGGGAACAGCAGCATGCGTAGAGAGAATTCGAAGAGCGCATAGTGAGTGCCTGCTCGCAATGTCGAATCCCGTCCATAGGAGAGGTTAAGGAATTTTACTGTTCGATAATGTCCTTATATTCATATCATGACAATGATCTGTCACAATAAAACTGCAATTACTGCAGATATCAATAAATCTCGGCATTTTATCTTTCTGAAATAACACATAATATTGAGCATTATTAATATGGTATATATCAATATTTATAACATTGATAATGGGTGAGCATAGGTCAATTCAATCAATCTGGAAGGCAGATTAGTTTATTGGTATATGGGCTAATGCTGGATCGGGAGCCGATATCGACCAATCACACTGGAAAGATGGCCCGCAGGAGCTTAGAGATGTCGTGAAATCGATCCGTTCCTTATCCTGTCGTTAAACTAATTTACTACCAAACACTCATTTTTTATATTTATAATCCGATCCACATATTTACCATCAAACATTTCTACTACTCTTAAATATTTTGTCTAACCAGCTGGCACGGGAGTCATTGTATGTAGATCTTTTATGAGCGACCCACTTACAGGTTGTCAAAGCTAGAATCATTGTTCCTGACTCCTGAATTAGAATTCAAATCGATATCCACTGACTTAATATACCAAGTGATCTCTATTCAAGATGTAGAACTTGTAGATCTGAGTGAATGACCCCGTTGAGCGTTACCTGAAGTCATGTATTATAATAGCGGTGGATCGTGTTGGAATCTTACATTAGCTATAAGAAAAAGAAGGGCTATTATGATAGACAAAACCTTGCCCA
The DNA here is from genome assembly GCF_058244685.1 of Candidatus Thiodiazotropha sp. AKAK2. Lineage (NCBI taxonomy): Bacteria > Pseudomonadati > Pseudomonadota > Gammaproteobacteria > Chromatiales > Sedimenticolaceae > Candidatus Thiodiazotropha > Candidatus Thiodiazotropha sp. AKAK2. The sequence continues at coordinate 101,075 of NZ_JBSYOP010000036.1, read as the reverse complement.
ATGGGGTCATGTTCAATGCTTACCCTGACAGTATTGGATTTAAACTGAGTGATACTATTAAGCTGCTAAAGCAACCCGAGTTGCAGAATGCCTTTTCCCTCTTCTATATATTACCCACCTTTTTCCAAAGCGATCTGGATCGGGGTTTTTCAATCAATCGCTATGAACTCAATGGCGAGCTGGTATCGGAACAGGACCTTCAGACACTCAAAGAGATGAACATTGTTCTCAAATTTGATCTGGTGCTGAATCATCTTTCAGTACGCTCTCCTCAGTTCCTGGATATACTGGAAAAAGGTTATCACTCATCTTATCGGGACTTTTTTATTGACTGGAACAGGTTCTGGGAAGGTGAAGGAGAGATGGGTGAAGATGGTTACATCATTCCGAATGAAGCTCATCTCAATAAGCTTTTTATGAGAAAACCTGAGCTTCCGATTTTAATGGTTCGTTTTCCAGATGGTTCCGAGCGGCCTTACTGGAATACCTTCTATCAGCAGATACACTACCGTACACTGGAGGCAGATGATATCAATCACTTTAGGATGTTGCCACCAGAAGGGATCAAAACTATTCTTGCTAAGTTCAATGCAAGAATAACTGCCGGAAAAGATTTTCACAATATCGATTTAGGTCCCTACCAGGACTACCTGGAACAGGTGGTCAGTATCGTTGAGTCAAAGCGTCGCTACCTCGGTCAAATGGATCTGAATGCTGAATCGGAAGTAGTATGGGAATTTTATGAAGAAACACTAAAACGCCTGGCGGATTATGGCGGTAAGTTGATACGTCTTGATGCTTTTGCTTATTTGCATAAAAAGCCGGGATTGACCAATTTTTTTAACGTACCAGGCACTTGGGAATACCTGGATCGTCTCAATACTATTGCCGAAGCGAACCAGCTTACTCTGTTGCCTGAAATTCATGCCCAGTATGGCAAGCATCTGCACTCCGCTGTTGCTGAAGCCGGTTACCCAATCTATGATTTTTTCCTTCCTGGGCTGTTGCTCGATGCTCTAGATCAGGGGCGGAACGTCTATCTTCTACGCTGGATCAGTGAGATTCAAACTCAGGGTATAAACACTATCAATATGCTCGGCTGTCACGACGGAATTCCTGTTCTTGATCTGGATGGATTTGAACTCGATTCAGGGTATCAGGTTGGGCTGCTTGACAAAGCCGATATAGAAGCCATGATTGAACGGGTGTTGGAACGTGGTGGCCGGGTTAAGAATCTGTTTGGTCCTGACGGCAAAAAGATTGCCTACTACCAGGTCAATGCCACTTACTTCAGTGCTTTGGGCGAAGATGAACAAAAACTTAGGTTGGCACGCGCCATCCAGCTCTTCATGCCTGGCATTCCCCAAGTCTGGTACCTGGACCTTTTTGCCGGTAAGAACGACTATGCTGCAGCTGATCGGGGTGGACCGGCTGGTCACAAAGAGATCAATCGGACCACATTAACCAACGAAATGGTAACAACGGGACTACAAAGTGTTGTGGTGTTGGATCAATTGGAGATGATGCGCCTTCGAAATACAGCAGCGGCCTTTAATGGTCGCATGCAAATTATCGATACTCCAGCGGACGAATTACAGATCTCCTGGTCACACGAAGGTGATACGGCGATATTAAAGGCCAACCTTGAAAACCATGATTTCACCATTACTCACAGCTCCGAAGAGGCTGGGACTCAGCTCTATGATTACACCAAACCCTGATGCAAGATGACCTATGAAAATACTCGCCACTGACCTTGATCGTACCCTGCTACCCAACGGTTCCTGGCCGGTGGATGAAAATGCTATTGAGCTGTTTAATGAATGGACCGCAAAACAGGGTGTGCTGGTTGTCTATGTAACCGGGCGTAACCTTGATCTGACCGAAAACGCCATACGCGAATATGGCGTGCGCTTCCCTGATATACTTTGTGGCGACGTAGGTACCACTATTCGACATTATAAAAAAAATGCCTGGTCGATGGACCTTGGTTGGATCGAACATGTACATCGCATGAGTCCCCGCTGGGACAATACGGCAATCCGCGGCGCATTAGAAAAGGTCAGCGGTCTACGCGAACAGGAAGTTGAGCACCAGAACGAGTTCAAGCAGAGTTACTATGTTGATCATCAAAATCATGAATCCATAATGACAGAAGTGGAGAAGATGATTGGCGGTAGATTTGACGAGGTACTGATCTACAGTTTCGACTCCAACAATGGTAATGGCCTGTTGGATGTGCTTCCGGCAAGTGCTACAAAACAGACCTCTCTGGAGTATGTCGCCAAAGTTTACGAAGCGGGTAAGGATGTTGTCTTTTGCGGTGATAGCGGTAATGATGTATTTCCGCTTACAGCTGGTTTCCTAGGGGTCATGGTGCGTAATGCGGACGAACAGTTGGTGAAGCAGGTAGCTCAGGCCAAGCAGGACAATGACGCCATAGAGATATATCACTCCAAGGGCAATTTTAAAGGACTTAATGGGTACTATGTGAGCGGTGTTCTTGAAGGTGCCTATCATTACGGCGTGTTGGACGACTCGGCGGAAATCGACACATTTCCACTGAAATGAGAGGAATATACAATTGAAGCTGATGCAATCAGCACGCCCGCCTATCAGCAGACCCCGGAAACGATACTCTTGGTCAGAGTGAGCTGAGGATTTGGCAGAAAAGGATTTAAAATCTTACTATAATTGTGTTTCAACCATTACCCTTCCGCGTGAGATACCTGACAGAATGTATCGATATTTGACACTACTGCTAACTGCAATCCTACTATCGGCCTGTAGCATTTTTGGCCCAGTCCCTGACCGTATGGGGCAGGAGTTGATTGAAGGCAGTCAGCAAAAGAGTGAAATACTGATCATTGTTCTGCCTGGCATATTCAGTGATGCCGAAGACATGCGGAAACGCGGAGTACCCGATGCGATCCATCGTGGGTGGCCTGAGCCCGATATACTGATGGCTGACCTGACCATTAAATACTATCGCAAAGGTCTGGCTCCCAAGCACCTGCATGACGAGATCGTGGCCCCGGCTCGCCTGCAGGGTTACTCAGAGATATGGCTCGCAGGTGGTTCCATGGGGGGTATGGGCACTCTGATGTATGAATGGAAACATCCCGGAGAGTTGGATGGATTGGTATTGATCTCACCCTATATGGGAAGTGGAGATGTGACTGATACAATACGACAGGCAGGCGGCCTCAGGTCATGGGATTCTGGTGAACGTGATAAGGTTATGCATAGTGACAACTACGATCGTCTGATTTGGCAAATGGCGCAAGACTGGATTGGAGATGAGTCAAAGCTACAACGAGTATGGCTCATGTGTGGAGATGAGGACAGACTCTACCCGGACGTAGAGATACTTGGAGCCATTCTGCCTGAGGATCGCTTCTTCCCCGCTCCAGGAGACCATAGTTGGGATTACTGGATTCCTAACATAGAAAAGATATTTCGTGCTGTATCTGAATCACGTCAAATGAGATTTTCCAAACTGAATGGCTTAACCAGGTAACTATTACAGGCTTGGCATAATCCGATTTGATTAGGACAATGGTGGTGATGACAGTTCACCTGGGTAATACTTCAGATCGGAAACAAGGGATGTAGACCAGTGATGTCTTATCTGACTCCTACCAGTAAATTCAGTTTTGGTCGTCAAAAGATTCACTTTGCAGTGGGGCATGGTAATTAGATCTTTGGTAATTTGCACAGGTTCTAAAGCAAACAGCGGCAACTTGATTCAGTCATATTCTTAATTGATAAGAAAAAAGCAGAGCCTATGGGGCTAGCCATGCAGGAAGTATTCAGCGGTGAGCGCCATAAAATTGGATTCGATACGCCAACTATGCACAGCTGGTTGAAAGGGTATGCCTGGGTAGCTCCCCGGCGCAGACGTTATTTCCCCGTCACAATATTTGGTCGCGACCTTGAGCATCTGCCCTCTATCTGCAGAAATGCCTCCACCATGTCAGGATCAAGATGATTACCTGCACTGGCTGAGACTATCTCAACGGCACGTTGGTGGCTGAACGCCTCTTTGTAGATGCGTTTGCTGATCAGCGCATCATAGACATCCGCAATTGCCATCAGTCTGCCGGAAATGGGAATTTAATCGCCTTTAAGGCCCTGAGAGTAATCATTTCCATCCCACTACTCGTGATGGGTGTATGCAATTTTCCTGGACTGAATCTTGGGTCTATGTGAGCCAACAGAATCCATCCTGCTGATTGATTGTTTCCTGTAGCATGTCGTTCAACATGTCTATATTTAGAGTTTGAACCCAGGACGCGGATTAATGTAAATTTTTTCGTTACTCTCGTCAGCTGGTGTGAGTTGCTATCCCTATTAGAGTTTTGGGATAGTCTTACAGGCGCTATCATCCAATCGGTGGGTGACTAAATAACCCGACAATTCGGAAACGATTTCAGCGTTGAAAATCACCCACCGGATCCGACAGAATCTTCTGTCATGACCTGCCATCAACCAACCCGTTATTTTGACGGAGGTCGCATCAGATGGTGAATAGTGATAACCAGAAAAAGAGTAAGTGCCATGGGACAAGAGATCGAGTTGATGACTGAACAGGGTGAGCGATTCCAGGCTTATCTATCCGGCAACGATGAGCGTATAGGCGGAATCCTGATCCTGCATGAATGGTGGGGAGTGAAGCTCCATAATCGTCAATGGGCAGACCAGTTTGCGAATGCCGGGTATCAAGCGCTGGTAGTCGATCTCTATGATGGACGAGTGACAGAGGATGCTGAACAGGCCGCTCAGTGGATGCGGGAGATCGATCAACAGGCAGCAGATCGAAAGCTTATTGCAGGCATTGAATACCTCTCCCGGAGAGGCCGTAAAATTGCAGTCTACGGCTGCTCTTTTGGCGGTAAACAGGCCATGCAGGCCAGTTTGCTGAAACCGGAGCTGGTGGATGCTACGGTAATGGCCTACTGCAGAATGGAGACAGATCCCGCGAAGCTGGCACAGTTGCAGGGGCCGGTGTTGGCAATCTACGCAGAGCAGGAGCGTAATTGGCCGGAAAAACAGCATAACTTTGAGCAGGCGATGAGTGAGGCCGGTAAGCTTACCGAATCTGTCAGCTATGATGCAGCTCACGGATTCACCAATCCAACCAGTCCCCGTTACGATGAGGTCGCAGATAAAGCTGCCTGGCAGGTAGTGATCGATTTTCTCCAGCAGGAGATAGCTGGGTAATCATTCTCTAGGGCGTATTGGATTCGTGTTAACAGGCCCTAGTTGAATCGAAGATATCTACTGCACTGTGCCAGTGAGATGTATAGGGAACCTGGGACAACAATTGATATGCGAAAATTTTTCCTAAAAAAGGCCGGTATAGGAATTAACCGATTGTTCAATAAAGTGTTAAAAGCGCCAGGAAGATCACAGCTTAATCTTAAAGATAGTGGTAAATTATTCCCAATTACCCAAAAAAGGTGAGCTTAATGAAGCGTATCTCCAATCTGCTATCCCCTATCGTGCTAACGATACTACTGACACTTGCACTGATCTCCTGCGGCGGCGGTGGAAGCAGTGACAGCAGCTCAACATCTGACGACACAAGTTCTGCCACATCTGAACGCACCGGTACAGTAGGCATTCTGCTGACAGACAAGCCGGCAGACCCGGATCTATTCCTATCCATGAATGCAACTATTGAGCAGGTTGAGTTGCTTGGGCCTGAGGGAGAGGGCTCGGTGGTGCTCTACGACGATACGCCACAGACGGTTGATCTGTTGAGATTGAGAAATGAATCCATTCCTTTCACCTTTCGGGATGATGTGCCTGTTGGCACATACTGCAAGATTCGTTTGATACTCAGCGATCTTGAGCTGGTGCTGGTTGACGATACTCCGGATGATTTGACGGACAATGAAACTCACCGTCCCAATCTGCCCGGTAACGGAAAACTCGATCTGGTGGTGCGTGGTTGTTTTACGGTTGATGAAGGTAATGTGATCACTGTGCAGGTCGACCTGGATGGCGGGAATTCAATCCATATTGTGGAGAACAACCAGGGATATAGCTTCAGGCCGGTAGTCTTCGTCGATGTACTTGAAGAGGGTTTCGAGAGCAAACTGGTACGCTTGAGTGGTGAGATCAGTGAGGTCATGCCGGAAGAGAACGCTCTGTTACTCTGCGATGCTCTGCCAGTACAGGGGGCGAGTAACATGGAATGTGTTGAGGTGCGTCTGGGAGATGACAGCGCCTTTTTCGATAACCTGAACTATACCGGTACACCCAGGCCGCTTTCGGAACTCCTGGTTGAAACCATGGTGGGTCAACAGATCACTGTCATCGGGAAGCCGGACCACCATGTGGCTTCCTCAACCTCTGTGGATATTCCTCCGGGGCATCTGCCACCTCCAGGTGAATGTCGTCTGTGGGAAGAGGGTGTGCCCCCGGGTCTACAGTCAGCTCCTGGTGATTGTGAAGAGCTGGAAGATGATGTGTCAGATGATACCGTGTTGGTTGATCATGATGGTGTTGTGGGCGAGCGATATCATCCGCTCATGGAAGTGGATGCGCTGGTTGTTGAACTGGGTGAGTTCTTTCAGTTGGAGGGGAGTGTAAACCGGGATTCCGATACCTCAGGATTTGCCATGACCGTTTCTGCAGGTGATGGATTTATCGCCGGCACCTTGCTGGAAGTTGTGCATCAAATTGGTCAATCCGGGATTAACGGTACCCGGGTGGTCTCTAAATCGGGTGATCTGCTAACCCCGCTTGATATCCTGGTACCGCGCCAGGTTCAGATCGATGGTGTTGTGGATTCCTCCGCAACAGAAGATACGCTTAATGCCGCCTTGGTCATCGTTGATACGGAATCCGATGATGAGGATTCTGAGCGGAGTGGCCAGATCACTGGTACTGTCGTCTCGGCAGGTGCTGATGGTTTTGTGCTTGCACCCACGACAGACACGGTATGTGGCGTGGCGACCACGGACCTGCAAGTCACCCTTGCAGAGGATGTGGCAATTATCACGGTTGTGATTACCGACACCGTCAGTGAAATTACCCAGGGTGGCACCATTCAAGCCGGGCAGAGTGTCGGTGTCGATGGCAGTTGCAGTACGGATGGTTATTTGGCAGAGAGTGTAGCGATCGTTGATGATCAACGCGATTTATAAGTCGTGATGATTACTGCTTGTTGCCGTTGACAACATCATAAACATCGGCAACATGCAGTAAGCGGGATCCGCTCGCAACGGCCTGTTCGAGCATCCACTCCATCTGTTGCGGTGTGCAGTTATAGTCTCCTGGGTTGTCGTCCACGCCATGGGTATAGCAGACCAGCCACCCGCCGGACGTCACCGTTGTGTGGATCGCTTGATGATTTGCTGCCCAATCGAAGTTGTGGTTATAGATGCTGGTCCCTCTCAACAGATACAGGTCGGTACCCTTTTGATTGATGCCGGGTCTTGAACTACGAGGGGTTTTGTCGTGTTGGGATAACCGCCTCTTGCTCTTGAAGTCCACCAGTTCGCATGGGTTGGAGAAGCGCTCGATCGGTTTCCTTCCAAGCCGGATGAGAACTAGGGCCTGTTAACACGAATCCAATAGGCCCTGCTGGGAACATCGTCAAAACCGAGGCTGATGGTCGCCTGGTAGATTTCGATATCACGACGGTTATTGAAGAAGGAACCGTAGAGTCAGGTTTTCGATTCTTTTAAGGCATTTCTGATGACTGACATGATTTACTGTTCCGAACCGTCTCTATAAAAGTCTGTGTCGACCGCCTTGTTGTCCGTGTGGCCAGGTGCCTATCGGGTTTGCGAGGCCAAGGGCAGGATGAAACCAATACCACTGCCAAAAAGCGGATTTAGTCCCTATCAAGCCAATGCCTGATTCAATATGCTATCGTGCCGGTATTGAAACACTACATGAGTGTACAGATCAGGCTCACTGGGTATACTGCTTGCCGGCGTTGCCGGTTGCGTAATTTCTGGTCCCTTACTGCCTGGATTCCCAATCGCTTATTGTACTCATTGACCGGGTTGTCTATCGCTCCGCTGTGTATGGGAGTTCGATAATGATTGGAGGTGGTTGCCAGCCATCTGAGCTTGTACCGGTTCCGGTTGTGTGCTCAGGCTAAGAGCGTGTGAGACCCTAGAGTTGGAGGTGGAGATGAAGTTGCTAATGTTGATTGGCTTGATGTTGCTCAGTACTAATCTGAGCCTGGCCTCGGAAGTGGCGGAAAATGACCCGGTACGTGTATTTACCTCGGAAGAGTCATTCGAAGACCTGGTAGAAAACATAAAAATGGCGATTGTCGATCAGGGCTTGCTGGTCAGTGGAACCCTGCATGTCAGTGATATGCTTAACCGCACGGCGGCTGATCTTGGCTATTCAGAGATTTTTAGCAAAGCCGAATCGGTTGAGTTTTGCAGTGCTTTGATTTCACACAAGATGGCCCAGGCAGCTGCGGAGAATATCGCCATCTGCCCATTCACCATCGCTGTTTATGTAAAAAAGAGCGAACCTGAAAAAGTCTATGCCTCTTACCTTGCTCCCAGGCTGATGGGGGATCGTGGTGAGGTGTCTGAGGATATTGTTGAGTTGCTCGAGACTATTCTGGAAGAGTCCTTATAAAACAATAAGTTATACAAAGCAGACTGCACAAAGCTGATCCTGGACGGGAAACAAAATCCTAAAAATTTGTGCGATCGTGCATATGTTGAAATAAATTCAAGGACATCAATTACTTGCCGTAATAGAATAATAACCCGAAGTTATGTCGGGTTTTTTAGGGTGTGGACAACGGGGTTTCACTTGAGACCAGTTCTACTAACAATTAGGGACACCCATCCGGGCAGATTGGAGAATCTTAGGAATGTCAGAAGTTTATCAAGTCATCTATAGCGGTAAATTACAGCCCGGTGCAGATGAGGCCCGCCTGGTCATGCTCTTCAGTGAAAAATTCAAACTGGGTCAGGAGAAGGCGCAGCGACTGATCAAAAGTGGCCGGCCAATTACCCTTAAGAAGGACCTTGATCTGGAGAAGGCACTCAAGTACCGGGAATCACTTGAAAAACTGGGCATGGTTATCACCATCGATCCGGATCCGGAACTGCTCACTGCCGAACCATCGGAGCTCACCCTCGATAGCTACAGCGGTGGTGATGATGAGACTACCGAGGTTCTGGATCAATCCGAGATTCATCGGGAACGCTGTCCCAAATGTGGTTCAGGCAACATGCAGTTGGGGATCTGCCAGGATTGCGGCATTGTGGTGGCGAAGTTTCTCGCTGCCCAGGCTAGAGGTGAGGTATCAGAACCTGAGACTCAGGTGGTTCGTCAGGATGATCCCTACACGCCACCGGAAGCGGATCTGGAAGAGCCCGGTGAAGGTGGTATGGTCGGTCCAAGATCGGTTTCCGCCAGGCGTGGATTCAGTTGGGTGGCAGAGGGCTGGGCGTTTTTCAAAGAGGCTCCCTTCGCCTGGATGATTGCGCTGGTTCTGTGGGGTGTGGTCAATGTGCTGGTTGCCATGGTGCCGTTCGTCGGTGCCATTGCCGTTACCCTGCTGGCGCCCACATTGGTGGCCGGTTTCATGATCGGATGTCGAGAACAGGAGGAGGGTGAGTCGTTTTCGCCCAGCCATCTGTTTGCCGGTTTCAGCCATAATGCGGGGCAGTCGATCATGGTCGGACTGTTTTATATGATCATTTCCGGTGCGATCGTCATCACCATGATGGTTACCGTGTTCGGCTCCCTGGGGACTGTGTTTCCCCAGATGGGTGAGATGGATGCCGCATCGGCGATGGCTGTCACGACGCCGATGATCGCCAGTTTTGCAGTCGGGATGATTGCCTTCGTGCTGCTGCTGATGGCCTACCTGTTTGCACCGGCATTGGTGGCGCTGGATGATCTGAGTGCCTGGCAGGCCATGAAAATGAGCTTCATGGGGTGTCTGAAGAATCTGTTACCACTCACTTTCTACAGTATTCTTGCGCTACTGTTGTTTCTTTTGAACGGTCTGTTTATGCTCTTGTCTCCAGTATCAGTAGTGCTTGCAGGCATACTCTTCGGGTTGGGGCTGCTGATCCTTTTCCCAGTACAGATAGGCGCAATCTATTCGGCTTACACGGATATCTACTACGACTGAAATGTGGCACAGGTATGAAGGAAAGGATTCCTGATTCCCCTCTTGATACCCTCAGGCAATATGAGATACCTGAAGGGGTAACACTTCATCTACGAGTTGCCGGACCGGTGGTGCGCGCTTGTGCTTGGGCGATCGATGCGCTCATCAGAACCTTAATCTACCTCTCTCTTGCGATGCTGCTGGGTTACCTGGGTGGGCTGGGTTTAGGGGTGATGCTGATCGGTTTCTTTCTGATTGAGTGGTTCTACCCGGTGGTATTTGAGCTGCATAACGGTGCCACCCCCGGTAAACGGACGATGGGTGTTCTGGTGATTCAGGAGAATGGCACGCCAGTCACCCCGGCTGCCTCGGTGATTCGCAATCTGCTGCGCAGTGTGGATTTTCTGCCGTTTCTCTATGGCGTCGGGCTGGTAACCATGCTCAGCAATCGCAGCTTCCAGCGGTTGGGGGATCTGGCCGCCGGAACGCTGGTGGTCTATCGTGATCAGAGTATTGAGCGTATGGATCCGGCAACTTACACAGCCCTCAAACCGCCGATGGATCTCTCTGAGGAGGAGCAACTTGTGATACTGAATTTTGCCGAGCGACGAGAGACTCTCTCTGAAGAGCGCCGGCAAGAGTTGGCAGAGTTGCTTACCGCGCAGACCGGTCTGCAGGGTGTGGCGGCTGAGCAGGCCCTGTATGGTTATGCCAACTGGATTCTCAAGGGACGCTGATGAAGCAACAGCAGTTCGAACTCGAAAATCAGCCCTTGTGGAATGAGATCGAATCCCTGATCGAAGATCTGCAACGCAAGCGCCAACATCGACAGCTGAGCAAACAGCAGCATCTTCAGTTTCCACTCCTCTATCGCAAGCTTTGCAGCCACTATGCACTGACCCGCAGTCGAGGTTTCAGTCCGGCTCTGGTGGATCAGCTGCACACGCTGGTGTTGCGTGGGCATCCGCTGCTCTACCGCTTCAAGGGGGAGTGGGGGTGGCGAATCCTGCAATTTATCTTGAGCGGATTCCCCCGGGAATTAAGACGACAGAAAACCTATTTTCTAATCTCCCTACTGGCCTTCCTGTTGCCTGGTTTGATTATGGGAACGGCCTGTTTTCTCAATGACGACCTGATCTATAGCGTGATGAACGAGGCCACCGTCGCAGAGATGGAGCAAAACTATGACCCGGCGAATGATCGACCCGGTCGGTCAACCGAGCGCAGCTCGGATACGGATTTCATGATGTTCGGTTTCTATATCATGAACAATATCGGTATCGGCTTCCGTACTTTTGCTTCCGGGATTGTGTTCGGTATCGGCTCTCTGTTTTTTCTTCTGTTTAACGGTCTGGTCATTGGTGGGGTGGCTGGCCATTTAAGCCGCCTGGGCTATCACGATACCTTCTGGCCCTTTGTTTCCGGTCACGGCTCTTTTGAGTTGACTGCGATTGTGATCTGCGGTGCAGCCGGGCTAATGCTGGGGCACGCCCTGTTGGCGCCGCGCCAACAGACACGTCTTCAGGCGCTGAAAATGCGGGCGCTGGAGGCGCTGCCACTGGTGATGGGGGCGGCTTTGATGCTGCTTTTTGCCGCCTTTATCGAGGCTTTCTGGTCATCCAGTTCTGTGGCTGTTGCGACAAAATACAGTGTCGCAGCGATACTCTGGGCGGTGGTTGTTCTCTATCTGGTGTTTATGGGGCGTAACGATGGATCTGGATAGAATCGCTATCAAGCTGCGCCCGCGGGAGAGCTGGGAAGGTATCGACCTGGGTTTCACCATGGCCAGACAGTGGTTCATCAAACTGTGGCTGATCTGGCTGTGCAGTGCATTGCCGGTGATGTTGCTGCTGGTTGTCCTGCCGCTGCCCTTGTGGCTGGCGGGTTTGATTCTATGGTGGCTGAAGCCGGTCTATGAGCCACCTCTGCTTTACTGGATGAGCCGCCGTGTGTTTTCGGAGACGATCAGCTTGCGGGGGGTGTTCAGTGATTGGAGAAGAATCGTACTGCCCCAGTTGATTGCCATGCTCAGCTGGCGCCGATTCACGCCGGCCCGTTCCTTTTTCATGCCGGTGGTTGTGCTGGAAGGGTTGCGGGGTGAACGACGAAAGAAGCGGATCAACGTACTCGCCAAAAACAGTGGCGCCGCCTCCTGGCTGACCGTGGTCGGGATCCATTTCGAAGTGATTCTGCAGTTTGGGTTGTTGGGATTGATCCTGGCCCTGATACCGGAAGATCTGTTGTGGACCGATTGGCAAAGCTATCTGTTTGATCCCGATCCTGTCAGTGAGTGGTTGCACCATCTCACCGCCTTGGCGGCCATGTCGCTGATCGCACCATTCTATGTGGCGGCCGGATTTGCACTCTACCTGACGCGACGCAGCCAACTGGAGGCCTGGGATCTGGAGCTGGGATTGCGCAGGATGGCGCAGCGACACGAAACTCGACCTGTAACAATGCGCAATATACTGCTGGCCTGTATTGCACTTATGTTCATCGGTGTCTCTCTGCCTGAAACGGCACAGGCCGTGGAGATGAGTCATCAGGAAGCCAAGAGTCTGATTCAGGAGGTGTTGTCTGAGGATGCCTTCGGCGAAGAGAAAACGGTGAGCTATTGGGAATACGTGGGCGAGGAAGAGAGCCAGTCAGAGGAGCCCGATAGCGCATTTTTTCGCTGGTTGGCATCGATAGCCGAGTCGATCGCCTTTTTGGGCGAGTTACTACTCTGGATTGTGGTGATGGCTCTGCTCTTCTATCTGCTCCACTGGTATTTTAATAACAGATCGACACTTGGCGGCTCGGTTGTTGAGCTGCGTGACAGACGGGCGACGCCGACCATTGTGGCCGGTCTGGATCTGCGGCCTGAAACCATGCCTGACAATCCTTCAGTCAAAGCACTTGAGATGATTGACCAGGGACGCTGCAGAGAGGGTGTGGCACTGCTCTACAGAGCCACCCTTTCCCGTTTGGTGCATTACTATGCGTTGCCGATCAAAGCGGGTGATACGGAGGGGCAGTGTCTCGACAGGAGTCGTACTCTGCAGATCCCCGGTCTGTTTGACTATTTGAGTGAGTTGACCGCTATTTGGCAGAAGCTAGCCTATGCACAGCATCAGCCACAGAAGAATCAATTGGTTGATCTTTGCCATGCATGGATTGAACATTTTGGTGGTCGCGATGCGGGATAATATGAAGACTGCCCTGCTACTGCTTGCACTGTTGGTTATGCTCGGTACTCTCGGCTGGCTCTGGTTTGAGAAAAATTTTGAGCGTCGCGAAAAGGTGGTAAGGAGTACCATGAGCCTCGAAGCCAGGCGCAATCCCATGTTGGCTGCCGAAATGTTTCTGAGCCGCCTTGGTCTGTCGGTTGAGAGTAGAACGGGAAGAGAGTATCTGATCCAGCCACCTGAAGATCGGGGATTGTTGCTGGTGCGTGATCTGGGGCCTCCATTGACCGAGAGTGCCGTGACCGACCTCCTCGCATGGATAGAGCAGGGTGGCCATCTGCTGGCTGCACCTAGTGCCCAGTTGGCGGTGGCTGGCAAGCATAGCTTGCTGGCTAAACTGGGTGTCTCCCTGGTCGATGCGGATGAGAGAGAGGAGGGGGATGAGGTGCTTGCGCTCGATCTCTCGGCCCAGGTTGAAGGGCTGCTGGTCGATGTTGACATGCCAGATCGGTTTGTACTGGACGAAAGCTCCGAAGCCGTCAGACCGCTGGTTGAGGATCCTCGTTATCTGGTGTTTCCCTGGGGGGCTGGGTTTATCACTCTGATCAGTGACAGCGGTATCTTCACCAACAGCCGGATTGGTAAATTTGAGCATGCCCGTCTGCTGGCCCATCTGGCACCGGTTGGTGATCCTGTCTGGCTACTGCACAGTGCGCAGATGCCGTCACTGCTCAGTTTGGTCTGGCGCTGGGCGCCTCACCTGGTGGTGACCCTGGTGCTTCTGGGATTGTTTTCGGTGTGGTGGATGAGCCGGCGCAGTGGAGCGATCTTGGCGAGTAAAACATCAGACCGGCGGGATCTGTTGGAACATCTGCAGGCCAGTGCTGAATTTGCCTGGCGTAACGATCTCAAGGCCGGATTGCTGGAAGGGGCCCGGCATCAGGTTGAAAAGCGCTGGCTGAGCGCACATCCACTCCTGCTACAGCTCGATCAGGAGGCGCGTTGTGATTGGCTGGCCAAACGGACCGGTTTGAGTGCAACGGTAATTTTCAAGGCCCTCTATCCTGAAAAACCGGACACCGTGCAAATGATCAAAAACAGTATCAATCTGCAGCGATTACTCGCTGCGTTACACCCAGACAGGAAAGTGAAATAGACATGCATGACAAAACCTCCTCCCCTCAGGACAGGCTTGACCGGGCCAGGCAGCTGGAGAGTGAGATAGCCCGTGCGGTGATTGGACAGCAACAGGTGGTCCATGAAGTGGTGTTGGCCCTGTTCGCTGCCGGTCATGTATTGGTGGAGGGGGTTCCGGGATTGGGTAAGACCCTGTTGGTGAGAAGCCTCTCGGCGGCAATACAGGGTGAGTTCAGCCGTATTCAATTTACCCCAGATCTGATGCCCAGCGATATCTCAGGGCATATCATGTTCGATATGAAGAGTGAGAATTTCCGGGTTCGCAAGGGGCCGGTGTTCTGTAACCTGCTGTTGGCGGACGAGATCAATCGCTCACCGGCAAAAACCCAGTCAGCCCTGCTTGAAGCGATGCAGGAGCAGCAGGTGACCATCGAAGGCAGGACCTTTCCTTTAACCGCTCCATTTCTTGTGCTGGCCACCCAGAATCCGATTGAGCAGGAGGGGACCTACCCCCTGCCTCAGGCTCAGTTGGATCGTTTCCTGCTGAAGGTGTTTATCGACTACCCGGCAGAGGACGATGAGCAACAGATGGTCAAACAGATCACCGATGGTCGGGTCGGAGACCAGCTCGATACCTCGACGATACGGCCTTTGATGAGTGCCGAAGAGATACCGCAGATACAGAACCATGTGGCCAGCCTGAAAGTGGATGATGAGATCATCAACTATGCGGTGAGGCTGATCAGGGCAGCGAGGGATTGGAACGGTATTGAAGCGGGGCCAGGGCCGCGGGGTACGATCTCCCTGCTGCGGGCCGCCAGGGCGGAGGCCTTTCTCGGCGAGCGGGATTTTGTCACGCCCGACGACATCAAGCGTGCGGCGCTGCCGGTATTGCGCCATCGGGTTCGCCTGACGACCGATCTGGAAATAGAGGGCTACCGACCGGAAGATGTCTTGAAGGATCTTCTGGACAACCTGCCGGCACCGAGAAAGTGACACCCACACGTCGTTTGATCTTTGCCTTGGGGCTGCTGGTTCTGCCGGCGCTGCTGGCAGTCTGGTATCCCGATTGGGCTTATGTCTGGGGTGCAGGTGCGGTTTTACTGCTGTTTCTGGCTGCGATTGATCTGTGGTGGGTGCGACAAATTCCACGCCCGGGGGTGGAGCGTCTGTTGCATACGACGATACCGGTCGGTGTCTGGACCCGGGTTCAACTGAAACTGGAGAGTCGTTTCTCACGCAACCTGAAGGTTACCGTACATGATCACCACCCAGCGGATTGTGATGTCAGGGATCAGCCGCTCACCCTTGAATTGCCGGCGCAACGCCAATTGACCATCAATTATCAGATCCTGCCAAGAAGTCGCGGCGATAAACAGTTTGCCGGTGTTGATCTGGTGATCCATTCAAGTTTGAAGTTGTGGCGGTTGAAACGGTTTATCGATCACCAGACCAAGGTAAGGGTCTATCCCAATTTTCGAGAGATTGCCCATTTTGCGCTGTTGGCGACGGACAATCATCTCAGCCAGATGGGGGTCAGACGGCGTCAGCGCCGGGGAGAGGGCAGTGATTTCCATCAGCTCAGAGAGTATCGGCTGGGTGATGCGTTACGCCAGATCGATTGGAAAGCCAGTTCCCGTTATCGCCGGTTGATCTCCAAAGAGTATCAGGATGAACGGGATCAACAGCTGGTGTTTCTGCTCGATTGCGGACGCCATATGCGTCACCGGGATGAACAGGGAGCCCACCTCGATCATGTACTGAATGCAATGTTGTTGTTGAGTTATGTGGCTGAGCGTCAGGGTGATGGGGTCGGTTTCCTCAGTTTCGGCGGCATCGACCGTTGGCAGCCGCCGATTAAAGGTGGCGATCTGGTGCGACGGATACTCGATCGCAGTTACGATATAGAGCCTACCCTGGAGGCTGCCGACTATCTCTCGGCGGCCCGCCAATTGATGTCACTGCAAAACCGCAGGGCGCTTCTGGTGATACTCACCAACAGTCGTACCGAAGACCAGAGCGAATTGCAGAAGGCGGTTTCGATTCTGGCGAAACGGCACTTGGTGGTGATTGCTGATCTGCATGAGGCAAGCCTGGATCAGGTGCTGGACAGACCGGTCACGGATCGATCGGGAGCGCTACGCTTTCAGGCGGTGGTCGACTATCTTGGCGAGCGCAGAGAGAGCCATGAGCGACTGCAGTACCGGGGTGGCCTGGTGATCGACAGTCGCCCTCAGCAGCTGCCGATCAATCTGGTGAATGCCTATCTGGATGTCAAAGCCTCAGGAGCTTTGTAGTTGTCGGCTCGCTACTGTTTTCAGGGAGGAATCCTATTGGGCAACTTAAAGAACCGTAGGCACTGTACCGGTTTGCTGGAATTGGTTATTTGATTCGTCCGGGTTGCTGCTGATCAAGCCATGTTGCCTCATCCAGGCGGGTGTCGGGATCCATGCATGATGGCTGGCCGGATAACCCGCTTCGCTTATCTGTCTCACCGGCTTCAGATTCCTAACATATTGATTATACAAAGGTAGGCATACTCCCGCTGAAAGTAATATACTAAGTCGCTCGACTGTTAACCTGTTCGCCAGTTTAATAGTTACGGTACCCTGAAATGCGGCTTTGGTGCGCGGTAACTGCACGATATTGCAGGTGTTGAGAGAGCCCTGGTTCTGCCAAATATAACGTAAAGGCGATCGATGTAATGGAGACTGAAGAGGCTAAGCCTAAGAAACGCAGCAGAGGTATCTATCTGCTGCCCAATCTGTTTACTACGGCCGCACTGTTTGCCGGTTTCTATGCGATTCTGGCCGCCGTCAACGGCAAGTTCGAAGTGGCTTCGGTGGCGATCTTTGTCGCCATGCTGATGGATGGTCTGGATGGTCGGGTGGCCCGACTGACCAAAACCCAATCCGCTTTTGGTGCCGAGTATGACAGTCTTTCGGATATGGTCTCATTCGGTTTGGCGCCCGCTCTGGTGGTCTATATCTGGGCGCTCAGTGATCTGGGTAAACTGGGTTGGCTGGCGGCCTTTATCTATACCGCCAGCAGTGCCCTGCGTCTGGCC
Organism: Candidatus Thiodiazotropha sp. AKAK2; assembly: GCF_058244685.1. NCBI lineage: Bacteria > Pseudomonadati > Pseudomonadota > Gammaproteobacteria > Chromatiales > Sedimenticolaceae > Candidatus Thiodiazotropha > Candidatus Thiodiazotropha sp. AKAK2. The sequence continues at coordinate 83,590 of NZ_JBSYOP010000036.1, read as the reverse complement.
AGATTCAATACCCAGATCGGCATCGCCGATAAAAAGTATTTTCAGGGACTGCCCAGCCCGTCTGCTGCCGCAATTATGGCCGCTGGGGTATGGCTCGGTGTGGACTATGAGGTCTCCGGCCAGAGCCTGGATTGGGTGGCTGCTGTGCTCACCACTCTGGTGGGATTGCTGATGGTCAGTAATTTCCGCTATCACAGCTTCAAGGAGATCGACTTCAGCGGCAAGGTGCCTTTCATTGTGCTGGTCGTGGTGATGGTGGTATTGGCGATTATCCAGACCCATCCCCCCACTGTACTGTTTGCCCTGTTTCTGGTTTATGCCATCTCCGGACCGGTACTGACCCTCACCCAGCTGCGTAAACACCGGGAGGATCGAGTTGCCACCGACCAGGATAGTGAAGCTGAGCAGAACAGAGATTGATTCTGCTGTGCAATCCCCTGGTGCTGGGTTATATTCGCCGGGTCAATAACGAGCCGCGTTCAGCCGCCCGATTGCATTCTCTGTTCCTGGCATGACCAGGATCGGATAACATACTATTCTTAAAACAGATTTTTCTAGGATTTGCTGGGGCCAGCCGGACTGGTGTTAACAAGCCCTGAGTTAACTATTTTGTGAGCAAGCTACCGGGTTTGAGACCTGCCTGGCAGTAGGTCCCCCTGGCTTGCCGGAGAGAAGCATGAGTCAAGCCGATCAATTGATCATTTTCGATACCACGTTACGGGATGGTGAACAGAGTCCCGGTGCATCCATGACCAAGGATGAGAAGGTCCGTATCGGCAAGGCTTTGGAAAAGCTGCAGGTGGATGTCATCGAAGCGGGCTTCCCGATTGCCAGTCCGGGTGATTTCGAGGCGGTTTCAGCGGTAGCCAATGTGGTCAAAGATTCCACCATCTGCGGCTTGGCCCGCGCCTTGGATAAGGATATTGACCGCGCAGGCGAAGCTCTCAAACATGCCAACTCCTCACGTATCCATACTTTCATCGCCACCTCGCCGATTCACATGCAGCATAAACTGCGGATGAATCCGGATCAGGTGGTAGAGCAGGCGGTATTTGCGGTCAAACGGGCCCGTAAATATACCGATAACGTGGAGTTCTCAGCCGAAGATGCGGGACGTTCCGAGATCGATTTCCTCTGTCGCATCTTCGAGGCGGTCATCGATGCGGGGGCGCGTACACTGAATGTGCCGGATACGGTGGGCTACGCCATGCCCCATCAATTTGGTGAAATGATCCGGCAAATGCGGCAGCGCATACCCAATTCCGATAAGGCCGTCTTCTCCGTGCACTGCCACAATGACCTAGGACTGGCGGTAGCCAACTCCCTCTCGGCTGTCAGCAATGGCGCACGCCAGGTTGAATGTACCATCAATGGTCTCGGCGAACGGGCCGGCAATGCCTCACTGGAAGAGATCGTGATGGCGGTGAAGACCCGTCAGGATGTCTTCTCCTGTGAAACCCGGCTGGATACCACTCAGATCCTCAGCTGCTCCAAACTGGTCTCGAATATCACCGGCTTTCCGGTTCAGCCGAACAAGGCCATCGTTGGCGCCAATGCCTTTGCCCATGAATCCGGCATTCATCAGGACGGGGTGCTGAAATCCCGTGAAACCTACGAAATCATGCTTGCCGAAGATGTGGGCTGGAGCCAGAATCGCATGGTGCTGGGCAAGCATTCAGGACGAAATGCATTTCGCACCCGTCTGGAGAGTCTGGGGATCAGCTTCGAATCTGAGGAAGAGGTCAATGCGGCCTTCTCCCGCTTCAAGGATCTGGCCGATAAGAAACATGAGATCTTCGATGAGGATCTGCAGGCACTGATGACCGACACCAAGACCGAGTCCTTCAACGAGCGGATCAAACTGGTCTCTCTGAAGGTCTGTTCCGAAACCGGAGAAATCCCCAAGGCGGATGTCACTCTGAGTCTGGATGGGGCGGAAGAGCCAGGTACTGCGGTCGGTGGTGGGCCGGTGGACGCCACCTTCAAAGCGATTGAAAGTATCGTCAGCAGTGGCACCGAGCTGCAACTCTACTCGGTGAATAATATCACCAGCGGCACGGACGCCCAGGGTGAAGTAACGGTCCGGCTGGAGATGGATGGACGTATCGCCAATGGTCAGGGTGCGGATACCGATATCGTGATCGCTTCGGCCAAGGCCTATATCAATGCGGTGAACAAGATCATGATACCGATCACCAAAGCCCACCCGCAGACTGGTGATGTGTAACGGCAACCAGCCAGATACAGACCTGAGCGATGGATGAGCTGAGACGCCAAGACTACCTACGGATGATGGGTGTAACCCAGTGGCGACTGCGTCAGACCGATTCTCATGAAGCGATACATCAACCCGCTGTGGAAGCTGAAGTAGAAGTTGGCGTGGCGGCGCAGCCTGCTGTGGCTAGTGATCCGACTGGATCGTCTGATCCTGTGCCAGCGGCAGTGGATCAGTCCGACTGGCTGACGCTCCGGGAACAGGTAACAACGTGTCGGCAATGTGGCTTACGCGCCGGTTGCAGCCAGACTGTGTTTGGCGTTGGCAATCAGCAGGCCGAACTGCTGGTAATCGGTGAGGCGCCCGGCGCGGATGAGGATCGTCAAGGGGAGCCCTTTGTCGGCCGTGCGGGACAACTGCTGAATGCCATGCTGCTGGCCATGGGATTCAAACGGGAGGCGGTTTTTATTGCCAATATTGTCAAATGCCGGCCACCTGACAACCGGGACCCCGCGGCAGAAGAGGCGCTGGCCTGTCAGGACTTCCTGCTGCGACAGATCGGGTTGATTCAGCCAAAACTGATTCTCTCGGTTGGTCGAATCTCTGCCCAGAATCTTCTCAAAACGGATATTGCGGTGGGTAAGTTAAGGGGGCGTGTGCATACCTTTGGCGAGACCGGTATCCCTCTGGTGGTCACCTATCATCCAGCCTATCTGCTGCGCTCACCCGAACAGAAGGGCAAGGCCTGGCAGGATCTGCAACTGGCTCTCTCGGTGCTTGGGCCTGTCGGTAAGGCCCAGGGTCAATCCTGACCATGAGCGCTCTGGTCACCGATCCTCTGTTGGCTATACGTCCAATGCGGGAGGAGGATCTGGCACAGGTCTTCGCACTAGAGATTGAGGTCTACCCTTTTCCCTGGACCGAGGGGATCTTCCACGACTGCCTCAGGGTGGGATACTCATGCTGGGTGCTCACCATGGACGATCAGGTAATCGGCTATGGCGTGATGTCAGTTGTGATCGATGAGGCCCATATTCTGAATATCTGCATTTCACCGGAGTGGCAGAGGCGCGGGCTGGGTGAAAAGCTGCTGCGGCGGTTGATCAAAGTAGCGGAGCAGCATGGCGCAGAGACCGTGTTTCTTGAGGTTCGAGTGAGTAATCAGGTGGCACTGCGATTGTATGAAAAGACCGGCTTCGTCGAAGTCGGTATGCGCAAAGCTTACTACCCTAATCACAACGACGACCGGGAGGATGCACTGCTACTCTCCCTCGAAAGATTCAGCGCTAAATGATTTCGTCGATGGTGGAGGGCGTGCTGTGGAGCGTTGCACTGCTTGAGACACCGTTGAATGCAGCAATTGCCCGGCTGTTGAATGGAGCCTCAATCAGCCGCCCCTGATCCCGCTCTTCTGCCGTACCATTGGATTGATTCTGTTGTGCCAACTCCTGCCGTCGGGCAGCACCGATTTCAGCCCGCGCCTGAGATGCCATGGCCGCAGCCTGTGCAGCGACCATTCTGTCCTGAGGGGAGGGGTCTGCCGGCGCCAAAGCGGCACGCCGCAGGGTCTCTGACTGGCGTAGTCGCTCTTCTGGGGTGCCGGAGTAGGAGGCGCTGATCGACACTTCGCCACCGACGGCATAACTTCGGCCATCCGGACCGGTCTGATAGGTGAAGCTGCCCCCGGATACCATGCCGGCGGCTGCGGCGCGATGTGCCGCTTCATGAGCCCTCACCTGCCGGTCACGCTGTTGCAGCTCTCTGACCTGAGCCTGCTCTTCCTGGGTCAGTTCGCTGCTCTGATTGGTCTCCCTGACCGGTCTTTGGCTTTCATTCTGTTTGCTTTCCGCCGGGGCAGTAGTCTCTCCAGATCCCATGATATGGGGCTGTTCCCGACTCTCGACCGACACCCTTCCCGTTAGCTGGGATTGGCTGCCAAGCATCGATATTCTGCCGATTGAGAGGTCCATAGCACCTTATTAAATCTATTTACCCAATTAAATTATATCTACTGTTTGGGGCTCGGTATGAAAACGGTTGTACAATTTTTGAAATTCAGCATCAATTTAGGCGGTTTATTCCTTAGAATCATGGATAAACGGCTCCACTATTCAAACGATGCTTAATTTATAGTTCACTGGCATGCATAAGCAACACGTTATCTCGATCACCCGATACAGAGTGATGCTGAGGTGTTTGCGTTGGCGTAAAGCAACAACCAGAGGCGGGAAGTCAGCTGTATTGTTGTGTTGGCCCTAAAAATGAACTGCTCGTCGGTTATTTAAGTGAACAATGTTTTATTTGATCTGTCAGTTGTTACGAAGCGTGCTTTACCGCGAATCGCAACGGCTGACCGGACCCCGAAAGACGATAAACCGTTAGTCCTTACAATTCAGCACCCTGAATTGTGCAGATACCCGCGCTAGTTGGATTACCGTGGCTCAGGCAGACAGGCTCTCCTTTACGGAGGGTTGTTGACTGGCCATCATCCTGGTCTGAGCTCTGACCAGTCTGGACATGGCATTGATGTCCCGATCGGAGAGAGAGAACGCGGCATCCACCCAGTGATCGGCAATATCGTTAAGCTCCTGCTTATCCAGCGGCATAACCCGATTACGCATATTCAAAACCGCTTTACGGGTGATGTTCGATCTCTTAAGGCGCCGAATAAACTGTCGTAACGCTTCATCAAGCCTATCCTTTTCGGCAATCATATCGACGATGCCCATCTCGTAGAGCTTCTCTGCGGTATAGCCTTCCGCATTGACGATCATCTTTTCAACCTCTGCAGGAGCGATCCGTCGAGAAAGGAATGAATAGGCTCCCATGCCGGGAAACATGTTGAATACCACTTCCGGGAATTTAAACTCGCTCCCTTCCACGGCTATGATGTAATCACTGGAGAGCGCAGCCTCGAAACCGGCACCCAATGCCGTCCCGTTCACCAGTGAGATTGTAGTGACATTGTTCATGCCCAAGTTGCTGTAGTTACTGTAAAGTACATCGATACTCAGACGGGCGTATTGCGCTAGAGTCTCCCGATCGTTGTTTTTAATACAGTCGACAAAAAAAGCAAGATCACCACCCAGATTGAATACGTCGGGTACATCCGATGTAAAGATCAGGTAGTCTACTGGCTGATGAGCTCGATTATTCATACTAAATTGGTTGGTTAATCTTTTTTGAAAGGAGTCGATATCCCTAAGAAGTTGTTGAGAAAAACAAGGTATTTCGCCTGGATCCATAGCAAAAAGTTGAGCTTTAATATCTTCCTGATAGCTAATGTTCAGCGTTTTATAGCCGTGTTCAATTATTTCGATTGTCTGAGTAGGTGCAAGCATGATGATATTCTCCTTACTTGTGAGTCCACTGAAATAACTGCCATACTCTTGTGGGCAACTAACAATAACACAAGGATTTCACGACACTTAACTTAGTAAATAGTGATTTTTGAATGTGATTCATCCCAGGTTGTTACTTAATCGTAAACCAGTGGTGGAGGTTATCAATGCGGGTGTTCAGATATTTTGACGTGCGTTAGCTTATGAGTGGATTTTTTTTTAGGGAAAATTGTGTAATGACTTCAGGAACTCTGGTTCGTCAAACAATCATGTGGATTTTGAGTGATAATATATGGCTGGCATAACAAGAAAGCAGGTATTTTCACTCCCTAAACCTGATTTCATCTGCAAAGGTTTATCCGAGGAAGCGCTTCTTGAGTATGAGCAGGCACTCATTCGAGTGCTCTTCACCTTCTGCGTGGTTGTCTACTTCCTGATCCACAAATTTATCTACGCTGAACCTGGGTTGTTCAATACGGCTTTCTATCTGGCGGCCATCTACCTGTTGTTCTCGGTGGGCGTCGTATTCTCATTTGTTTTCTATAAAGAAGAATCGAAAATGAGGAAATCGATCACCATGCTGGGTGATCATGGTGCAACCTGTTTGGCCATGTTCCGGGCGGGGGAAGCCGGTGCGCCGCTATTCACAGTCATACTCTGGATCACCGTAGGGTATGGTGCCCGATACGGTATGAAGTACCTCTACCTGGGAATGCTGTTCTCCGTTTTGGGGCTGTTCATACTGATCAATACGAGTGAATTCTGGTTGCAACATCCCATTATCGGATACGGGATGATTGTTACGAATATCATTATTTCAGGCTTCGTATCCCGCCTGTTAATGCAGTTGTCGGACGCAAAGGCAAAAGCGGAACAGGCTGATGAGGCTAAAGGACGCTTTCTTGCGAACATGAGTCATGAGATGAGAACCCCGCTGTCAGGCATCATCGGGATCTCAAATTTACTGCAAAAAGAGAAACTCCCGAAAAGTGCCAGTGCGTCAGTCATGACGATCAATCAATCCGCCAACCATCTGTTACAACTGATCGATGATATCCTCAATTTCTCCAGAATAGAGTCGGGAATTCTTCATGTAAACAAAGCACCCTTCGACGTATATGAAGCGATTCACACTGTCAGTGATACCTTGATGCCGGTGGCCAAGGACAAGGGGCTCGGTTTTCATGTATTTATCTCAACCGATGTGCCGGTCAATCTGATTGGTGATGCCAACCGGCTGAAACAGATATTGATCAATCTTTGTGGCAATGCGATCAAGTTTACAAAGCATGGCTATGTGGAGATCAAAGTCAACGCGCTCTCTGTGGATCAAAAGGAAGCTATCCTGAGGTTTGAGATCATCGATACAGGAATTGGCATACCCAGTAAGGCATTGCCTCATGTGTTTGATCGGTTCAATCAGGTCGATGATTCCATCACCCGCCAGTACGGTGGCTCCGGTCTTGGCACGACGATTTCCAAAGAGCTGGTTGAGCTGATGAGTGGGCAGATTCATGTGCAAAGTGATTTTGGTAAAGGTAGCCGTTTCTATTTCGATATTCCGCTGCCTGTCGTGGATACTCCGGTCAATCAGGAGTTCTCCGACATAAAGTGTTTGATCTATACGGAAAACAAATCTCTGACAAAGCGAATCGAATATTTCACATCACGTTGGGGTATGAATGTGTTGTCCACATCGGACTTGCACAACATCTGTCCGCTACTGGTTGAGAATGAGGGTGATAGCAGTGGATTGCCAATTCTGCTTGTGGATGGCTTATCGGTCGAAGGTGAGCTTGGGGAATTTCTGAAATATGTCAGGTTTGGCGTATCGCAGGATGTGGATATCGTGCTGGTCGATCTTCAGGAGCAGAGGTCTAACTATGAGGATGTGGTCACGTCGATCGTAACGGATCTCACTACACCAAGACAGCTCTTCAATGCACTTCATGCGGTCAACAGGAAAGTGGAGTTTCCGTCAGGCATCATAGATATCAGCGAAGCCAAAAAGGAGCACTTCAAAAAACTCAATGTGCTGATAGCCGAAGATTCCCGTGTCAACAGAATGATACTGGAGGAGATGCTGAAAGCTCACCAAATGAATGTGATTTCCGCCGGGGATGGGGATGAAGCGCTCGATTTGTTCGAACACCACGACTTTGATCTGGCTATCGTAGACATGCAGATGCCGAATGTCGGCGGGTTGGATGTGATCAGAGAATACAACACCATTTACGGTTTGTTCAATAAGATCCCATTCATTGTGCTGACTGCCAACGTGACTGCAAATGCCCGTAAAGAGTGTGAGCGTGCCGGTGCTGCAGCGTATATGAAGAAGCCTATTGACGAAAGTGAACTGCTGAAAGTGATTTACCAGTACACCGGAGCCGAGGCCGATAAGGTTGCTGACAAGTTCTTCACTTCGACTGGTAACAGCGATAGTCGCTATTTCGATGAATCAGATGACGGAATATTGAACAGTCAGGTAGTTGAAAAGTTAAAACGCCTTGGATCAAAAGAGGGTGTGTTTGAAGGATTCATCCACAGTTATCTAGGTGACCTGAACACTTCACTGAAACACATACAACAAGCGATTGACGATAACGATTATGATCGCTATCACGATGAGTCTCACGCAATCAAGGGGGCTTCTGCAAACATTGGTGCGAATGAAGTCTTCTCAATCGCCAAAAAAACCAATGACGACTCTAAAAAGGAGTTTGATCAATTCGGAAAAGACCGCTATCAGGAACTGGTAAATGCCACATCGAGAGTGGAGAGGGCACTCAGAGAAGTACTGCAAAAGCACACTTCCTCTGATCCCGAGAGCATTCTAAAGCAGTAATTTATCGCACATCGATTATTCGGTAGAATGGCCCGTTTTTCGCCCCTCCCCTTAGGGGAAATCTCCGGTCGGCTAGAAAATTAGCTGCAAAGTTAGGAATTTATCGCAATGGCTGATAGCAATTTATCCAATGAAATCAACAAGAGACGTACGTTTGCTATCATTTCGCATCCGGATGCTGGTAAGACCACGCTAACTGAAAAACTGCTGCTTTTCGGTGGTGCCATTCAGATGGCCGGTACGGTAAAAGGCCGCAAGGCTGCCCGCCATGCCACCTCCGACTGGATGGAGATGGAGAAAGAGCGTGGTATCTCGGTCACCTCATCGGTGATGCAGTTTCCCTTCGGTGATGAGATTGTCAATCTACTCGATACCCCAGGTCATGAGGATTTCTCAGAGGACACCTATCGCACCCTGACTGCGGTGGATTCCGCTCTGATGGTGATCGACGTGGCGAAAGGCGTGGAAGCACGCACCATCAAGCTGATGGAGGTCTGCCGACTGCGCGACACACCGATTCTGACCTTCGTCAACAAACTCGACCGTGAGGGACGCGATCCACTGGAGATTCTCGATGAAATCGAAGAGGTACTGAAGATCAAATGCGCCCCGGTCTCCTGGCCGATAGGGATGGGAAAGCGTCTGAAGGGGGTCTATGACCTGCGTACGGATACCACTCACCTGTTCAGTGCCACCCATGGGGGCAAGATTCAGGTTGGTGAGGTGATTCAGGGTATCGACAGTCCCAAGCTGGATGAACTGATCGGCAACCAGGCTGAGGAACTGCGTGAAGAGATCGAGCTGGTGCGCGGGGCAAGCCATGAGCTCGATCTGGAAGCCTACGCCAAGGGTGAGCTGACGCCGGTGTTTTTTGGCTCTGCTATCAACAACTTCGGGGTCAGAGAGCTGCTTGAGGCTTTTGTCGAGTACGCGCCGGGCCCGTTGTCCCGCAATACTCAACAACGCCTGGTTGAACCGATGGAGAAAAAATTCAGCGGCTTTGTGTTTAAGATCCAGGCCAATATGGACCCTCAGCACCGTGACAGGGTTGCCTTTCTGCGGGTCTGCTCAGGTTCTTACCGCAAAGGTATGAAGATGCGTCATGTGCGACTCGGCAAGAGTGTTCAGATCAGTAATGCGATCACCTTTCAGGCCGATGAGCGGCGCCATGTGGAGGAGGCCTGGCCGGGCGATATCATCGGCCTGCATAACCATGGGACCATCCAGATCGGCGATACCTTTACCGAGGGCGAAGAGCTGAAATATGAAGGTATTCCCTACTTCGCACCGGAACTCTTTCGTCGGGTGGTGTTGAAGGATCCGCTCAAACAGAAGGCCCTGCTGAAAGGCGTGTTGCAACTCTGTGAGGAGGGGGCGACTCAGGTTTTCCGTCCGCTGAAAAACAACGACCTGATCCTTGGCGCGGTGGGCGTGCTGCAGTTCGATGTGGCGGTAGAGCGGCTCAAGCATGAGTACAAGGTCGAAGCGATTGTCGAGCCGGTTAATGTGGCCACCACCCGATGGATCGAATGTGACGATGAAAAGATGCTCGATCAGTTCAAGCAGAAGAACCACGACAACCTGGCGTTGGATGGGGATGAGCAGCTGGTCTATCTGGCGCCCACCCGGATTAATCTGGATCTGGCCACAGAGCGCTGGCCAGAGGTGAAATTCATGTCCACCCGGGAGCTTTGATTTCTGATTGAAAGGTTCGCAAATGAACGCGAATAAGCGCAAATAGGATTGTTGAAATCAATCTGCTCCCTATAACGGTTTTTGACGGGATGACGAGCTCTATTGCTGGGTTTTGAAGCGGGTAGTTTGCACTGTTTTTGCGGTGCTTGGGGCGCAATTGCGGGTGTTAAATTCCAGGATCGAATCGTGGGTTAGATGCATTGAAAATCGATTCGACTACACCATACTTATAGTAGAGGGCGTATATTTCTCGTCTTTGAGAGAGGAGGTAGTCAATGTTTCTAATGCAGAAAAACAGTGAAAGAATGGTTGAAGTGCTTAGCCTGACTGACCTGTTCAACCCCAACCACAGCGAAATCGTTGGACGTTTCCATGCCGGTGAAGAGATGCAGGACGCCGAGAAGTTTATAAAAGCACAGATGCAGTTTCCATCCGGTGAACCTCTGCCTCAGTGTTGGCTGGATTCGGGTTACCGGCATCATTAGAGGGAATGATCCGGGATTTCAGGTTGGCTGACCGTGCCGTCAACAGGCAACTCTGGGGTTGTCTGAAGGGGGTTTGTTTGCGCAGGCTGCCGTGTGAAGTCCTATAGGCCTTAAAAGATGCTGCGCCATCCTGGTGCGGTAGGCTGAATGAATTGACTCATCTGATTCAAAATAGTGCGCACAACCAACATGCGTCAGTTAGGTTGCGCGCCAGTCTGCTCCATTTGATCGCAATGCCCCATTCTGTTTGACTCTAACAATTAGATTATTCAGCAATATTTTACGTTGCACCCGGTTTGTCCGGTGTCGCAAAATCTTACTTTAGGATCGCCACAGGCGGGCTCTGATGCCACAGCCGGCTGAGCGCAATCACTATGATCGTCCGGTCTACCGGGTCTTGGGGCGGTTTGGTTGTATGGATTATAGAGTAGGACTGTTTTTTGCTTTAGTGTTAAACGATAGCGAAAAACAACACGGAGCGATCTGATGCTTGAGAATACATTGACAGTCATTCTTGCGGGAGGCCATGGTTCCCGACTGAAACCACTGACCCTGGAGAGAACCAAACCGGCGGTGCCATTCGGCGGTCAATATCGGATCATCGATTTTCCCCTGGTGAACTGTCTACATTCAGGTCTTAGACGGGTGTTGGTATTGACCCAGTATAAATCCCACTCTTTACAGAAGCATCTCAGGGATGGGTGGTCCCTGTTCAATCCGGAACTGAGTGAGTACATCACGGCGGTACCCCCGCAGATGAGAACCGGTGAAAGCTGGTATGGCGGAACGGCGGATGCGGTCTATCAGAATCTCTATATGCTGAAACGAAGCGGGGCTAAACGGGTGCTGATTCTCTCCGGCGACCATATCTACCGTATGGACTATGCGCCACTGTTGGCGTTTCATGAAGAGCACAGTTCCGGTGTGACCCTGGCGAGTATGGAAGTGCCGCTCAGCGAGGCGGGACAGTTCGGGGTGATGGGTGTGGATGAGCGGGGCAGGGTCACCTCATTCGAAGAGAAGCCTGAAAACCCTAAACCCTATAAGCCGGGTGATAGCAATGCACTCGTCTCAATGGGGATCTATGTATTCTCCTTGGACCGTTTGATTTCGATCCTTGAGGAGGATCATCTGCAGCAGGACTCTGGGCACGATTTCGGTTTCGATATTCTGCCGAAACTGTTTGCTGAGGGTAGGATCTATGCCTATCGCTTCGGCGGCAAGGAGGGACGTGTCAGCCGGGACCGCTATTGGCGCGATGTGGGTACCCTGGACAGCTACTATGAGGCGAACATGCAACTGCTCGACCCTCAGCCTTCCCTGGATCTCTATCAGCCTGAGTGGCCGATCAGAACCCACCATTCACAATACCCTCCAGCGCGTACGGTACCCGGTATCTCCGGCAGCGAAGGGATTTTCATCAATTCGATCGTTGCCAATGGGGTATTGATTGTTGGTGGGAGCGTGCAGCACTCGATTCTGTTTCCCAATGTACGCATCGGAGATGAAGCGGTGATTCACAACTCGATCCTGTTTGAAGGGGTAGAGGTTGGTGATGGAGCGGAATTGGATAACTGCATTGTCGACAAGGGGGTTGTCATTCCACCGGGTGAGCGCATCGGCTTTGACAAGAGTCAGGATGCCGAGCGCTTCTCCATCTCCGATAAAGGCATTGTGGTGGTGCCGAAAGGCTATCGGTTTTAACTTTTGACACTCACCATCAGCGCGGGAAGAAATCCCGAAAATAGTAGAGTATCGCCGCCCGCTTCCACTCACCCTGGAAGGGGACGATCTCTCCCGCTGGTGATCCATTGATCCAGACCGTGCCATTCTGCTCGATCAGCCCCACCTGGTCACCGGAACGCCAGACCTCTCCATTCGATTCCAGGCTGCCGACCTGGTTGCCGTCGAACCAGACATCACCGTTTGGCTCGATGGATCCACGTTCATTGCTTTCGATCCAGATCTTACCGTTATGGGTGATATCCGCCACATCATAGGCATCGATCCAGATACTGCCATCGCTTTCACTCTCAGCGGTAACCGATCCATTGAGCCAGTACTTTTGTGCGATGGGCCCCAGAAACTCTTTGGTCACTGGGGGGCGTTTCTTGGCTGCGCGGGCAAAATACCTCGCCTGCTCCGCCGCGAGGGGTGCCAGCTCATCGAGCTTGGTACGTGCTGACTCGATACGCTTGAGTTTATCTGCACGTGTCGGGCTGCCTCCACCAAACAGCTCATCAAACACAATCAGGACAGATCCGGCACGCAGTGCATCGTCAAGCCGCATCCTGTTGTTCTGCAACTTCCCATCACCGGCGAATCGATAGGCACCATTCTTATCACCCGGCTTGACGCTGTTGATCATGTCCGCCATGTAGAGCATGGATTCAATCGTGCCCTCATTACGTTGAATCTGTTGTGAAATGGTCTGCTTGATATTGCCCTGGAAGAGTTCGCTCACCCAGCGCCGGACACGATCAGCATCAGATTTCGAAGCCGCTCCTGACTTGAGAGCCGAATCGATGCTTGCCAGGTCACTCTGCAACTGTGTGGTCTGCAGTCCTTTCATCTGCCTGGCCCAAGTTCTTGCCTGTTCAGCTGTGGCGCTATCTGGCAACTTGGGTAGATGGTTGCGTTGATATTTCGTCATCAGGGGATCAAGATCGACAGGCTCAACCGCCGGGGCAGGTTGTGCTCTGACGGTTGGCGGTTTGCTCGCAGGTGGTGATTTATTAGCAGGATGAGATTTACCTGCAGGTGGCGTCTGAGCGGCCTCAGCCTGTTGCCGTTGTGCATTCCAATCATTGGCAATTTCAACCATGCTGGCTTGCAGCGTGCCCCACTGTTTCACGGCATTGGTATACTCGGGCAGGGATTTGGATTGGGTGGTCTCGAGATGCTTGGCGGCTTTATTGAGCTTGGCACTGAGTCGATTGTAGCTTGGCACATCCCCTGGACGCAGGCGATCCAGCCCTTGTTCAACCTGTTTGAGTGTGCGTGTGGCCAGGTTCAGATCGGCATCCATGGCCTGTGCTTGTGCAGACAATACGGTAAGCAGAATCAGACACAGTCCGGCAATGAATCCTCGAATGGCGCTCATTGTATAACGCATATTCCTGCCTCCTTGTTTTATGCTTAGACTACTCATTTTAGGCCAAATATCATCGGTTATAGGCAGAACGTGTCTTGATATTTTCTGATCAGAATAGACCTGCTTGTTGCATGTTATGGTGACATCTACGAATCATTGTTGCCGCGCCATTCATACCATACGGGCTACCTGAGCGGTTCCGGTTGAGCTGGTGACAGCCTGTCCGATGCCCGGGCCCCGACATGCACCGGGATGATGACACTCGGGCAATCAACGCGTTGCGATCCGCAGATAAGTGAATCCACTGATCCAATTTGCGCTTATTCCCAGTCAATGGAGAACTGAAAAAGCTTAAACCTCAACCAGTGTGCGCCCGAAAATTTCGCCGGAGAGCATTCGTTCGAAGGTATCGGGTAACTGCTCCAGGTTGATTTTCTGTTGCACGATATCATCCAGGTGTCTGGGTTTCAGGTCGGTCGCCAGGCGCTGCCATATCTCAGTGCGGAGCGGGTATGGACAGCCTGCGGAATCGATACCCAGCAGACTCACACCCCTGAGGATGAAGGGCATCACCGTGGTATTCAGTTGATGGCCGCCGGCCAGGCCGATCGAGGCAATATTACCCCAGGGTCTGATCTTGCAGGCTATGCTGGAGAGCATGGCGCCTCCGACATTGTCCACGGCACCGCCCCAGTGTGCCCGCTCAAGGGCGTGATGGGCGGGGGGGATCTTGTCCCGGCCCAGCACCTCCTGGGCACCCAGGTGTTCCAGATAACCCTGTTGTTCCTGCTTGCCGGTGACCGCATGAACTTCAAAGCCCTCACCGTCGAAGATATTCACTGCAATACTGCCAACCCCGCCGGTTGCACCAGTGATCAGAATAGGGCCCATGTCAGGCTGTTGGCCATTGACCTCCATCCGGTGCAGTGCCAGAGCGGCCGTGAAGCCTGCAGTACCCAACGCCATCGATTGATCCAGGGTGAGGCCTTCCGGTAGAGGGATCACCCAATCTGCCGGTACTCTGAGATACTCGGCATAACCACCATCTGCAGTGGCGGACATTTCGTAACCGGTGACGACGACCTGATCCCCCTCTTTGAATCGCCGGTCATTACTCTCTGCCACTTCACCGGCGGCATCGATTCCGCCGGTCAGCGGGAAGTGTCTGAGGATCTTGCCTTTGCCGGTGCCTGCCAGGGCATCCTTATAGTTGATGCTGGAGTAGCGTACTCTGATCAACACCTCGCCTTTTTCCGGCGAATCCAGTGATAGTTCTTCGATACCGGCAGAGTGCTCTGAGTTTTTAAAGTTTATCCGGAACGCTCTATATGAGTTCATGATGACTACTCCGTAACAACTGGTATTTTCCCAATCCTGTCCCGCCACTCGGCAGGGCCTGTCTGGTGAACGGAAATCCCTTGGCTGTCGACCGCAACGGTTACCGGGAAATCCACCACTTCAAACTCCCGGATCGCCTCCATGCCCAGGTCTTCGAAGGCAAGCACCTTTGAACTGCGGATTGCTTTGGAAACCAAATAGGCGGCACCGCCGACGGCCATCAAATAGACCGCTTTATGTTTTTTAATCGCTTCCAACGCCGTGGGGCCACGTTCAGCTTTGCCGACCATACCAAGCAGTCCCGCCTGGCCAAGCATGGTTTCACTGAATTTGTCCATGCGGGTTGCTGTGGTTGGGCCGGCCGGTCCGACCACCTCATCACGCACCGGATCCACCGGCCCTACGTAGTAGATAAAACGATTGGTGAAGTCCACATTGTTTGGAAGCGCCTCCCCCTTTTCAAGCAGCTCGGTAATCCTTTTGTGGGCGGCATCGCGTCCGGTCAGCAGCTTGCCGTTCAACAGGATCAATTCACCCGGCTTCCAGCTGGCGATCTCCTCTCTGCTGACCTCATCCAGATTGACCCGTCGTGCTTCGGGTGAGGCCTCCCAGGTAACCGCTGGCCAGTCATTGGCCTGGGGTGGGGTGAGTTGGGCAGGACCGCTGCCGTCGAGGGTAAACTCCACATGCCGGGTTGCGGCGCAGTTGGGAATCATTGCCACCGGCAGCGATGCGGCATGGGTTGGAAAATCACTGATCTTTACATCCAGAACAGTGGTCAGTCCGCCAAGCCCCTGTGCCCCGATACCCAGGGCGTTGACTTTCTCGAACAGCTCCAGGCGCAGTTCATCCTTACGGTTCTGCGGCCCTCGGGCAACCAGCTCATGAATATCGATGGGTTCCATCAGGGCCTCTTTGGCCAGCAGCATGGCTTTTTCGGCACTGCCGCCGACGCCAATACCCAGCATGCCCGGGGGACACCATCCGGCACCCATTTTCGGCAGCTCCTCAATCACCCAGTCCACCAGGGAGCCGGAAGGATTAAGGACTTTGAAGCGGGATTTGTTTTCCGAACCACCCCCTTTGGCGGCGATCTTAATCTCCACTTTATTGCCCCGTACCAATTCAGTGTGGACAATGGCAGGCGTGTTGTCACCGGTATTCTTGCGTGCACCGAGAGGGTCATTGACCATGGAAAATCTGAGTACGTTGTCAGGATGGGCGTAGCCGTGGCGCACCCCTTCATTGACCATCTCAGTAACACTCATGCTGCTGTCCCAGCTGACATCCATGCCGATTTTCAGAAACACCACCACCATGCCGGTATCCTGACAGACCGGCCGACGTCCTTCAGCGCACATCCGGGAGTTGACCAGTATCTGGGCCATGGCGTCCTTGGCCGCCGGGCTCTGCTCCTTTTCCCAGGCTTCACCCATAGCCTTGAGAAAATCGGCAGGGTGGTAGTAAGAGATGAACTGAATGGCGTCTGCAACGCTTTGGATGAAATCATCCTGGCGAATTTGTGTCATGGTCTATCCTGTCTTAACCGACTATCGGTAAGAAATATTGTAGTTTTGTTTCTAGGACCTGTTAACACTCACCCAATTCGCCCTACTGGGGCTGTTATTGTCTCCAGCAAGGTAGAATGAGTGTGGTGTTGTTATTCTACATAAGCGAATGATAGCCCCGCTAGGCGTTGCTTGTCGCTCATTTGAAACAATCAAACCTCTCTCCTTGCGCCTTGATTGGTACTTTTTTCAGGCACAACAGGGCGTATTGGATGAGTGTTAGCAGTCCCTAATTCTTGTGCAGTGTTGGATGAAATCAGCAAAATAGGGGGAGTTCATCAACCCTGCTGTAACTCGTGCTATGGGGTTCTGTGAGTATTTCATGGACCGGTGATCGCTGTAAGGCGTGCCTGGAGTAAACGACCATCTGGTTGATGGTCATTTTATCAACCCGGTGAGTGCCAGAACCTGTTAACAGGTCCTGGCGCCTATTCGAAAACCGCTTCGATTGAGTTTGTTGTCGGTTTAAATCTCCAATAGCAAGCGACTCGGATCTTCAAGCAGTTGCTTTATGGTCACCAGAAACTGTACCGCATCCCGCCCATCTATGATTCGATGATCATAGGAGAGGGCCAGATACATCATCGGTCGGATGACGATCTCTCCTTTCTCAACCACCGCTCGCTGCTGAATTGAATGCATGCCGAGTATGGCGCTCTGGGGCGGATTGAGAATCGGGGTTGAGAGCATCGATCCGAACACACCGCCATTGGTGATGGAGAAGGTGCCTCCGGTGAGGTCATCGTAGCTCAGGGTACCCTGCTTGGCTTTTTCACCATACTCCCTGATGCGTTGTTCGATGGCGGCAAAGCTGAGTTGATCCGCATCACGCAGGATCGGTACCACCAGCCCCCGTGGTGAGGAAACCGCAATGCCGATATCGAAATAGCCATGATAGAGAATGTCGTCTCCATCCATGGTGGCATTGACGATGGGAAACTGCTTCAGAGCTTCAACTGCAGCCTTGACGAAAAATGACATGAAGCCGAGACGCACATCGTGTTTTTTCTCAAAACTCTCCCGGTAGGTAACCCGCAGATTGGAGACCGCCTGCAGATTGACTTCATTGAATGTGGTGAGTATGGCTGCGGTATGCTGAGCTTCCACCAGACGTTCAGCCACACGCTTGCGCAGACGTGTCATCGGAACCCGCTCTTCGATGCGTCCCTCAGAGGCTGCCTGGGCGGTTGGAGTCGCAGGTTGGGCGGCAGTCTGAGTCGGTTGGGCCGCAATCGCCGCTTCCACATCGGCTTTTACGATACGGCCGTTTTTACCGCTGCCTTTGATGGTAGCGGGATCGATGCCGCTTTCTTTCACCAAACGCCTTACCGCAGGTGATAACACCGGTGCCTCATCAGCGGCAGCCGCTGCACTCTCCACAGGCATGGATGAGGCAGCTGCGGGGCTGGCGGCTGCTTTGCCTGCTTCCATCAAAGCCAATACGTCTTCAGCCTGGACCGTCTCACCCACTTTGAATCGGATCTCTTTCAGTACCCCGTCCTGAGGCGCCGGTACTTCGAGTACCACTTTGTCGGTTTCGAGGTCGACCAGTGTTTCATCCTGGGTCACCGATTCGCCGGGCTGCTTGTGCCAGCTCAGTATGGTGGCGTCGGAGACAGACTCGGGAAGTTGTGGAACACGTAGTTCAATGCTCATTGTTGATATGCCTGATTCCTATAGTTCATTCTGGGGTTAATGCGTCCGGTGAGTGCCTCGTCGATCAAGGTCTCTTGCTGGGCAATGTGAACGGAGCGATAGCCGACTGCCGGTGCTGCAGCTGTGGAGCGCCCCACGTAGTGGAGTTGTCTGTTCTTACTGGTTAACGCGTAGAAACGGTGCTTGATCTGATCCCAGGCACCCTGATTTTGCGGCTCTTCCTGACACCAGATAATCATCTCGGCATTTTTATACTGTTTGATGATTTTATCGAATTCCTTTTGCGGGAATGGATAGAGCTGTTCGATCCGGATGATCGCAACATCCTCAAGACCTCTCGAACGACGGGTCTCGAGCAGCTCGTAATAGACCTTGCCGGTGCAGAGGACAACCCGATTCACCTTCTTCGGGTCGATCTCATCGATCTCATCGATGACATTCTCAAACCTACCTTCGAGGAGCGACTGTTTGGATGAGGTCGCCAGACGATGGCGCAACAGACTTTTGGGTGTCAGTACCACCAGTGGGTGACGGTAAGGGCGAACGAGCTGCCGGCGTAACAGATGAAAGATCTGCGAGGCGTTGGTTGGGCAGCAGACCTGAATGTTATGATTGGCGCAGAGCCGTAGAAAACGTTCTGGCCTGGCTGAGGAGTGTTCCGCACCCTGTCCCTCATAACCATGAGGCAGCAGCATCACGAGGCCGCACAGCAGCCCCCATTTTTCACCGCCCGAAGTGATGAACTGATCGATCACCACCTGAGCTCCATTGGCAAAGTCTCCGAACTGGGCTTCCCAGATGGTTAGTGAGTTAGGATCGGCAGTTGCATAACCATACTCGTAACCGAGGACGGCCTCTTCCGACAGCAGGGAATCGATGACCAGGAAATCTGCCTGATCCTGACTCAGATGCTGCAGTGGTATCAGCGCTTCACCATTGGTTTGATTATGCAGTACCGCATGACGGTGGAAAAAGGTGCCTCGACCTGAATCCTGACCGGACAGGCGTATCGGTACACCTTTCGCCAATAACGATGCGTAGGCCATATTCTCAGCGAAACCCCAATCGATCAGTTGGTCTCCGCTCGCCATACGACGTCGTTCGGTCCAGATTTTTTCCACTCTGGGATGGAGCTCGAATCCGCCCGGTACATGTAATAATGACTCTGCCAACTGGGTGAATTCGTCAATTGAGATGGCCGTGTCGCAAGGGTGTTCCCACTCGATGCCACGAAAGTTGTTCCAACGTACCGCGTAGGGGTGGCGCAATGCGCAGGTAACCGGACGGGCTTCAACGATGCCGGCTTCAAGTGATTCACGGTAATTGTTGACCAGGTCCCGGGCTTCCTGAGGGCTGATTGCCGACTCTTGCACAAGCTTGTCCGCATACAGGGTTCGGATGGTTGGATGGTTGCGGATCTTGCTGTACATCTCTGGTTGGGTAACCGCAGGTTCATCCGCCTCATTGTGTCCCAGCCGGCGGTAGCAAATCATATCGATCACCACATCCTTACGGAAGCGCATGCGAAAATCGAGTGCCAGCCGAGTGATGTACATGACCGCCTCAGGATCATCCCCGTTGACATGGAAGATCGGCGCCTGGACCATTTTTGCCACGTCTGTGCAGTAGAGGGTTGATCGGGTGTCGAGGGGGTTGCTGGTGGTAAAACCGATCTGGTTGTTGGTGATGATATGCACCGTGCCACCGGTTGAATAACCGCGGGTCTGGGAGAGATTGAGCGTCTCCATCACCACCCCTTGACCGGCAAAGGCTGAGTCCCCGTGAATCAGTATCGGCAAAACCCTTGATCCGTCGTGATCGCCCCGACGCCGTTGTCGGGCACGCACCGATCCTTCAATCACCGGATTGATGATCTCCAGGTGGGAGGGGTTGAATCCCAGTACAGTATGGACAATGCCCCCTGGTGTATCGATGTCGGTGGAGAATCCCATATGGTATTTCACATCGCCGGCCAGGCGCTGGGGATCCACGGTGACCCGGCCTTCAAACTCATCAAATATCTCTTGTGGCGGTTTACCGAGAATGTTGGTCAGAACATTGATTCTTCCCCGGTGGGCCATACCGATGACCGCTTCATTGATGTCATTCTTACCGGCATGTTGTATTAACTCGTCAAGCAGCGGTATCAGGGTCTCCCCACCTTCCAGCGAAAAACGCTTCTGACCGACATAGCGGGTATGCAGATACTTTTCGATGCCTTCCGCCGCCGTCAGCAGGGTCAGCAGCCAACGCTTCTCTTTGACACTGAACTGCTGAAACAGGTGGCGCTGTTCGATACGTTCCTGGATCCAGCGTTTCTGTTTGGTATCAGTGATATGGCCATACTCTGTGCCGATACTGCCGCAGTAGCTTTTCTTCACCAGCTCGATGATATCCTTTAATGCCATGCGTTCTGGAGCGAACAGCGAGCCGGTGTTATAGATCGTGTTTTGATCGATGATGTCCAGCTTGTGATAGGCCAGGTCGAGATCATCAACAGAAACCATATCTCGAAGTTTCAGAGGATCAAGGTCTGCATTCTGGTGGCCACGCATACGATAACCATTGATATAACGTAGTACTGAAGCCTGCTGTTCGGCAGCGGCTGGGGAGAGGTTCTCCTGTGGTGAGGCGGTGGCTGAACGCTTCTCTTTGACCAAATGCAGAAAGCGCTGCCTGATCGGTTCATGGGCTGTGTCGAGCTTCTCCTGTTGAGGCAACTCGTCAAATTTATGCCGCCAATCGGGCGGAATGCTCTCCGGGTCTTTCAGGTAGGATTCGTAGAGTTCTTCGACAAAAGAGGCATTGCCTCCGGAAAAGGCAGAGGTGGATCTAAGGACATCCAGAGTTTTGCTCATTGTGTGATTGAAACCATTTGGTTGCAGATAACTTATTTTTGGGCAGCTATCAGTAAATGTTAGCACAGGCGGGGCGTGTTACCACCTGCCCAAACTGCTCCAAGATGGCTGGATTTAGATTTTTTAGAGTCGAAGTAACAGGGGCTTGGTCATTCACTATCACCACATCAGGTTTTGAAAAACTGCCATCGGTGATCTCCATTGGATTCGATCGCCAGCACTGAATAAACTTCATCTATGATTGTCTATATTGACCTCTGTTAACTGAATCTATTTGTTTGATAACAGATTTTGTGAAAAATTCAGCAAGCTTGTGTCAAAATAGGGAGCACCATTTCCTGGCTTGGCAGGATAACAAAAAGTCTGTGTTAAGCTGGATCCAATTAATAGGGTTTCGGATTTTACAGACGCTTAATGTTATAAATAAACCTGATGATAATAGCGTGATCCAATGATCTATATTAATAAAGATAATGGTGTATGGTGCTCAGGGTGCCGAATAACGTACAGAGTATCAGCCTTTCAAGTGGATAACTGAGCAGAGACTGAGAGATTGCCAGACCAAGATAGCAACAAACTGAGGGTCAATCTTAATCCGATCTCCCTGGAGGCGGATCTGGCCTATTTTGGCGCCCGTCTTGAATTGGTCGGAGAGCCGGACACCCGTTATCAGGCCGCTCAATTGAAAGTCTACAAGGCGCTGGAGACGGCACTTTGTGAGAATTTGAAAAGGCTACGAAAAAAAGAGTCCAAGTCTTCTTCGAAGAAGAAGGGTAAGTCCAAGTCCAAGAAGAGTGCTGACAAGTCTTAACCAATCGGCAAATTCAGCGGTTCTGTTCCTCTTCGTTCAGCTTGGCATCGATCTCCTGCTCTGCCTGAGCCCAGTCCTCAATCGATTTACGCGGGTCGAAGCCGTGCTTTTCAGCGATATAATAGGCTGCTGTTTCGATCATCTGGTACCTTAAGCTTGGATCGATCGGGTTGGGCCTGCTCTCCAGCAGTGGTTCGCTACGTTTGGTTTTTTTTGCCTTCTTGGTCTTCTTCTCTTTTACCTTGTCATCAAGACCGTCTTTTGTTTTTTTTGATTTTTTCCCCATGGACTGGCCTCCTCTCTGAAGCTGATTTCCCCAATACATACCGAGTCGCCGGGTTAATGACAGACGGCATTATTGCCAGAGTCCCATTCCTCTGTTTCTGGCCCGGGTTTCATAGGCCTGGTAAACCCCGAGCGTTTGCGGGTTGAGTGGGTCCCCAATGGATACACGTGCCAGACCGGCTTTCAGCATCTGCAATGCGACATCCGCACCACCATGCCTTACTAATCCGAGTATAACACCCTTTGCTGTAAGCTTTTGGTATTCCACTGTGACGATGCGCCCCGCCAGGAGCATGGCCAAATGCCGTTTGGCATTGACAGTCCAGATTCTGGAGTGCGTGGGAATATGAATAGCGGTCAGTTTTACCTGTCGATAGCGACCATCTGAAGTTTTAATCTGAATCAGTTCGCCACTGTCGACGCCAGTGACCTGTCCTTGGATGGAGGCGGCATGGCTGGTTTGGCCGATCATCAGGCAGACGGAGATAAGCGCAATCTGAATTAGCTGGGTATGTCTCATTCGATTGACTCGTATTGATGCCAGTGTTGCAACAGTGTGTCCCTCGTGCCCTTCCTGACACATAGGTTACAGAATATTCCGGGGACATAGGTTACACAATTTAGCATTTGAGGGGGACCTCAGATGCCCTGGAAAGAGTGTAATCTTATGAACGAACGCCTCCGATTTGTTGCCCGTCTGCTCGATGGTGAAAAGATGTCTGTCGTTTGCCGGGAGTTTGGTATCTCCCGTAAGACAGGCTACAAAATCTACAATCGCTACAAGGACTTCGGTCTCAGGGGATTAGAGGACAGGGCCAGGAGCCCTTATCGGCACCCCAACAAGTTACCCTTCCAGGTGGAGACGGCCATTCTGAGGGTCAAGCGGGAACACACCAGTTGGGGTGCGCCCAAGATTCGAGAAAAGCTGATCAAACAATACCCCATGATCAAGCCACCGGCGATCAGCACCATTCACGCCACGCTGGACCGCCATGGCTTGGTGAAGCGACGTAAGCACCGTCGCCACAAGGTCCAAGGGACAGTGTTGAGTGATGCCCGCTCTCCCAACGAGTTGTGGTGTTCCGATTACAAGGGTCAGTTCCGCCTGGGTAATCGCAAGTACTGCTATCCATTAACAATCACAGACTACCGCTCACGCTATCTGCTGGCTTGCGAAGCTCTGGAATCCACTCAGGAAACCGGAGCTTTTCCCGTTTTTGAGCGGGTGTTTCGGGAGTTCGGCCTGCCCACGGCGATCCGAACCGACAACGGTGTGCCATTTGCCTCGCCCCATGCTCTGTTTGGCTTGAGCCGACTCGCCGTCTGGTGGCTGCGTCTCGGCATTGCGATTGAACGCATCAAGCCGGGCCACCCTCAGCAGAACGGTCGCCACGAGCGGATGCACTTGACCCTCAAGAATGAAGCAACCAAACCGCCCAGCTTTAATTTTCTTCAACAGCAGGGCCGTTTCGATACGTTTATTGAGGTATACAACCATGAACGCCCCCATCAAGCTCTGGGTGGACGCTATCCAGGCGAAGTGTATACACCTTCTGCCCGAGAATACCAGCTCCCGGAAGTACCCGACTACCCGTTTCACGACCGCACAATTCTGGTGACTCAGTGCGGCCGAATCTGTATTGGCCGACGCAAGATCAACCTAAGTACCGTGTTCGCCGGGCAATATATTGGGATTAGAGAGATCGCTGACGAGGTCTGGCTTGTCAGCTTCATGGACTATGATCTAGGCTTTTTTGATACAGAGGTAAACCGAGTGGAGCCTGTGGGGTACAACCCATTTGCTCCAAAACTGTTACCTATGTCCTCGGAATAAAGTGTTACCTATGTGACCGGTAAGCACCTCGGTGTTATGGCGCCCTCGACAGGAGTCGAACCTGTGACCTATCGCTTAGGAGGCGATTGCTCTATCCTGCTGAGCTACGAGGGCATATGCTGATTGCTAACCAGGCATTAAGTATCCAGATATTTAGGCTACTAGAGCTGCTCAGGTGTTTCGGCGGCTCAAAGGCAATAGCCCATCCCATGTCAGGAGTTGTCTTACACAGGTTAGCCGTCATTTTAGCAAAATCTGCTGACAGGTTGCTTTGTCAGAATCGATAAGGCCTGGGTTAGTATTTCCCTGTATGGGAGGCAAAATGGTACGCTGTTTTGCTCGGTTTTTAAACTGCCAAACCATCGCTCCACATAACCTTGCCTAATCTACTTGCTGATCGATAGCAGGTTCTGGTAAACCCTTCTGTAGAGACAATCCATGGCAACATTGAGGGTGGAATTTCAAGAATTTCCGTTAAAATTGCATCCAAACCGGAAAATGATACGTATAAAACTGATAGCACTGATGGTCGTTCCAGCGGTCTATTGGAGAAAGAAATATAAAAGCGGTGATTAAACATGTTAGATACAGTCCATCTACTCCATCCTTCGACCTTCCCGAATATTCAGCGGGAGAGGCTGGAGACCCTGCAGGTCAATCTGGGCTTTCTCTGCAATCTCTCCTGTGTGCATTGTCATGTCAATGCGGGGCCCAAGCGTACCGAGTTGATGAGTCGGGAGACAGTGGATGATGTACTCAGGTTTCTCCGCAGCCACGGACTGAAGCGTCTCGACCTGACCGGTGGTGCTCCGGAGATGAATCCCCACTTTCGTTACCTGGTAGAGCAGGCGCGAGCGATGGATGTGCATGTGATCGACCGAAGTAATCTGGTGATCATGCAGCAGGAGGGGTATCAGGATCTACCTGAATTTCTTGCAGCACATCAGGTTGAGGTGGTCGCCTCTCTGCCCTGTTACCTGGAAGAGAATGTGGATCAACAACGGGGCAAAGGGAGTTATGGCCAAAGCATCAAGTCGCTGAAGAAACTCAACAGCCTGGGCTATGGTCTGAGTGACAGCAAGCTTACCCTGAACCTGGTCTACAATCCCCAGGGGCCTTCTCTGCCTCCTCCGCAAGAACCACTGCAGGCGGATTACCAACGGGAGCTGGAACAACGCTTTGGCGTCCACTTCAATCAACTGTTCACTATCACCAATATGCCGATCCAGCGATTCGGCAGCCTGCTGCAGTCGAAAGGGCAGTTCGGTGAATATATGACACTGTTGCGCGGTGCCTACCAGGCCGACAATCTACAGAGTGTGATGTGCCGAACCCTGTTGAGTGTCGACTGGCAGGGTTATCTCTACGACTGCGACTTCAATCAGATGCTGAAGATCCATCTGAAGACTGACAACTCTTTCAAACCACACTTGCGTGATCTGTTTGAATTGGATCTCCATGGCTTTGATATCCAGGTGGCAGAGCACTGTTATGGCTGTACGGCCGGGCAGGGTAGCAGTTGCGGAGGGGCATTGGGGGATTGACAGATCCACCCATGGTTGAAGATTCAAGGAGAATAGAGCAGCCGTGTCGGCACAACTCAGCATAGTGATTCCCTGCCTCAATGAGGGAGAGGTGCTGATCGATCTGCTGCAGACGCTGCAGTACCTGCGTCAACAGGGACACGAATTGATTCTGGTGGACGGGGGAAGTGAGCCGGCGCCGGATCAATCCCTACAGGGCTGGGTCGACCACCTGCTGGTGACACAGCCTGGTCGGGCACAACAGATGAATTGCGGTGCAGCGGTCGCAACGGGGGAGCTGCTCTGGTTTCTTCATGCAGATACGCAGCTCACGCCGGGTTCAGAGAAACCGATGCTCGTACCGCCGGTCGATGCGTCACTATGGGGGCGATTCGATATCCGCCTCAGTGGCAGTCATCCCCTTTTACGGGTGGTTGAACGGATGATGAACTGGCGATCGAGGATGAGCGGTATCGCAACCGGGGATCAGGGTATATTTGTCCATCGGGCACTCTTCCGAAGGATTGGTGGATTTCCACAACAACCGCTGATGGAGGATGTGGAGATCAGCAAACGCTTGAAACGGCATGCTTCACCCCGCTGTTTGCACCAACAGCTGATCACCTCGAGCCGTCGCTGGGAGTCTGCTGGAATTTTACCGACAATCCTGTTGATGTGGGGATTGCGTCTCGCCTATTGGCTGGGTGTCAGTCCGCAACGACTGGCGGATTATTATCGCAATCATAGACACTGACCTCCGATGACCAAGCCATCCAGAGCTGTGCTCATCTTCTCCAAGCTACCCGAAACGGGCAAGGTGAAAACCAGACTGATACCGGAACTGGGTGCCGAGAGGGCAGCCGAACTCTATTGCCGACTGTTGGATCGTCAACTTGCCTGGCTGACAGCTGAGACGGATTACTCAATCCAACTTTGGCTTACACCTTCAATCGACCATCCTCTGATCCAACAGTGGGTCAACACACCGGCTCTGAGTCTCTTTTTACAGCAGGGTGAGGATCTGGGTGAACGTATGATGCATGCCGCCCACAGCGCCTTGCAAAGCTATCGGCAGGTCGTCCTGATTGGGGTCGATTGTCCGGCATTGACTCCGGTCCACCTGCAACAGGCCTTCGCCTGGTTGGAATCACACGATGGGGTATTGGGGCCAGCTCAGGATGGGGGATATGTGCTGTTGGGGTTGAAATCAACACCCCGGGCTCTGTTTAAAGACCATCACTGGGGGGAGGCCGATGTGGCCGAAACCACCCGGGAGGCTATGCAACAGCTGGGGTGGCGTTGGCGGGAATTGCCATTGCTCTGGGACCTCGATCGAGCCGAAGATTTGGCGCAACTCGAGACTCTGGGTATTCCACTGAACTGAATGGTGTGGAAACCTGCTGAGCCGTATCAGTTTACCGCGCGGTGACGTTTGATCTGCCAGAGCCCGGTCATAGCGATCAGCAACACAATAAGGATCAGTGCCGGCAGATCCAGGAGCGGTACTGCAATCGGGTTGGCCATCGTGGTCGCCCCCGGAATGAATGTCAGGGTGGTCGTCCAGGCGCCGCCATCGGAGGCCAGTGCCGTATAGGGAATCAGGGTTGTCAGTGTGGCAACACCATTGTTCCCAGCAATGTTCAAATCACCGGCGAAATTGGGTGTGTTGGTGAAGATCACATTGGTCCAGTCAGCTAGCGTGAAAGTCTGTGATCCGCCAGGGGTAGCGCCGCCGGTGATGGTCAGGGAACCGGAAATAATGTTGCCCAGGGGCAGCGGATTGCCATCGGCGACAACCGTGTCATCCCAGGTGAAAGAACCGTTCCCGGTTTCACCGCCGGTGCCAGTGAAGGTGAAGCTGTGCCTCAGTTCGATGGCAAAGGCATCGGATATGAACAGCAGAAGGGCGAAAAGAGAGAGCAGGCGATAGAGATTGTGTTTTGTCATCATCACTGTTCAATCACTTCAGGTGAAGCGGCCAGGCCAACCTAACTTACCCTGGTGATACCTATAAAAAACTTACCAACACAGTGCACTTTATACGCCACACCAGGCCAGTGCAATGTTTTAGGGCCTGTTAACACTAATCCAATGCGCCCTGCTGGGTCTGTTTTTGTGTCCAGCAAGGCGCATTGGATTAGTGTTAACAGGCCCTAGGCCTTTCCCAGGGATTTGGAACTGCTGGTAGGCCTGGATTCCCCCTCTGGCCCATAGGTCTTGTCGCTGTTTGCAAATCCCCTCAGAACATCCAGGGCGTGGGCAACCTGATGCTGGTTGAGCTGAACGGCTCCGCCATTGATCTCATTCTGCTTCTGGCACGCCTCAAGCCGGGATGTGAGTTGATTCCACTGCTCCTGCAGCGCTGCATTGTCAGGACATTGCTGAATAAACGCCTCTGTTCCTTTACGGTCCGGGGTGAAACCCAGGGAGCCGAGCAGCTGGTTGTGCTGTAACACGCTCTGTTCAATCTGCTGCAGTTGCTGTTGCTTTTGTCCCAGCAGCTCTTCCAGCTTTTTCGATGGTGAGGATTTCAGCAGTTCAAACTCCTGGCGCAGCAGGTTGAGTAGCTGCTGTGAAAGTTCGGCTTCTATCTGTACGATTCTGACGAAGCTCATCTGCTGTTGTGGATTGATCATGATGAGTGTGAGTAGGCCTTAGTGCAGTGAAAGTTCCATCGCCAACATTTTGTCGGCGCAGGTCTGGGGATCGATGGTAAAGCTGCCATTGGCCAGTGCCTGCTGCACGGCTTCAACTTTCTGCGCATCGACGATCGGCATATTGGCAATGCGTCCTTCGAGCTCCTGAAGTTTGCCTGCATCCCCCGTGATATTCAGGCTGTCACCTCCACCTGTGGTTGAAGCGGCGGTTGCCGCTTTGCCACCTTGGGCCTTGCCGCTGCCTTTTGCTTTGCCGCTTTTACCCGTACCTTTCAGGCTACGACTTGAAAGACTGTTGATTTGAATGGGCATCGCGATACCTCAGTTTCCCGGATCTGGACTATTCTGCCACGGGCAGGGAATATTCCAATCATGATTTCAGTTTTTTTTCACCTGATTGTTTGGATTGTATACCTCAGTCGACCATCACCAAACCCTTTGATACCACTCTGGCCTCTACCTGCTTTTTCGATTTGGTGTTCATAACGGTTATCAGATCACCAGGATTACCCTGTTTCATGGCTTTCCCCTGCATCCGTACCTGGATGCCACCGGCACCGGCCACAATGGTAACCGGATCGCCACGTTTGACCGTTTTTCTCACCACCAGCATGGATGGTGTGACCACCTGGCCCCGGCGAATGGTGCGCTTCGAAGTCTGACCGGTAACTTCTTCGACGGTCTCGAAATAGCCTCGCAGCAGGTGACTGGTATCAGAGACTTTGATTTTCAGGTCCTTGGTGGTGATCGCCTGTCCCCGGGGCAGGTCGCGAACCGCAACGACCACCGGTGCCTCAATGGAGACATTGGCAGAGATATAGATTGACCAGGGACTGGGTGTCTGACAGCGGACCCCCACGGTTGTGCGGCCCAGTTTGACCCCGCCTGGTGGACTGAACGCTTCCAGCGGCGCTTCGCAGCGGGCCAGCTTGAGGCGGTGGTCCAATGGGGTGATTTTTACACTCGCCCCTGCCGTATCCTGGACCAGTGTTGTCTCCAGGTACGCTTTGGCAGCCTTCGCGATCGCCTGGTGGGCGTGGTGTTCGCTTTCCAGTGGCTGGCCCGATAAGCTGCCGGATAGTAGCAGTCCGAGCAGCAGTGTAGAGCCAAGTGTGAAAGGGTTGATCATTCGGTTTCTCCATGCGCTTCCATTGTAATTATGCAAACAATGTGCCGAAAAGAACGATCATTGAACCTGGCCTAAAGGTCAACGCTGACAAGCCGCCATACTTATTACTGTACTTCAGCGAAAACTGCATATTTGAAGGTGGCAAACCATGGCGTCAATGTTAGACAGTGTTGACCAAAGGACAAAACTGGCCGGACAAAACCGTCTTGAACTCTTGCTGTTTCGTCTTGCGGGGCGTCAGGTTTTTGGCATTAATGTGTTCAAAGTGAAGGAGGTTGTGCAGTGTCCTCCCCTGACCGCATTGCCAAGAGCCCATGAGAATATCCGTGGTGTGGCCTCGCTGAGGGGAAATAACATCCCGGTGATGGATCTCTGTCATGCCATCGGCGGACCCAAAATGGGCAATGCCACGGACTATTTCATCATCATTACGGAATACAATCGCCGTCTGCTGGCATTTCTGGTGGGCAGTGTGGAGCGTATCGTCAACACCCACTGGGAAGACATTCTGCCGCCCCCGCAAGGGGTGGGCCGCAACAGCTATATGACAGCGGTTACCGAGATCGAGGGGACCCTGGTTGAGATCATCGATGTTGAGAAGGTATTGAGTGAAGTGCTGGGTATCGATGAAGAGATCACCAAACCGATCGATACCGAAGGGGCTGACCTGGAGGCCTACAAAGTGTTGGTGGTGGACGACTCCATGGTGGCCCGCAATCAGATCAAAAAGGTGCTCGAAGAGATTGGCCTTGAAACCATTCTGGCGAAAGATGGCAAAGATGCTCTGACGCACCTTGAAGCCTGGTCTGAAGAGGGTAAGGTGAGTGATTGGCTGGCGATGGTTATCTCGGATATCGAAATGCCGAAGATGGATGGATACTCCCTGGTGAGCGCCATTCGTGATAATCCCAAGCTTTCCGATCTGTATGTGATCCTTCACTCTTCACTGAGTGGTGTGTTTAATGAGAGTATGGTGAAAAAGGTTGGAGCAAATCAGTTCCTTGCCAAGTTCATGCCCGATGAGTTGGTTGGTACCGTAACCAAACGAATGAAAGAAATTTCATAAAAATTAAACACCTAGGCATAAAATAACAATTTCTACTATGTACAATCGACACGCGGCCATTTCGTCTGCTGACTATGATGCTTTTAAGGATTTTCTCCAGCAGGCCTGCGGTATTCTGCTGGGAAACGGCAAGGAGTATCTGGTCTCGAGTCGTTTGAACAGTGTGATGAAAGAGGCGGGCATTGCCACCCTTGGTGAACTGCTGAAGCAGATCAAATCACCCATTCACTCACGCCTGAAGGTAAAGGTCATCGACGCCATGACCACCAATGAGACCTTCTGGTTTCGAGATATCGGCCACTATATCCTGCTAAAGGAGACCATCCTACCGGATCTGAATCAACAGATGAGTGGTTCCATCCGAATCTGGTCCGCCGCCTGTTCCAGCGGCCAGGAACCCTACAACATCAGTATGATTGCGGATGAGTACCAGGCGGCGAAAGGACGGGGCCGTCAGGTTCAGATTCAAGCCACCGACATCTCCAGCAAGATCCTCGATGAAGCCCGGGCGGGGGTCTATTGCGGCCTGGCGGTTGAACGGGGGTTGACCCAGGAACAGCGGCAGCGCTTTTTCAATCCGAAAGGGGATTGCCTGGAAGTGAAGCCAGAGATCAAACGGCGGGTCAATTTCAAGCCGATGAATCTGGCCGACAGCTTCCACCCCATGGGGCGCTTTGATGTGATCTTCTGCCGTAATGTATTGATCTATTTTTCAAACGAACTGAAAAAAGACATCGTTGAACGGATGGCGGATATCCTCAACCCCGGCGGCTATCTGTTTCTTGGTTCCACCGAATCGATCAATCAGCTGACCAATCGGTTCGAGATGAAAGTTGGGCATGGCGGCATCTCCTACCGACTGAAAGACTAGGCTCAACAGGCCGATGTCTATCGGCGTCTCTCGCAAACGCTCTCCTGCCAAACGCTAGTCCGCTGTTTTCATCCTATCCGGTTCCTCAATCCAACGGCAAAGCTTGCCGTTTTGCGGCAGTCGCTTGCCGTCGCACAGGTCGGTAGGCTGTACGCGCGCTCGTTCAACCCAGCAATCACCCACTGTTTCAGCCAGTTAAAGCAATTGGCATGCTCCCTGCTACTTGCTCAGTGAGTCATTTTATCCAGTGGAGCATCTGATGGACTTCGACAACCTCTTCGGCATACATGAGCGGGCCCTGGTTCTGCGCTCCCAGAGAGCGGAGATCCTATCCGCCAATCTGGCCAATGCCGACACCCCGGGTTACAAGGCGAGGGATATCGACTTCAAAGCGATGCTGCAACAGCAGATGGGCGACGGCATGCGAATGGCCACCACCAGCAGCGGCCATATCCAGGCAGAGTCAGGAACCGTGCCACCGGCACAGCTGCTCTACCGGGTGCCGAGTCAGCCTTCACTGGATGGCAATACGGTGAATAGTGAGCGTGAGCATGCGGCCTTCGGTACCAATGCCATCGAATATCAGACCAGTCTCAATTTCGTCAACAGCAAGATCAGTGGTCTTCGTAAAGCGCTGAAGGGTGAATAGTCATGTCCATCTTCAAGATATTTGATACGGCAGCAACCGGCATGGGCGCCCAGACACTGCGCATGAATCTGGTGGCCAGCAACATGGCCAATGCGGATGCGGTAAGCAGCAGTCTCGATGAGACCTATCGTGCCAGACAGCCGGTGTTTCAGACCATGCTCGATCAGTTCAATCCGGATGCGGTTGCCCATGGTGTCCGCATGGCCGGTGTGGTGGAGAGTGATGCACCGTTGATTCAGGAGCATGCACCGGATCATCCGCTGGCCAACGAAGAGGGTTATATCTTCCGTTCCAACGTCAATATGGTTGAAGAGATGGCCAACATGCTCTCAGCCTCCCGTTCTTATCAGAGCAATGTGGAAGTGGCGAATTCCGCCAAGCAGTTGTTGCTTGCCACCCTGCGCATGGGTCAATAAGGAGACCGTTATGACAACCGGCATCGTTTCCGCCTACAACCAATATGAAGACATCGGCCTGGTCAGAGAGCCAGAGACCAATCAGTCCGAACAGGGACAACTCGGCCTGGAAGACTTCATGAATCTACTGGTCACCGAGCTGACCCATCAGGATCCTTTCAAGCCGATGGAGAACTCCGAGATGGCCACCCAGGTCTCTCAATTTGCCACCGTATCGGGGATTGGGGATCTGAATGACTCGTTTAATGATCTGCGTGGCGCATTGACTTCCAACCAGGCCTTGCAGGCAGCCAGTCTGGTCGGTCGGGATGTGCTGGTTGAGAGTAATGTGGGTGTATTGAACGAAGGCGAGACCGTACAGGGCAGTCTGGTACTGCCGGCCTCGGCCAGCAACATCACCCTCCGGGTTACCAACAGTACCGGCGAACTGGTACGTGAGCTGCCGCTTGGTACCCATGAGGCGGGTAACCTCTCCTTCAGCTGGGACGGCTATGACGATGCCGGTCACTATGCGGGTGACGGCTTCTACCAGATTACCGCCACTGCCAGCGTCGATGATGCCGAGATGGCCCCCACCGTACTGGTATCGGCCCAGGTGGAGAGCGTCAATCTGGGTGGTTCAGGCGGTATCCAGCTCAACCTGGACGGCCTGGGGCAGGTCTCCATGAATGACGTGGTACAGATTCAATAAACAAAAGGTTTTTAGATTGGATGGGCGGTGTCCATTCAGTGAATAGACAGGAGAAAAAAGATGGCATTTCGTATCGCACTGAGTGGTCTGGATGCAGCTTCCACCGATCTGGAAGTTACCGGACACAATATCGCAAACGCCAGTACCGTTGGTTTTAAACAATCCCGCGCCGAGTTTGCAGATATCTATGCCAACTCGATCAGCGATGTGAGCAGTTCGGTGCCAGGTCGTGGTGTGCGGGTGACCCGGGTTGCCCAGCAGTTCTCCCAGGGCAGTACCGAGTTCACCTCCAACAATCTGGATATGGCAATCAATGGTGAAGGCTTCTTCGTGATGGAAGACTCAGCTGGTGATCGTTCCTACTCCAGGGCCGGGGCATTCTCCGTGGATCGTGATGGTAACGTGGTTGACCAGGCCGGATCCAGGCTGCAGATCTTTCCGCGTATCGGAACAACCGGCAGCCTGTTCAACACCGGTTCAACTGTCGACCTCAACCTGCCGGTGGTTTCGGGTACACCGCAAACCACCTCAAGCATCGACGCAACCCTGAATCTGAGTGCTTCCGAGCAGCCGCCTGCCGTCGCCCTGGATCCGACTGCGGCGACCTTTACCTTTCCACCCGATCCATTGAGTTACAACCACTCAACCGCAACCACCATCTACGACTCACTGGGTACCGCGCATACTGCAACCATGTTCTATGTCAAAGTGGCGGATAACCAGTGGAATGCCTTCAGTTTCGTCGATGGTAACAATGTCACGGTGGGTGGTAACACCTTTGCCGATATCCAGTTCACCAACAGTGGCGCCCTGGCCGTCAGCACCGGTGATGTGGATGCCCTGGGTAATGTTGTTATCGACGATTTCAACCCAGGCGGTGGTGCGGCCGATATCAGTGGTATGACCTTCAACTACAGTGCCACCTCACAATTCGGTTCTGGATTTGCCGTTAACGAACTCTCCCAGGATGGTTTCACCTCAGGCCGACTGAGTGGTGTGGATGTGGATGATTCCGGCATTGTATTCGCCCGTTTTACCAACGGACAATCAGAGCCTCTGGGTAAGATTGCCCTGGCGCGTTTTTCCAACACCCAGGGTCTGCGTCAGATCGGCGATACCAACTGGGCGGAATCCTTCGCCTCGGGTGATGTGCAGATTGGTGAGGCCGGTACCAGCAGTTATGGACTGATCCAGTCCGGTGCGCTGGAGAATTCCAATGTGGATTTGGCCAAACAGTTGGTCAACCTGATCACGGCACAACGTAACTTCCAGGCGAATGCGCAGGTGATCACCACAGCGGATGCGGTAACCCAGACCGTCATCAATATCAGATAGTCATGACTTCTGATTGACTCTCAAGATTCGTAGGGTGCGGCATTCCGTACCCTACTCTGATCACACCTAGGGTTGGGCAGTCCCACTGAGTTCCTGGCAATCACCACTCCCTGATTTACTGACCAGGTTTTAGCAAGAAACGCTCAACGCTGTTGATAACCTCGGTATTCTGCAAGATGCGCATATGACCGAGCCCCCTGGTTATCTGGAGTTCACTGCCCGTCCAGGCGGCGTGTACCGCTCTAGCATTGGAAACCGGGATATATCGATCCCGCGAGTCATGAATGATCAAGCCTGGAAGTTCGGCAGCTCGAACCCATTCCGGTAGGGATAACCTGGACCACATCTCTTCACCAAATCGTTGCTCAAGACGGCGCTTCACTTGATTGACTACCGCAGTATTCATTCCCAGGATTTTAATAAACTGCTGCAATAGGGTAGTGACGTCCTTGGGTGGTGAAATACAGACCACAGAGCTGGCCCGGGCACCGTTTGCGATTGCATGCAGAGTGCACATGCCACCAAAAGAGTGGGCGACTACGGCCGTATCTTCCCCGGACTCTTGCAGTAGTTGAGTGATAACACCACTGATTTCAAGGATGTCTGTACTGTTACCTGAAGATTGACCATGTCCAGGCGCATCAAATGCAGTGACCTGGAAGCCCTGACCCACCAGCGCCTCCACCAGCGAGGCCATCTGCCCGGCATTGCCGTTCCACCCGTGTGTCAGCAACACGGGCGCACCCTCGCCCCATCGATAGATGCAGACAGACTTGGTGCCAAATCTTCTGACTTCAGTGCTGGCCCGCGCCAATACCCGTTGCTCATCAAGAGTCACGGAACGATGCTGGGTGCGATACCAGAAGAATGTGGCCAGTCGCCCGGCCAGATAGGGAGATACCCGTGTCAGGGCGGAGAAGGCGCACTGAATCGGTGTGCGTTTGTGCATGTTTTTGCGCTTGCTTGGTGCGGATATGGCTTGTGTGGTCGATAGGGGCATCTTCGTTCTCCTCAGGGCAGATTGCCGGTGTTGAAAAAAATATAGCCCTGGACTAGGGTGTCAGTAAGAGTCATAAATGACATCTTTAATGCTATATTCGCCATCATGAAAACAGCCGTAACCGTTGCCATAGTCGTGATAGAAGAGTGCATGGCCTCGGCCATTGCCGGTTCCATCGATATGCTCTACGCAGCCAACAGAATCAGTGAGGCGATGGGTAAACAGCAACTGCCCCGTTTCGAGTGGAAAGTGGTTTCCGTGTCAGGCCTGCCGGTGAAAACAGGCAATGGCATGCTGCAGGCGGTGGATTGCAGCTTAAAGGGAATACGCCATGTGGATGTGGTCTACATTCCCGGAATGTCTGTCATCGATGAAACCCGCCTGGTCAACATCCTAGAAAACAACCGACCGCTGATCGATTGGCTGGCCAAGCGCGCCGCCGGGAAGAGCCTGATCACCAGCAGTTGCACCGGCAGTTTTTTCGTTGCTGAAGCCGGTTTACTACAGGACAAGCAAGCCACCACTGGCTGGCCCGTGGAAGGCCTTTTTGCGGCCAGATATCCGGATATCCGGCTGGACAGCAGCGAGTTGCTGGTGGCCGCGGGTTCCATTCTCAGTGCTGGTGCATCCACCTCCTATCAGGACTTGATGCTGGAAGTCATTCGGCGTTTCAGCCATAGCCGGGTTGCCCATTTGACCGCCCGTTACCTGTTGCTCGACAGCAGTCGACACTCGCAGGCCGCCTTCCGGGTCAGCAGTGTGCGTAAATATGATGACCCGGTGGTTACCAAGGCCCATGAACTGATGCAGAAGAATCTGAGTGATCCACAGCCGGTTCCTGAACTCGCCGCACACCTGAATGTCAGTGACAGGACACTGATCCGGCGATTTAAAAGCGCAACGGGTCAGGGACCCAATGCCTGTTTACAAAACCTAAGGATCGACCGGGCAAAGTGGCTGCTTGAGAGTACTGGCAAGTCTCACGAAAGCGTAGCCAATAGCGTGGGTTATACAGACGTCAGTTCCTTCAGACGTCTGTTCAAGCGCAGCATCGGCATGACCATGGGCGAATATCGAAAGCGTTTTAGAAGCAGACGTCAGACTGGGAGGTCGACCCCGATGCACAGGTTTCAGAAGCGTGCCTGACCGGATGGTTTCCAGCGCCACCAGCTGGTTTGCAATGATTCACTGAAATGGTACATATACAAATTTATTCATCGACAATTTTTTGTTAGCTATCAGAATGATAGGCGCCATAGTAGTGTTATCTCCACTGATGGTTATTTGCGAGATTTCGCCTATTGTGAAGTAAAAAAATCCTTTGTCTGAACTCACAAAATATGGGTGCAAAGATGCAATGTAGTGTGTTGATTGCTAACACTCGTTTAGTGTCGGAGTTTTTTACACTCTAGTGATGGTTTGTTTAAATTTGATTTAATTTAGTAGTTAAATTCCTATTTTTATGTGGTGTTGCCTGTAAATACAGTGAGTTATAAATAGTGGCAGCATATTTGCTAGTATCTGGATATCGAACAATCGTTATTATAGGTACTCACAGAATGAATCGATCTCAAATAGTTGCTGCAGTTTGTCTGCTAACTGTTAGTGGGTTTGCTCACAGTAATTTGATTGTGAACGGTGGTTTTGAGTCACCCGGTATTACCAGTGGCTGGACCTATGGAGCGGATCCCACAGGGGGTTGGCAGGGTGACAATATTGAAGTCTGGGCCTCCGGCTTTCTGGGTGTTGATTCTTACGAAGGCAGCCAGCATGGTGAACTGAATGCCCATGCCTACGATGGAACCGCCTGGAGTATTTACCAGTCTTTCGATTCCGAATTGTCTAACGTGTATGACATCAGCTTCGCCTATCGTGCCAGACGGAATAGCTCGGAAGCCTTTCGGGTCACTTTGGAAGATGACAGCGGCACTATCCTGGATCAGCTCGTTGATGACCATGTGACCGGCCAATGGAACTTCTTTGCGGATAGCTTTTTGGGTACTGGTAGTGAAATTACATTGACCTTTACCTCAATCACCCCGACGGCAGGCACTGTAGGCAATTTCCTCGATGCGGTTGCAGTGACGAAAAAAGTGCCTGAGCCTTCGACTTTGGCGCTGTTTGGTGTCGGTTTGGCTGGATTGGCCTACAGATCCCGTCGGCGCAAGCAAGCTTAACCAAAACTCCTTAGCTACGGTTTTGGAAATCCAGCTTCTCCCGAAGCTGGATTTTTTTTGCAAGCTACGGTGGCAAGGATATACAACAGACTAAGTGTATTTGGCCCCCAGAGTTAACTATCTTTTAGTTATTATTTAAGTTTGTTAAAAAACCGTGATAGGAATCTCCAACAAGGTTATCGATAAGCCTGAGGACGTATGGGGAGGGTGGATGTTTGATGCTAGCCCTACTGACTCAAGAGAGTCAGCCCGTGAGCTATTCTTCAAGTCTGATTTACGGGAAAATGACACTGTCTAACATTCAGTGTCAACCATCAAAAGAATAAGAAACGGTTCTTGTGGTGTAAGTACTTTCTCTAAATGTGGTGAAATATGAGTAAGCCGGTAATTATCCTTTGGAGTATTTTAAGTTTTATCGTATCGGGAATATACGTCTTTTACGGCTTGATGATGTTGCAGGTTGAACAGTTACCAACACTACCATTAATTTCCGCTACAATGGCATTTGGCTATGGATTAATAACAATTTATTTATTGTCGCTAGCTTGGACAAAAACTGATAAAAGCGTAGTGCAAATGACGAAGTATATAGCTGTAACTATGTTCGTTGCACAGATTGTTCTTACTCTTGATGTTGGGATGATAAGTGGTTTTGAGTGGCTTGGTATTCTGATTGTATCGCTAATGGTAGGGATAAATTGGATCTCAATTAAAAGTGTTACAGAATACCATAACCAGGTTTAACAACGATCTCTTGCCGACTATCTATCTGTGGCTTTATAAGAACCTTAGATCGAGAATTCCACCTCTTATCGATTGCTAAGCTGAATAAAGGAGTTAAATCAATTAAATGCATTTCTGGGTTTTCGGCTATTGAACTGCTCACACAAAGATAAGTACTGCTGAGTGCTGCTTGGCATCGATGTTCTCGCTCGGGTGATGTCTGCGATCAGTTCAACTCCCTGTTCCAGCATGTAACGGGCATCGAATTCATCCAAAATGTCATTTCCGGTTTTTGATTCTGCTTGTTCTGCTGTGTGGCGTGTTATTGCTTCTCCAGCTACGACGAACTCTACCCAAGCGTCAAAAATATCGGGATCGGTTCTGAGAATCTCACACTTTCTTCGCGCCATACAGGCATAGTGTCTGATCATCGATTCCATCTCCTGAAGTCCGTGGTTGTTCCGCAGGCATCCGACCATGTGTTCGGCGACTTCATCGATATTCTGCATGGTGAGTGCTATCTTCACATAGCGGGATTGGTAGAAATCCTCGATCGACATAACGAAGGCTTTAAAAGGTTCACCCCATAACTCATCGATTCCTGCATCGCCATTTCGATGGCGGGCCAGCTTGCCGAGCTCCAGTGCCTCCTGCAGGCACTCTCCGCAGGTGCGCATCAACTCATTATCGGGTTTTATATGAACACCACAGGCTTCAAGTTCGACCAGTTGCTTAAAGATATCCGCTGCGCGATTGAACAGAGCACCTGCCAACATTGCGCCTCTTACCCGCTTCTTCCTGGGGTCTGATTCAATCTCGTAATCGGTTCGAACCTTGTCAAGCAGGCGTCCAGGGATATTGATTCCATGCTCCATATGGTTGAATAAACGGCGGGTGAGGGATTGAATCAGCAGTTTTTTGTCAGACAGGTTGTCCACCGGTGCATGGTAGCGCTTGATCCAATAGCCGTCGTAGAAAATTCGCTCCACCCCGTCGATGACTTTCATAGTGCCGTTTTCTGGAATCTCGTCATTCATGTTGATCGCTATTTATTTTTTCAATCAGATGATATCCACCAAGTGAGTGACAACATAATAGATTATTTTAGTAGGATTTGTTGATTCAGATATGAATGACTAATATTGAGAGATAAAGGCTCGGGGGAATAGGTGATATGAGATCTTTTTCGTTACCTGCATTTTTAAGCGCTATGATCACGATCTGCTTTAACACACAGGTCGTTGCGGAGCCTGTCAATCAGTTGGTTTTGGCGTCCGAGATCAACTGGGAACAGTTAAATCCTGCCCGTGGAGACAAAAGCCCTCAAGCGGGAACACTCTGGGGAGACCGGAAAGGGAGTGTGCCAACTGGCTTTCTTGCCAAGTTTGTGGATGGATTCTCGTCGCCGCCTCACATTCATAACGTCACCTACAGAGCTGTGGTCATAAGTGGAACAATCCATAACGATGATCCTGATGCGGCGGATATGTGGATGCCTGCCGGTTCCTTCTGGACTCAGCCAAAAGGTGAGGTGCACATCACCTCAGCCAAGGGTAGTACCAATATTGCATTGGTTGAAATAGAGAGAGGGCCCTACCTGGTCCTGCCGGTTGAGAAGGCATTTGACGCTGGGGAGAGGCCGATTAATGTGGTTGCGTCGAATATCGTTTGGGTTGATCCCAAAGGGGGTGCGCTCTCCTCTGACGGACCTAAGGTTGCCTATCTTTGGGGTAGCCTGAAAGCGGGTCAGGCCAATGGTACTTATGTTAAATTACCAGCTGGATTTGAAGGCAGTATAAAAAGCAGTGGATCACTATTTCGCGCCGTTGTGATAAAGGGTGTTGCTCAATATCGGGTTAGTGAAGCTGAGCTAAAACACCTGCTTCCAGGTAGTTATTTCGGCTCCAAGGGAGCTTCGACACATCAACTCTCAACCACGGCGGGTGAAGAGAGCCTCATTTATATACATACAAACGGTAAGTACGAAATTGTTCCGAAGTAGTGTCTATCGGGCGAACAGGTCTATCTTAACTCTTTAATCAGTCATAAGGTAAAGGGCTGTATTGGTATCTATGTCCACACAGCTGTCCCGTTAACTTCGAAGCTTATGTAGTTAACTGATGAATTGTCTTTAGCTTCTCTTGCAGATTGGGCGTTGAGTCATAAAAAAACTCGTGCAGCAGGGGATCAAAGCTGCTGTCTTTCACTCACATGAAACGCTTCGCGTACACCCTCTCCCCAACCCCTCTCCCGTAAAGGGAGAGGGGCTTTAAGATCTGTGTGGGTTAGACTGAAAGTTAGTGGCGCCGCAATGAAATGTCCACGTTGTTTACCGTTACGAATAAAGGCTACCGCCTGTTTTTTGTGCATGATGGCTGTGATCGACTTTTGGATGTTGATTGTCCGCGCACTCTATTACAGCAGCCACTCCAATCACTTTCAGTAAATGGGCATCCAGACCCAAATTTACATTCATGAAAGGATGCCTAACGAGGTTTAACGCTGGTAGAGCGCTTCCAATTCAG
The DNA here is from genome assembly GCF_058244685.1 of Candidatus Thiodiazotropha sp. AKAK2. Taxonomy (NCBI): domain Bacteria; kingdom Pseudomonadati; phylum Pseudomonadota; class Gammaproteobacteria; order Chromatiales; family Sedimenticolaceae; genus Candidatus Thiodiazotropha; species Candidatus Thiodiazotropha sp. AKAK2. Next base: position 42,803 of record NZ_JBSYOP010000036.1, on the reverse strand, counting down.
CAACCCCAAGTTTGTGGCTATTGAGCATGTAACCTACCAATGCGGCCGAACTTTCAGGTGAAATTTCCAGTTGTTTCACATCCAAAGCAAATACTCTGAATTGGTAACGGTGAGCCTTGTCACCCTTTGGTGGGCAGGCGCCGCCAAACCCCGCTGAACCATAATCGGTGCGGTGCTGGACCATGCCGGGCACACCGTACTCAGATCTGGGATTGCCTGTGCCCGACGGCAGCTCCTTTACTTTTAGTGGTATGTTGTAGGCGATCCAGTGCCACCAGCCACTACCGGTAGGGGCGTCCGGGTCATAGGCCGTAACGGCAAAGCTTTTCGTGCCTTTCGGTGCGTTGTGCCAAGTTAGTTGAGGCGAGGTGTTTCCACCATTACAGCCGAAACCTTGATATTCCTGAGCTTTGGGCATTGGTTTACCGGCTTCGATGTCGGTGCTGGTGAGCTCAAAACCCTGTGCCAATGGAGATAATGTTAAGGTCATGGCTGCTATAAGCAGTTTGTATGAAGGCATGGAGGTCTCCTGCAAGCGTAAAATAACAGTTATTATCAGTCAGTCGGACAGCTACTGGATATCGCAGACATTGATATCCATTGATGCGTGGGCCTTTTTCCGGCTTACGCGACTGCCAGTAACGTCAAAAAATTAACTGACACTATCAGGATAGGGATCTTGTGCGGGCAGATTCGCCTCAAGCGCTCGATTTCTGCTCTTCATCGCTCACACGGGTCTTTTTCAGCTCTATGGGAGAGAGGCCGAAGCGACGTTTGAATCGTTCACTGAAACGGGAGTGGGAGCTATAGCCTACAGCTTCGGCAATCTGACCCACTGGCCAGAAGGTCTCCTGGAGGAGGGCGAGGGCGGCCACCATACGGCTCTCTTCCAGCACCTCTCGGAAGCCAATCCCTTCTTCGCTGAGACGTCGGCGCAGTGTTGATTCGCCGATGCCAAGCCGGCGACAGACCTCTCCGGCACTCCAATCCCGTGCAGGATCAAGCGTAATAAGTTGGGCAACCCGTGCGTGCCAACTGGCCTCACGGTCGAGCAGGAGATTGCCGGCAACACCGGTGCGTGCCAGTAACATCAGGATCTCGACCTGACGGTGTCTGGCCAGGGTAGGATCAACCGGGTGGCGGATACACCATTCAACCCATTGGGCCATGGCGGCTACCAGGTCCATGGGTGCTGATACATTCCATAATGGTTGGGTATCAGCTGGAATTTCCGAGCCATAACTGCGCCTGAATTGTGCAATGCTCTCCTGGGAAAATGCCATGGCAAGGCCGAGATAGGGTCTTCCCTGATGATCGGGGTGGTTGCCGACTTCTACGCTAGCGCCACCGGGGAGCAGCAACAGCTCGCCAGGTAGGACCTCAATCCGTCGTTCACCCAAGGCAATGATCTTGCGCCCGCTTACCACCAACACGATGAGGGGCTGGTGAATGGGGACATTGCGTAGAGCCTGTGCCTGTCTGCAGTGAAAAACACCTACACCGCCGAGTGGGGTGTGTTGCGAATCAGCGTCGAGGTGGTTTAACAGAGTGTCGCGAATACCCCCCAGAAGTCGACGAGCCGGCTGACTGGGCTCTGTGATACGGGGATCTGCCGTGGATGATGATCCAGCTGAATTCCGGTGATGACTCAAGTAATCTTGAAGCTGATCTTGATTCTGCTTGTGTTCAGGCTGTCCGGACATCATGTCTCCTATCAAGCTAACCCGGAATGGCTTGTTGATCTGTAGCAAAGTATGACAGTAAATCGGCTACAGAATAACTGTTATTAAACATGATTTATTCTGCCAGCATGGCGACATAGACAAAATCTCCCAATCAACGTCGCATTACGGCGAACAATCAGGTAGAAGAGCCAAAGTCCGATTGTGGTTTGATCGGCATCTGAAGCCGTGCTGAGGTTGTATATTCTGTTTGATCGCCAGGGTGTCAACAATGATAGATTGAGGTGGTTAAAAACTGGCGTCATCAGAGTCTCCCACTTTGATTGCGTTTCTGTCCACCAGCGCCACTGTGATCTGACAGTCGACATAGTTCAATTTACGATCTGTGTATTTCATTCTCACGATCAAAAATCGATCAGTCACACAGAATTGTCGAACTTTGGGTTATTCCATTGCTAACGATACGATTTCCAGATTATGCATATTCAGGTGTGTGGAAGCCGGCATACACAAAATACATTTAAGTCAGTTATCTTTGTATCGTATTCGATCACTTTTAAAACCAACCACTACAAGCGTGATGAAACTGGAGCAAACGTTATCCACAGAATGCGCTAAATTAGGTTTACGTAGAGGTCGAGGATAGTGATCCATGAGCAAAAACCCGGTAACCATCTATTATGGCGAGTCACTCGGTCGGTATGGGTTTGGCGATGGGCATCCCTTCGGCCCTGACCGGATCGAGGCGTTCTGGCAGGAGACAGTGAAACGAGGTCTGGATAAGCAGGTAACCATCGCAACGCCTCAACAGTGTGATGACACACCACTACTTGCCTTCCATACAGAGAGTTACATTAATCTTGTAAAACGACAATCTGCCGCAGGTGGAGGCTATCTGGATCAGGGTGATACCCCTGCGTTTGCTGGGGTATATGAGGCTGCCACCACGGTGGTTGGGTCGGTATTGGCTGGTATGAATCAGATGCTTTCCGGGGATCACCCCAAGGTGTTTGTACCGATCGCCGGGCTGCATCATGCCAAGCGTGATTCCGCTGCAGGCTTCTGTGTCTTCAATGATGCGGGTGTGATGATCGAGAATCTGCGCCTGACCCAGGGAATCAGTCGTATCGCCTATGTGGATATCGATGCCCACCATGGCGATGGCGTCTTCTACGCATTCGAGTCCGACCCGGATCTGATCTTTGCCGATATTCATGAGGATGGTCGCTTTCTCTATCCTGGTACCGGTGCTGTTGAGGAGAGAGGCAAAGGGGCGGGGAAAGGGCGTAAACTCAACCTGCCGCTCCCGCCATTGGCGGATGATGAGATGTTCCACAAGGTTTGGCCGATGGTTGAGGAGTTTGTTCGACAGGCCAAACCTGAACTGATCATTCTTCAGGCAGGTGCGGATAGCGTTGAAGGGGATCCCATCACTCACATGGCTTTTACACCGGCTGCCCACGCCCATGCAGCAGCCAGTTTAAGTCGACTCGCCAATGAGTTTTGCCAAGGGCGCTTTATCGCTTTGGGTGGGGGAGGCTACAATCGGACCAATCTTGCGCTGGCCTGGAACGATGTGGTCAACGCGATGGTGGAGTCGGGTTAACAGTTAACTATCATTTCATAGGATCAGATTTGGGCTTACTCTCGGAACCCGGGGTCCATGAACAATAATATTTCATCCGCATTGCTGGCAATAATCTCTGTATGAGTATTACATCTCCCTCCAAAGTCAATCTTGGGCTTTTTCCTACACCCATCACCAAGCTCAGTCGTCTCAGTTCACTTCTGAACGGCCCGGAAATATTCAAGAAGCGGGATGACCTGAGCGGTTTGGCGCTCGGAGGCAATAAAACTCGAAAACTTGAGTATCTGTTTTACGATGCGATAAGCAAGGGTTGCGATACTGTGGTAACGGCTGGCGCTGCACAGTCAAACCACTGTCGGCAAACGGCTGCCGCAGCCGCTCTACTGCATAAGGCGTGTCATCTAGTACTTGGTGGCGAACCACCCGACACGGCAAACGGCAATCTTATGCTGGATAAGCTGTTTGGTTCCCGTGTGCATTGGCGTGGCGCTCATCGCAAAGGTGAGGATATTCCTGAGATTGTTGAAGCGTTGAAGAGAGAGGGCAGCCAACCCTACATGATTCCCTATGGTGGCTCGAATGAAATTGGCGCTTATGGTTTTGTCCACGCCATGGCGGAACTGGAGATGCAGTTGGATACTTCGGCAATCACCCACATCGTTTTTGCTTCGAGCTCCGGTGGCACGCATGCCGGTATGATGCTGGGCAGGGTTTTGTTGCATAAGGCGTATCGTTTGATCGGCATCAACATCGACAAAGGTGAAAACAACACGATCCCTTTCGATGATTTCATTATCGATCTGGCAAACAGAACCAGTCTCTCTATCAACAGTAACCACCGTTTCACGACTCAAGATCTGATCCTCAACGGGGATTATGTCGGAGAGGGATATGGGGTAATTGGTGAACTGGAAAGAGAGGCGATCTCTTTGATGGCTGAAAATGAAGCCATTCTGCTCGATCCGGTCTATACAGGCAGGGCGATGGGTGGTTTGATCGATATGATCCGTGGCGGTGAATTCAGCAAAACAGATAAAGTCCTTTTTTGGCATACCGGCGGGATTCCTGCACTGTTCGCCTATGCAGACTCCCTTTAGGCCGGGGTCGATTGTCTGATAATCCGGATCAGGCTGTGTAGAGCTGGGAAGCCACCAGGTAGGAGGCAAACAGCAGCCAGGAGAGTGTGAGCAGTACCCAGGGCAGCTTATTGGGCGATTGCGGCAGAGCGTTGCTGTTATTAGCTTGCTCGGTTGTTTCAGCATCGGGCTGTTTACTGCGTTGTTCCTTCTTGCGGCGTTTGTCCATCTCCCTGAGCTTGGCCTTGTGCTGCTTTTTGTACTGATCTATGCCTTTCTGGATACCCATAGCGATCAGTTTGGTTTGTTCCTTGGTCTGACCTGGGCGCTGAGTGGCACGGGCGATCTGCATGGCTTCAGTTACAGTCTCTTGGGAGGGGGTCTGGTTGTTTTTGCTTTTGGCCATCTGTGTTTATCAATTGATTATGGTCGTGACATTATCGCGAATTTTTGGATTTTTTAGAATCTCAAATGACGTTATACGATTTTGTGTTAGGTCAAGTTTTTTATCGATTCGGTAAACCGGCTTTATAACGGTGAGGCAGCGGTAGTAAGTTGATATGGAATATCGAACAGTGAGAAGTTGTAGGGCTTGTTAACGACAGGCCAGTAATCCCTTAAAGGTAGAATCTATGGCAATATAGGAACGGATTTCATTGTATAGCTTAAGTAAGGAAAGATAAATGATAGGGAGGAGTTGGGGGCTTATCCTCAATTTGATCCCACTTATGGTTATCCGGTCAGCTACTATTTCGACAAAACAGATAACAGTTGTGATGGAGAATCGTTGTTGATCAGAGATTTTCAGTAGCATTCATAGGTGGTTTGGATCTTCAAGCAGTTGAGTGGAGGTCTTTTTTACAGACATTCAACAGAAGATATTCTCATCAGACCCTATTTGGTGGGGCATAGCCCCACCCTACACCCTGAAATCCATGGTAGGGTGGGGCCATGCCCCACCAAATAGGGTCTGAGTAAGCACCATTCAGGGTTGTTTTTTATGGCCTTGTGCAGATTATGAATCTTTGATCGTCAGTCACTGCCCTGGCTTATACCTTGCAAAATTAAGTGCTAGATTGCTTTCAGCTAGATGAAACGTATTTATTCCGGACACTAGGGCCTATTGGATTCTTGTTAACAGGCCCTAGTGGGCTGGTGCCGGGATGACCTAGGCAGAATGAATCCCTTTCTCCTTTCTGAAGTCTGCTTGAAATACTCGTTAACTCCTATCTTCAATCTTCATAAGCAGCTGTTTTTACAGACTGGTCCGTAAATTGCAGAGTTCTTGTCAAAGTCGACCAAGTGAAGATTTCAAGACAGGAGCCAAACCATGGATCGCATGCTTTACGTCGCGATGAGCGGTGCCAAAGAGACGCTGATGGCACAGGCGAGCAACTCCAACAATCTGGCCAATGTGAACACCCCGGGATTCATGGAAGATCTCAACCAGTTCCGCAGTATGCCTGTGTTTGGGCCCGGTTACCCCACCCGGGTCTACGCCCTGGACGAGCGCCCTGACATCAATTTCCACAAGGGCAGCCTGCAGACCACCGGCAATCCCCTGGATGTGGCGATCAATGGCGAGGGCTATTTTGCTGTACAGGCCCCGGATGGCTCCGAGGCCTATACTCGCCGTGGCGATCTCAAAGTGGATGCCAATGGCCTGGTGACGAACGGCGAAGGTTTGCCGGTGATCGGCAATGGTGGACCGCTTGCCTTGCCGCCCATGGAGCGTCTCGAGATCGCGCCGGACGGCACCATCACGATTCTCCCCGAAGGCGCCACCCCGGAAGCACTGGCCATCGTTGACCGGGTCAAGATGGTCAATCCACCACGGGACGCGCTCTACAAAGGCGAAGATGGTCTGTTGCGCATGAAAGAGGGGGGTGAGGCGGACGCGGATGCCGCTACCCAGCTGGTTTCAGGCAGCATCGAGAGCAGCAACGTAAATGTGGCTGACGCTCTCGTAAACATGATTGAGCTTTCGCGCAAATTCGAGCTGCAGGTGAAGATGATGAAAAACGCCGAAGAGATGGATAAGGCATCGGCCAGCCTGATGAATATGAGCTGATGTTGGCAGGCAATTTGCACAATACCTATTAAACAGTAACGCAACGAGGAAGAGACTATGTACCCGGCACTGTGGATCGCTAAAACCGGATTGGATGCTCAGCAGACCAACATGTCTGTGATCTCCAACAATCTCTCCAATGTAAATACCACCGGCTTCAAGCGTGATAGGGCCGTGTTCAATGATCTGATCTACCAGAACCTGCGTCAGGTAGGTGCTCAATCCTCTGAGAATACCGAGCTGCCATCGGGTCTGATGGTCGGCACCGGTGTGCGGGTGGTGGCGACTCAGAAAGAGCACAGCCAGGGCAATATCGTACAGACCGGCAACTCCCTCGATGTGGCGGTTCAGGGTAAAGGCTATTTCCAGGTACTGCATCCGGACGGCAATATCGTCTATACCCGTGACGGTACCTTCAGTCTTACGGCAGACGGCAATATCGTCACCCCCAACGGCTATGAACTGCAGCCGGCGATGACCGTACCCAGCAACGCCACCAGCCTGACCGTCGGTTCAGACGGTGTGGTCTCGGCACTGGTTTCCGGTAACAGTACCCCGACCCAGATCGGTCAGGTTGAACTGGGCTACTTCGTCAATCCCCAGGGTCTGGAGCCGATTGGCGACAACCTGTTCCGTGAGACCAATGCCAGCGGTGGGGTGAACACGGCGATCCCCGGAAATGACAGTACCGGTACCTTGATTCAGGGGGCGTTGGAGAGCTCGAATGTGAATGTGGTTGAAGAGCTGGTGAATATGATCGAGACACAGCGGGCCTACGAGATGAACTCGAAAGCAATCTCCACTACGGACGAGATGCTCTCCTACGTCAATCAGCAACTTTAACGGGATAACGGGGTGATGGGCAGACTACACAAAATCTCCTGGTTGGGTTTGATGATGTTGGCGATGGTCGGTTGCCAGAGCAGCGCCCCTGTGCGTGATGCCGCCTATGCGCCGATCCGTCCAGTGCTGCCGCCACCGGCGCCTACCGGCAACGGCTCCATCTATCAGTCGGGTTACGAGAATGCCTGGTTTGAAGATCAGCGCGCCCGTCGGGTTGGCGATCTGTTGACCGTGCAGCTGGTTGAAAGCACCCAGGCGAATAAATCCGCCTCTACCTCAACATCGAAGAGTTCAAACAACAGCCTGACCAGCCCGACGTTGTTCGGTCAGGCGATGGAGTTCAATGTGCCCGGATTCGTGCCCATCGCCAACAACAAGGATGTCAACCTGGGATTCGATCTGGCCTCCGAGAATGATTTCAGCGGTGACGGCAGCGCCTCCCAGAGCAACGCTCTGAGCGGCAGTATCACTGTCTCGGTGATTGAAGTGCTGCCCAACCGTAATCTCTACGTGCGTGGTGAAAAGCGTATCGGAATCAATCAGGGTACCGAGTATGTTCGGCTCTCCGGCATTGTGCGGCCCAGTGACATCTCCCCCACCAATACCGTCGTCTCGACTCGTATTGCCGATCCGACCATTACCTATAAAGGTGAAGGTGCGTTGGCGGATGCCAACTCCATGGGTTGGCTCTCCCGGTTCTTCAACAGTGTGCTCTCTCCCTTCTGAGGTATCTGAGATGAAAGCTCTTGTGAAACGCTTCTTACTGGTTCTGGCCGTCATGATGATGACTGCACAACCCCTGTTGGCTGAGCGCATCAAAGATCTGGCGTCGATCCAGGGGGTACGTAACAACCAGTTGATCGGCTACGGTCTGGTGGTGGGGCTGAACGGGACCGGCGATAAGGATACCGATTCACCCTATACCATCAACAGCCTGAAAAACCTGCTCTCCCAGTTGGGGGTGCAGATCCCTGAAGGGGTCAACATCAAACCAAAGAATGTGGCGGCGGTAATCGTGCATGGCGATCTGCCCCCATTCAGCAAAGTCGGCCAGAAACTCGATATCACCGTCTCCTCTCTGGGTAATGCCAAAAGCCTGCGCGGCGGCACCCTGTTGATGACTCCATTGAAAGGTGCCGACGGCAACAACTACGCCCTGGCCCAGGGTAACCTGGTGGTGGGTGGTCTGAGTGCGGAAGGTCAGGACGGTTCCAAGCTGACCGTGAATATTCCCAGTGCCGGGCGGATACCGAACGGTGCGACGGTGGAGCGGGAAGTCCCCAACAGTTTCAACAAGGCGCCGTTGCTGACCCTGAATCTGAATGATGGTGACTTTACCACCGCAATGCGGGTCGCCGAGTCGATCAACCTGACCATCGGCCCGGGTACCGCCAAGGCGGTGGATTCCACCTCCATCCGGGTCAATGCGCCGATCGATCCGGGCCAGAAGGTCACCTTCATCTCCATGCTCGAAGAGCTTGAAGTCAAACCCGGTGTCGCCTCGGCCAAGGTGATTGTCAACTCCAGGACCGGTACCGTGGTGATCAACAATCAGGTTCGGGTCTATCCCGCAGCGGTATCCCATGGCAACCTGGTGGTCAGCATCAGCGAGGATCCGGCGGTTTCCCAGCCGGCGCCGTTCTCCCGCGGTGGTAACACCGAAGTGGTTCCCCAAAGCCAGATCACTGTGACCGAAGAGGGGCAGAACCATATGTTTCTCTTCAATCCCGGTGCTTCACTTGATGAGGTAGTGCGTGCCGTCAATCAGGTGGGCGCCGCTCCCAGTGATCTGGTGGCTATTCTTGAGGCGTTGAAAGAGGCCGGCGCTCTGCGCGCAGAGTTGCTGGTAATCTGATGAACAACGTCTCTCCCTCCCTCTATCACGATTTTTCCGGACTGGCTGAGCTGAAACACCAGGCCCGGGCGGATCAGGGGGCAACCGCTGAAAAGGCGGCCCGGCAGTTCGAGTCTGTATTCATCCAGATGATGGTCAAGCAGATGCGTCAGGCCAGCTTTGGCGGCGGGGTGTTCGACAGCAAGCAGACTCGTTTTGCCCAGGATATGTATGACCAGCAGCTGGCGGTCCATCTGGCGGAGAAACAGGGGCTGGGTATGACCCCCATGCTGCGCCGTCAACTGGGTGGCGAGACCCAGGTAGCGGCACCAGAGCTCTCCGGCCTGGACAGCTACTGGAACAACCCGGCCACTCTGGCCCGCCGGCATGTGACCAATAAGCCGCCGGCTGACGCGGCTGAGCCAAACCTGCAGGCAACAGCGAAGATCGAATCTCCCGAGAGCTTTATCTCAACCCTCTGGTCATCGGCTGAAGCGGCTGCTACGGAATTGGGTCTACCCACAGAGGCTCTACTGGCCCAGGCGGCTCTGGAGACAGGTTGGGGCAGTCATATGATCTCTGCTGCCAATGGCAACAACAGCCATAATCTGTTCGGCATCAAAGCGGACCAGCGCTGGGATGGGGAGCGGATACGTAACGAGACCCTGGAGTATCAGGAAGATGTGGCGGTTCGCCGACGCGAATATTTCCGCAGCTATGACTCCTTCGATTCGAGTTTCCAGGACTATGTGGCCTTTCTCAAACAGAATCCAAGATATCGCGAAGCCCTCGACAGCACCCAGGATACGGCTGCCTATTTCCAGGCGCTGCAGGATGCGGGCTACGCCACCGACCCCAAATACGCGGAGAAGATCCTGCGGGTGATGGAGGGGCCGGAAATGCAGGCGGCGCTGGACCATGTCAAGAGTTCAGCCAGTCAGCCGATATAGCGAAATAGGAGGCGAGTAAGGTGAGTTTACAGTCCATAGGTGTCTCCGGCTTGGTCGCCACTCGGCTGGCTCTGGATACCACCGGTCACAACATTGCCAATGTGAATACGGATGGCTATAGCCGTCAGCGGATCGATTTTGCCACCCGTTTGCCGAGCCAGAGTGCCGTGGGTTTTATCGGCAGTGGTGTCGATGCCTCCGAAGTTCGTCGTCAATACGATGATTTTATTGCCGGCCAGATGCGCGCCAGCTCCTCGGTGGCCTCCGAGCTACAGGCCTATTTCGAAGGGGCCAAGCAGTTGGATGATCTGGTGGCCAATGCGGATGCCGGATTGCAGCCGGTGATTCAGAACTATTTCGATGCGCTGCAGGGGATGGCGGATGATCCAGCCTCGATCCCGGCGCGTCAGCTGGTCCTCACCGAGGCGGCCGCACTGGCCGACCGGTTCCAATATTTCGATCAGCAGTTCGACAGCATGCGTAACCAGATCAATAATCAGATCGGTTACAACATCGGTCAGATCAATCGCATAGCCGAAGGGATTGCCGAGATCAACGCCGATATCAAGATGGCCTATGGCAGTACCCCCAATGATCTGCTGGACAAGCGGGATCAACTGGTCAATGAACTGGCGGAGCTGGTCGATATTCAGGTTCTGGAACAGACCGATGGCGCCTTCAATGTATTCATCGGAAAGGGGCAGCCCCTGGTCATGGATACCGATGCGGCGACTTTGGGCACCCAACCTTCAACCATGGATCCAAGTCATCTGGAGATCACCTTCAACTATACCTTCGGAACCCAGGTGGTTACCGATCAGATGAGTGGTGGTGAGATCGGTGGCATGCTCCGATTCCGCGATGAGATTCTCGATCCGACTCAGAACCGGGTAGGCCTGGTTGCCCTGGGTATCGCCGAAGAGATCAACAACCAGAATCAACTGGGTCTCGATCTTGAAGGGCTGACCGGAACGGCCATGTTCGGCATGGGAACGGTTGACGTCTTTCCACGGCCCGGCAATGGCAGTTCCATCACCGCCACGATCAATGATGTGAGCAGCCTCACCGGCGACGGCTATGAGTTGAGTTATGACGGGGTTGATTTCACCCTGCGCAATATGAACAGCGGTGCGACCCAAGTGCTGGCCGCCGGACTGAATACGGTCGATGGTGTTGATATCGATATCAATGCGGTTGGCGCGACCCCCGGGGATACCTTCATCATCCAGCCGACCCGCAACGCGGCGCAGAGTTTCAATCTGCTGTTCGATGATGTTCAGCGTCTGGCTGCCGCCTCGCCACTCAGAGTTGCACCGGCGGTGGATGCCAACGGCAATCCACTGAATACGGGTAATGCCGGCATCACCCAACCTGCCAATACCAGCATGACCGGCCTGCCTCTGGCCAGTGGCTCCATCCAGCTGGTCTATGATGACCAGGGTGGCCCGACCAGTGGCTTCGAGGTCTACTACCCCGGCTCGGTTCCTGGTGTGGATCCATTCGACGATTTCATCACCTATGATGATCTGAATACCGCAACGGTTGCCGGTACTCAGGTGCCTGGCGCCACTTTCCCCTTGTACGGTGATATCAGTTTTACCATCTCGGGCGTGCCGGACGATGGCGATACCTTCATCATTGGCAACAATACCAGTGGCACCAGCGACAACCGCAATGCCTTGGGTCTGGTCAGTGTGCAGAACCAGAGCGTACTGCTGGGTGGCACCTCCACCATCGATGAGAGTTATGTCTCGATGGTCTCCGATGTGGGTTCAAAGACCCGCCATGCGGAACTCAATCTCTCCGCCCAGGAGAGTCTGTTGACCCGCACCAAAGAGGCCATGGCCGAGGTCTCTGGCGTCAATCTGGATGAGGAGGCCGGTAAGTTGATTCAGTATCAACAGGCCTACCAGGCGTCGGCACAGGTAATTTCAGTGGCCAGTACCCTATTTGACACACTGCTGGGTGCAGTTGGGAGATAATCTATGGAACGCGTCTCAACTTCCATACTATTCAGTCGCGGCATAAACAGCATGCTGGAGCGCCAATCCGCTCTGAGTCGCGCACAGTTGCAGATCTCCTCCGGCAAACGCATATTGAGCCCGAGGGATGATCCGCCTGCGGCCGCCCAGGCGCTGAATCTGAAGACCTCGATTACCCAGGTGGAGCAGTATCAGGCCAATGCAGACCGGGCCAGGGCCCGGCTGGATCTGCAGGAGGCAACCCTCGCCGGCGTGGAAGATATCATGCCCAGAGTGCTGGAACTCACCCTGCAGGGACAGAGTGATACCTACTCTGCGGAACAGAGAATCGCCATCGCCCAGGAGCTGAGGCAGCTGAACGATGAGCTGATGGCCCTGGCCAACACCCAGGACAGTGACGGCGAGTTTATTTTCGCCGGCTACAATGCGGATTCGATTCCTTTCACCAATCCGGCTGACGGGGTGTTTGCCTACTCCGGGGATATGGGTGTCAGAACCATCCAGATCTCCGCCACCCGGCAGATTCAGGACCGGGAGAACGGCTACGATGTGTTTATGAATCTGACCACCAGCGCCGGTGGCCAGCGCAACCTGTTCGAGACGGTGCATGGGATTATTGCCGGCCTTGAGGCCGATGCACCCAATGCGGCCTTTATCGATGACATCCATGCCGCCCATGAGCAGATCGGCGCTGTACGCGCCCGGGGCGGGGCAAGACTCAACTCCATCGAGGATCAGGGCCGGGTCAATGAGGATTTCATCTTCACCATGCAGAGCTCCCTCTCGGAGATCGAGGATATCGATCTGGCCGAGGCGGTGAGTCGCTTTGAGCAGGAGATGCTGGCGCTTCAGGCGGCGCAGCAATCCTTCAATATGGTGCAGAGCCTGTCGCTGTTCAACTATCTCTGATCGCTTTTTTCGCCAAAGGGTGCTTCTCACTGCGAACTGAGCAAGGTACCGGGGTAATTCTGTGCCTTGCGTTTAACTTCTTCTGCCGATTCGTGCTCTAGTGTACCTCGTCATAGATTCTGTACCATTCAGAGCCACCCCAATACGCCAGATCAAGGCGTGGCTTGCGGCTAGCCCCTTGCCGATTTGCTGAATGGTACAGAATCTATGACGAGGTACACTAGGTCTGAAATCCAGCCTTTTCATCAATCAGAAATTGGGTTTTTTGATTGACAAATAAATGATAATGATTATCATTTACATAGAATGTAATTATGTAGATGAGAGAAGGCCTATGCAGCAGATTGATCCCAAACCGGATACTAAACAAGCCGACACACCCATCTCTATTCCACGTCTAAGCAGTGAGTCTCTGCTACAAGGCCAGAGTCGATTGGTGATTGTGCACAATGGAGATGAGTATATTCTGCGTATTACCCGTCAGGGTAAGTTGCTATTGACTAAATGACAGCATTTTAAGGTTCACGCCAGCCGCGGGTATTGTTTGTGCCCACCAGCCAGCCAGATTCCTTCCAATAAACTTAAGGAGATTGGCATGGCATTAATGAAATCAGAAACCATATCCCAGCTTTTTCAACAGATGGAGCCTGAGTTAATCGAATCCCGAATCGGATTTCTGATCTGGCGTTACCAGGTCTCCCGTTCAAAGAAAATGGCGCGTGCCATCGTAACTCACATTGAAGCGCTCTGTAGCCATCCTGAATCAATTGAGTCAGGCGGAGTCGTCTGTGCTTATCGCCGCACACTTCAGATGTGGCGTGTACTTGCGGATGGCAACCCGGCCGCAGTCGAGGGGTGATGGTCTGATGTGTCTGAGTGATGAAAATCAATCGCCGTCGATGCAAAAGCCTCGAATCTTCAAACAGTTTGCTAAGCCGCAACGCCGTAAGCTCTGGGAACTTGAAGATCGCCTGCACTGTCCGGTGATCGGTACTTGCCTGACGATAGAAGATTTAAAGCGGGTGATACGCCAAGCCGGTGTTGTGATGGAGGTGAAGTCGAGTGACTTTGATTATCACGTGACTCTGGCCCATGCGGCGGGGGAGAAGAGTCGGGTTACCAGGAATCTGCAAAAATTACTCGATAAACGCTATCAGCGGCATCTGAAAAAGCTATCCAGGGTAAGCTGCGAGCAGGAGCTTGCAGCACACTGGGAACAGGCTCTGGCAGATGATGAAATCCCCGGCATGCTCTGGGCAGTCATCACACATCCACTGATGAGCAAGCCACTCTCCGATCGGGTCTATGGTGAAGTCCATATGCTTTCACACCTGTCGGGAAGGTCCCATCGCAAAGCCCTGGCCCGTATCCCCCTGCTGGAGGCTGAAAACGATGAGCTAAGCACCACCCTGAAAAAGCAACGGGCAATCCATGATCTGCACTTGGTGGAACGGGATGAAAGAATAGCAGCCTTGGAATCTCAGGTAACCAAACTACGCCAGGATCTCGTTACCAATCGGGAGGTCGAACTTACACCGGATAATCAGACCCTTGAATCACGTCATGAGCGTCTGCAATCCCGAAACGAGTGGCTGACACAGAACCTTGCCACCACTCGCCAGGCACTGGATGAACAGAGTGCACAGCACTCGGCACTGAATGAACTGTTGCTGGAAACCCGCGAGCAGTTGAAGCAAAGTGAGCACAATCTTGCTCAACTGGTGCAACACTTAAACGGCAACCCTCAGCCGACTAAAACGGTGCCGAATCTGAGCGGTCGTAAGGTGGTTTATATTGGCGGTCGCCGATCCCTGGCGCCCCACCTGAGATCTGTGGTGGAGGGGTGTTGCGGCAGTTTTATCCATCATGACGGTGGTGTGGAAGATAGCCGTGCCAATCTGGATAAAAAAGTGACCGGTGCCGATGTGGTTTTCTGTCCGGTTAACTGTATCAGCCACGATGCCTGCCTGAGAGTCAAACGATGCTGTAAACGCAATAATACCCAGTTTATTCCATTGCGAAGTTGCGGCGTTTCCAGCCTGTTAAACGGTTTACAGCTTGTCGCTCAGTATTAGGGCCAATTGGATTAGTGTTAACAGGCCCTAGGGCAGAACCCTCTGCCCACAGAGTTTACAGAGTCAGGTTTTTTTTAGGAGATGGCATTGTATGCCTGGCTTTTAAATCATTCACTCACCCTTCAGTTTGCGGGGCTTATCGGTTCGGAGTGCAAACCACTGATACATGGCCGGTGCTACGAGCAGTGTCAGTATCGTGGAGGTAAGCAAACCGCCAATTACTACGGCAGCCAGGGGTCTTTGCACCTCACTACCTGTGCTGCTGGCCAGCAGCAGGGGGATCAATCCCAGGGCCGTGGTTATAGCGGTCATCAATACTGGCCTCAAGCGTTGTGAAGCACCCTGCTTGCAGGCCTCTTCAATGGGGAGGCCCTGTCGTACCAGTTGGTTCAAATAGGTAACCAATACCATGCCGTTGGTCAGAGCGATACCAAACAGAGCGATGAAACCCACTGAGGCCGGTACCGACAGGTTTTCACCCAACAGCCAGAGGCTGATTACACCGCCTACCAATGCCAGAGGGATATTCAGCAGAATCAGCAGGGAGTTGCGGATTGAACCGAAGCTCATATAGAGCAGCAGAAAGATCAGACCCAGGGTAATAGGCACGACCAGTGCAAGACGTTGGTTGGCCTGCTGTGCCAGCTCGAACTGGCCTCCCCAGCTGATCAGATAACCGGGTGGTAGCTGGATATCCTGTTCGAGTCTGCGTTGTGCCTGTGCGACAAAGCTGCCGATGTCCCGGCCTACGATATTCGCCTGCACCGTGGCGAAGCGCTGGTTGTTCTCCCGGGTGATCTGTCGCGGGCCAATCAGGGTCTTGATGGATGCCAATTGCCCAAGTGGCAACCTTTCACCTGTGGGTGCAGTCACCAACAACCTGGCGACATCCTCCACAGTGCGGCGCTGCTCTTCCTGGTAACGAACATAGATATCGAAGCGGCGAACCCCATCGAATACCTGACCAGCGGTGACGCCTCCAATCGCGGCGCGAATGGTCTCCTGGACATCGACCAGATTGATACCGTAGCGGGCCAGGGCTTCTCGTTTGGGACGGATCAGCAGTTGCGGTGAGCCGATGAGCTGTTCGGTCTGCACATCTTCGGCACCGGGAATCGTCAGCAGTAGAGCAGCAATTTCATCTGCATACCGTTTGAGGATTTGCAGGTCATCACCATAGAGTTTGACGGCCAGCTCAGCCTTCACCCCACCCACCAGTTCATCGACAGTGAGTTGGATCGGTTGGGTCAGGTTGACCAGGATGCCGGGCAGCCCCGACAGTCGGTGGCGCAGTTCTGCTTCAATCGCCGCCTGATCGATATCCGGCCGCCAGGCTTCAATCGGCTTGAGCACCACCAGTGCATGAACCGTGTTGATTGGGTCTGCGTGGGCACCCACTTCGCCGCGGCCGATACGACTCACCACCGATTCGACTTCCGGAATCTGCATCATCCGCCGCTCCGCGATCATGGTCAGCCGTTTGGTTTCCTGCAGGGAGATTGATGGCGCCATGGTCAGGTTGACGATCAGATCACCCTCATTCAGCCTGGGGGTGAACTCCATACCCAGTTGTGTGAAGACACGTGCTCCGGTCAGTAGCAGGATCAGGGAGAGCGCTACAGCGAACCAGCGGTTGCGCAGGAAAAAGTGTAGTAGCGGTTGGTAGAAGTAGAGCAGCGTTCGCACAATAATCGGTTCCCCCCTCTGTCTGCGGTCATCCTGAGTCGTATGCTGTTGCTGCCAGGATTTGCGCCGGCGCATCAACAGTTCGGAAAATACTGGTGCTGCTATCAGGGCGAATATCAGTGATCCTAGCATCGCCAATGCCACGGTGTAGGCGAGTGGACGGAAAGTCTTACCCTCCACCCCTTGCAGCGTGAAAAGGGGTAGGAAAACGATTACCACGATGGTGATGGCGAACAGTATGGGTCGTGCCACCTCGCGACAGGCCCGGGCGACGGTTTGATGCCGGGACTCGTTGGGATCGGTTTTGTGCAGCAGACGATCCACGTTCTCCGCCATCACAATGGCTCCATCCACCATCATGCCAATGGCTATGGCAAGCCCGCCGAGGGACATCAGATTGGCGGATATACCGAACTGGCCCATCGCCAGAGTGGCGAACAAGACAGAGAACGGGATCGACAAGGCCACCACCAGAGAGGGTCGCAACCCCCCCATAAAGACAAGCAGTACAATGGCCACCAGGACAATCCCCTGCAACAGGGCATTTTGCACCGTAGAGACCGAGGCCCTCACCAGTTCACTCTGTTCGTAGTAGGGGACGATTCGGACTCCCTGGGGCAGTGCCTTTTGTATCTGTTCGACCTTTGCCTCTACCCGTTCAATAACCGTTGAGGCATTGGTGCCGTAGAGCTGCACCACCATGCCTGCGACCACCTCTTTCTCGCCATTGAGTGTTTGCAGGCCACGGCGGATCGCGCCACCCACCATGATGTCGGCGACATCACGCAGGTAGACCGGGCGGCCGTCATCCGTTTTCACCACAATGTTTGCCAGGTCATCCACACCATGAGCCAGACCTTCGGAGCGCACCACAAACTCTTCCGCGTTGATGCTCAGAAACTGGGCGCCCACATTGACGTTGTTCTCCTGGATACGCAGGATGATGTCGTGCAGCGACAGGTTGTAGCGCAGCAGGGCCTGGGGATCGATATTGACCTGGAACTGTTTTTCATGGCCGCCGATGCCGAGCACTTCGGTCACGCCGGGTACTGTCTGCAGCTGATATTTGACGATCCAGTCCTGCATGGTGCGTAACTCTGCCAGGCTGTATCTGTCTGAGGTGTCCTCCAGGTAGTAATAGAGGATCAGACCCATACCCGTGGCGATAGGCCCCATCTCCGGTTCACCAAAACCTTCGGGAATCTCCTCCCGCGCCTCCTGTAGACGCTCGCTCACCAGGCGGCGGGTGAAGTAGATATCCATATCATCCTCGAAGTAGATGCTCACCACAGACAGCCCGAAGTTGGAGATGCTGCGTATCTGCCGGATGCCCGGCAGTCCGGTCATGGAGACCTCCACCGGGTAGGTGACGTAACGTTCGATCTCCTCAGGCGCCAGGCCTTCGGTGATGGTGAACACCTGCACCAGGTTGGGTGAGACGTCGGGGAAGGCATCCACCGGCAGTTGGTCGTAGGAGCGATAGCCTGCCCCCATTACCAGCAACACCATGACCACCACCAGCAAGCGGTTATGCAAAGCAAAGTCGATCAGCTTTTCAATCATGAGGGAGTCCTAATGGGTGTGGCCGGCATGTTCCAGCGCAGCACGGTCAATCTCGGTCTTCAAGGCCAATACATTGTTCAACGCAAAGTGTTCGTCTTCGGCAAGGCCGTCGATAATCTCCACGACCTGGGGGGTCGAGCGGCCAGTTTTGACCTCCCTGGGTTCGAAGCCCGCTTCCGTTAGGATAAACATCAAGTGCTTGCCATCCATCTCGGTGAGGGCGGTTGCAGGTACCAGCAGGGCTGTCTCATCACCACTCACCTCGATTTCACCGGAGACAAACAAGCCAGGGCGCCAGGCTTCGTGCAGCTGCTCCACGACCACCCGGGCGGTTGCTGTCCGGGTGGTCTCATCCAGCGCAGGGCTGATAAAAGCGAGTTGTCCTTGTGCGTCGGGAATCTGTTCGCCGAAACGGATGGTTACCGGCAGTCCGCGCCTCACCAGGGGCAGGTCCCGTTGGTAGACTGTAAGGTTGATCCAGACGGATGAGAGGTCGGCGACCACAAAGGGTACATCAGCACCATCCTGTCCGATGACCTCGCCAATCGTGATATGGCGCTCGGTGACGATGCCGCTCAACGGCGCTGTCAACTGATAGGCACTGAAGCTGGTTACATCGAGCTCGGCTATCTCTGCGACCTGTTGCTTGGTGAAGCCCAGGGCATATAGGCTGTTGACAGCTTGGTTGCGGGCAATGACCGCCTCCCGGTAGAGCTGACGCGACTCATCGGCATCCCGCTTGGTGCCCACTTTTTCCGACAGCAGCCGCTTATTGCGCAGATGATTCTCCCGGGCGAGTTCAAGACGGGCTACTGCGGCCAGGTAGTCACTGCGTGTGGCAGCCAGCTCCCGGCTGGTCAGAACGGCCATCACCTGACCCGCCTCCACCTGGTCGCTGACCGATACGTTTACCTGTTGTACTCTACCGGCGACCATCGGGCTGACATGGGCGATGCGGTCGGCGTTGTAGATGACCTCTCCCGATAGATGCAATGTGCGGCTGATGTTGCCACGGGTTGCAACACCGACCTCGATGCCAAACTCTTTGATCACCTCCGGCGTTAGTTGGATCGCCTCTTCATCAGGGTGGTTATGCTCGGAGTGGTCATCCTCTCCCCCCTGCCCATGGTCGCTTTCTTCAAAGCTGTGCTGAGATGTGTGATCATGATTCTGTTCAGCATGATCATGTGGATGATCGGGCTCAGAGGCATGGTGTTGATGGTCGTGATCCTCAATCTCATGCTGATGCTCTGCATCTGAGTGCTGATCATCGATAGCCGGCTGCTCATCCGCGCGGGCCGATGACAGGAACCAGGCGCCTTGCGGTTGATTGGCAGCATAGCTGAGGCACATCACCAGGAGGCCTGAAATGGTTAGAGATTTCATACAAATTCTCCCGTTTCTGGGATCGGGAGTTGCCTGCATCTACCCGGCAGCCGGGTGGTAAAAGATCAACACCAGCAGTGCTTGATGGCACGCAGAACCTGCGGACAACGAATGGGCGGAAAACTGCCCCTGATTCAAGCGGCTGAATGATTGCAGAACAGACAACTCAATAGACACACTTGGACATCCATGAGTTGAATTTACCTAGGCAAGGTCTGATCAAGTCTGTCCAAACAATCACTGCGCAAACCGGCGCAGCAGTCCATTGGTCGGTCTCAGGATTGAGGGGGTCTCAGAGGAGGCGCTGTTGTCAGACTGACAAAAAGGTTGGGGGAAAGTCGGGTCTGCAGCATGGATTGAGTGATTTTTATAACCGGGTGGGACACATTCCTGATGCCGATCAGGTGAATGCCAAGATGGCAGCAATGATCGTCGTCATGATCGGCTTCATCATGGGCTAGTCCCGTGTCTGTCTGAGCTAGCGTATGTTGATGATCGATGGAATCCACGATATGTGTGTCATAGGCCCAGGCGGTTGAAAGCCCACCCAGGGAGAGCACGATGATGACAGCAATGAATTTCCGAACAGATGACATGGATTGGCTTGTATCGGCTGATAAGTGCTATCAGGCCCCGGTTTGTAAACAGATGAATTTATAGGTTAGACCTAAGCGGATTGTCCTGCAACAGGAACTAGGGTCTGTGAATACTAATCCAATACTCCCTGCTGGGCGCAAAAACAGCCCCAGCTCTTCGGGTTGCGCCTGAAAAAGCGCCATTCCGCGTTGCTCGTTGCTCATTTGGAACAACCAAACTACGCTCCTCGCGCCTTGATTGGCACTTTTTCAGGCACAACAGGGCGTATTGGATTAGTGTTAACAGGCCCTAAGCCGTGTCAGCAGATTGCAGAGACAGGGTTTTTATTGTCATTTCAACAATGGTGCTGAGTTCCTGTTTTGGTCTGCCTTGCCTGGCCAATACTGAAATCCCATATAAAACAGACATCAGATAGTCTGCCAGGACCTTTGGTTCAGCTGTGGTTGAAAGTCGTCCCTGACGCTGTTCCTGTTCGAACAGGGTGGTGAGAACCTGCTGGGACGCAAGCCCCATGTTTTGCAGTGACTGGGTTATCTCCTCAGGTATGCCGGTCCCACCTGCTTCACAGCTACTTTTTACATACAGGCAGCCCTTCGGGGAGCTCGTGTCGCTGACCAATTCGATGATGTTATTCATATAGTGGCGTACGCGCTGAGCCAATGGCTTTTCGTCAGGCGTGGTGAGCTGCTCGAGCAGAGGTGCAGCGTAGCGGGCCATGTAACGCTCCAATGCCGACTGAAAGAGCTGTTCCTTGTTGCCAAAGGCTGCATAGAGGCTCGGTTTGTTGATGCCCAGTTGTTCGGTCAGATCGCTGACTGAGGTACCTGAATAGCCGTTCTCCCAAAACAGGCGCATCGCCTTGTCCAGCGCTTCTGACTTATCGAATGATCTCTTCCGGCCAACACTCATTGCATGCTCTTTGGCTTTTTGCTGTTGATGCTTGACATTATGTACCGATCGGTATAGTTTTTCAATATGTACCGATCGGTACAAAATAACCCTATTATTTCGAGGTATCTATCGATGAATTCAGTAAAAGATCGGGTAGTGCTGGTGACCGGAGCCAATCGGGGTATCGGCAGGAGCATTGTGGAAGAGTTTTTCAAAGCCGGCGCAAAGAAAATCTACGCCGCTGCACGCAAAACGGAATCTCTTGGCCCGTTATCAGAAATCTATGGCGATCAATTGGTACCCCTACAGATAGATCTGCATCAGCCGGAGACCATTATCGAGGCCGCAACGGTTGCTGCTGATGTAGAGATTGTCGTCAACAATGCGGGTATGTTGAACGTAGCCAATCCCCTGGCGAGCAATGCCGTGGTGGCGCTGCAGGATGAGATGGAGGTGAATGTCTATGGCTTGATGCGCATGGCCCAGGCCTTCGCGCCAATCTTGAAAGCCAGTGGGGGCGGGGTGCTGGTGCAGCTCAATTCAGTCGCGTCGATGAAGAACTTTGCCGATTTTGCCACCTATTCAGCGTCCAAGGCGGCTGCCTACTCCATCACCCAGGGATTGCGTGATCTGTTGAAAGAGCAGGGTACCCAGGTAGTCAGCGTACACCCCGGACCGATTGCCACCGACATGGCCAACAGTGCCGGCCTGAGTGAGCTTGCCGAACCGGCTGAGCTGGTGCCCCAGTGCATCCTTGCAGCCATCGAGTCGGGCGAGTTTCATGCCTTCCCGGATACCATGGCCAAGCAGATTGGCGGTGTCTATCATGAATTTGCGAAAAATATTGTCGAGGCAGATCTGATGGCCGGTTGAATCCATCCGTCTTAATGGGCCTAAAAAAGCGGATTTATTTTGCCCGTGAGCCGGCAGTTATTGCCGGCAAAGCGGCAGGAAGTTAAAGCACAAGATCATTGCCGGTTCGTTTTGGTCGGGCTATGCTGGGTTTAAAATCAATAAAAAACAATTGGTTATAAATGTATGGCTGTTAAAGTCATCTACTTCTTAAAAGACAATTCAGGTTAAAGTTCTCCGCCTTGAGGCCGTTACAAATAGCGGAGGCGGTAAATACCAACAATTGAATGGTATATCCGCTAAATGCAAATCGCCGGTGATCGAGCGCTTAATCATAGATGCCATCATCGGTATAGATAGAGGAATTAGTCATGGCAATCACAGTCAACACTAACGTTTTTTCCCTTGCCGCACAGAAAAACCTGAATCGTACACAATCCGATCTTCAAACTTCCGTTCAACGCCTCTCCTCCGGTCTTCGCATCAACATGGCGAAAGACGACGCCGCCGGTCTGGCGATCGCCCAGTTGCAGACTGCACAGGCTCGCGGTTTGACCGTAGCACAGCGTAACATTGCTGACGGCACATCCTTCCTGGGTGTTGCGGATGCAACCCTGCAGTCAGTCAGTGACATGATTCAGCGTCAACGTGAGCTCTCCGTACAACACGGTAGTGGTCTCTACACCGCAGCACAGCAGGCTCTGATGTCTGTTGAATTTGATGCGCTTACCGCAGAAATCACCGCTTCATTGGGTCGTGCGACCTTCAACGGCACCGCCGTATTCGGTGGCGGCGGCACCATCGTGGTCGGTGCAAACACAACTGAAACCATCGACATTTCAGTTGCCGCCCTGGCAGCCCGTACCGCTGCGATCTCCAATACCGCAACGGCTGATGCCGACCTCAACGCGGTTTCAACTGCACTTGCCAACATTGGTGGGCTGCAGAGTCGTCTGGAACAGGCCGGCCGTGTTGCCGCCAGTATGGAAGAAGCGCAATATGCTGCTGCCGGACGTATCATGGATGCTGATTTCGCCCGCGAAACAGCGAAATTCACCAGTGCTCAGGTTATCCAGCAGGCAGGTGTTGCAGCCCTGTCCCAGGCCAACTCGATTCCTCAGTTGGCATTGAGCCTGCTGCAGTAAGGTAGGGTCCGGGGGCGCTCGCCGCCCCCGGGTGCTAAACTTGGAACATATACAGTAGGGTATGACCATGCCAAACGTAATCACTGATTTGGCCAATCAATACGCCTATAAACGTGACGTTCCCAGTACTGATGGCAAGAGTAGCGTTGAGATACAACCGAAGAGTTCCGAGCCGGTAAAAATCTCACCGAAACAAGATCAAGCACTGGAAGAAAAGTCTGCGATTGATCCCTCTGAGCTGGCCAGTAAGGTAGAGAATCTGAATCAGCTCGTCTCAAGGGATCTGGAGTTCAGCGTGGACGATGAAACCGGGCAGCAGGTACTGAGAGTCATCGATTCCGAGACTGGAAAGGTGATCCGTCAGGTGCCTTCGGACCAGATCTTGCATGTTATATCTCAAGTTCAAAAGGCCACAGAAGGGATGCTTCAAGGCGTACTGTTGGACGACAAGTTTTAAGATTGAAACTGCTCACTTGTTAAGAGGGGCATAACTGAGATGACTATAGGCTTTTCAGGGATAAGTACAGGGTCCGACTGGAACTCGATCATCAACCAGCTGTTGCAGATCGAAAGTCGGCCCCTGACCACCCTGCAATCACGTGAAAAAGAGATCGATGAGAAGATCAGCGACTTCGGGCTGGTCAAAAGTGCCATCGATACCTTCAATTCCACCGTTGAAGAGCTGACCAGCTCCACCGGTTTTGCTGCGTTTAATGCCACCTCAACCGAAGAGGCGGTGCTCACCGTCTCTGCAGACTCCTCTGCGGTACCGTCCAGTTATGATGTCGTGGTCACCCAGTTGGCGGAACGCGACAAGATTGCCTCCTCGGCCTATGCGGATGCCATCACGGCCGTCGGTACAGGTACCCTGTCGATCACCGTCGACGGCAATACCATGGATCTCGTGCTGGATGGATCCAACAACACCCTCACGGATATCCGGAATGCGATCAACAGCGCCACCGACAACCCTGGGGTTACCGCAACGATTCTTAATGAAACATCCGGAAGTCGTCTGATTCTGACCAGTGAAGAGTCGGGTCTGGCCAGCGCCATCACAGTCAGTGTGGCGGATGGTGACGATGCCAGTAATACGGATGCCAACGGCCTGTCCAGGCTGTTTCACATCGGCGTGGGCGGTGACGGCCTGGCCGAACAGATTGATACCGCCCAGGATGCGATCCTGACCATTGATGGATTCAGCATCACGGGTGCCTCGAATACAGTAACCAGCGCCATTTCCGGTGTGACCCTGAGTCTGACCGGTGCCGGTTCATCCACCATCAATATCACCCGCGACAATACCGAGATCGAAGAGCGAATCAGCGGTTTTGTCGATGCCTACAATACCCTGATCTCCAAGATCGATGAGTTGGAAGCAGGTTCTCTCTATAATGACAGCAGTCTACGGCGTATCAAGCAGGGTTTTGTCGATGTCATCAACCAGACCGTGGATATCGCTGGTGATACGGCCTATCTCTTTGAAATCGGCATCACCCGGGACAGAGATGGCGTTTTATCGGTCGATAGTAGTGAACTTTCCACCATCCTGGCCGATGACTTCAATAGAGTGACACAGATACTCTCTGAAGCAACCACGGGCTATGCGACCAGGTTCTACAACTATACCGAGTCGTTATTGCAAGTGGGGGGGCTGCTGGACAGCAAGAATGAGACCCTGAACAGTCAGAAAGACTCTGTGCAGACTCAGATCGAACGTCAGGAGTTGCGTTTGCAGACTTTTGAGGCCAAGCTCATTGAGCAGTTTGCCGCACTCGATCAGACCATGGCGGTGTTGACCAGTACCAGTGAGTATCTGACCAATCAGCTTTCGTCATTGAATAACAGTAACAACTAGCCTGGTTTAGGGTTAGACTTTAATCGACCACCAAGAAGGTAGAATGATGGTAAAGAATCCGGCTATCAACAGTTATCGTCAAGCAGCCTCATCCGAGGCGATGTATGCTACCCCTTTTCGGTTGGTACAGATGCTTATGACCGGTGCGCTGGACGGCATGGCGAATGCCAGAGGCTCGATTATCCGCAAGGAGCATGAGGCCCGTAACAATGAAATCAAGTGGGTGATCTCGGTGATCGATGCCTTACGCGGCGCCCTGGATTTTGAACAGGGTGGCGAGATCGCCAACAATCTCGATATGCTCTACGACTACATGATCCGTCGCCTCTTCACTGCGAATGTTGAACAGGATGTGGACGCCCTCGATGAAGTGATCTCCCTGTTGAAAGAGATCAAGACCGCCTGGGATGCCATGCCGGAAGTGATCCAGAATGCGTCCAATATCAAGGATGTGGTTAGAGATCTGTAGCGGCTTGCCTTCTCCAATCTGACTGTGGGGGGCCTATTGCGTGTCTCAGCTTCAGCAAAATCTCAGCCAGGCGCTTGAACTGAGCCAGAAGATATGCACGCTGGCACAGGAGGCTGCCTGGAGTGAAATGGAACAGGCGGACAGACAGCGGATTATCCTTCTCGAATCCATCTTCAGCGATGCGGATTTCCAGCTGAAATCTGATCACTATGAACCCCAGTTGCGAAAGATTGTTGATCTCAACGAGCAGGCTCTGGTGTTCTGTGCTGATGCCAGAGGCAAACTGAACCGGCAGGGTAAGTCACTCAAGGTCGGCCGGCAGGCGCTCTCGGCCTATAAGAAGAACTCTTTTGACTAGGAATTGAGCCGACGGGCTAGCCGAGGATCAGCTCCAGGACCACTTTGGTGCCGAAATAGGCCAGCATCAGCACCACAAATCCGCTCAGAGTCCAGATCAGGGCCTTCTGTCCACGCCAGCCGAACCGGTAACGTCCCCACAGCAGGGTTCCAAATACCAGCCAGGCGATAATCGACAGGATGGTTTTGTGCGCCAGCTGCTGCTGAAACATGTTTTCCAGAAATGCGAATCCGGAGAGCAGGGCCAGACTGAGCAATACAAAGCCCACTGCAATCATTTCGAACAGCAGGCTCTCCATGGTCTGCAGTGGCGGCAGGGCGCGGATAAAGCCCCCCGGATGGCGCTGGCGCAAGTGGTGATCCTGAATCGCCAGCAGCACCGCCTGAACACTGGCCAGGGTAAACAGGCTGTAAGCGAGCATCGAGACCAGGATGTGTATGGTCAGTCCGGAAGAGAGCTGGCCACTGAGAAAATGGACCGTCTGATAGCGGTTCTCCAGAAAGATCGCTATGGCGGCAATCGGCATGATGAAAATGCCTAGATTCTCAACCGGCTTGGTCAGACTTGAGATCAGCAGCAGGAGTGCAATGGTCCAGGCAATCAACGACATGGCATTGAAAATACCCATATTGAATCCCGACGCGGCCATCAGATTCTGGTAGTGGGGGATTGCGTGCAGCAGGATACCCAGAAAGCCCAGACCCAGGGCCAGTGACCTGGGTAAACCTGAACCAATGCGGCCGTTGAACAGGCGCAGTGCGATGACGGTTCCCGATGCCAGGTAGGCGATAATGGCGAGTGTTGCGGTCAAAGGTGAAACTTCTCTTGAAATCAATCAACTTAGGCCGGATATTCGCACATTTGACTGCTGCTGTGAAAGGGAGATGTTCAACACCTGCCAACTTCTTTGCGGCAAAAGCAGATTTTACGGGAGCAGATGGCTCGAGCTGGTATATAATCACCGGTTCGATGCACCCGGCGCTGTTGATTGAGGAGACGATATCCTCAGTGTCGAAGTGGAAATTCAAGCGGACTCGAGACGGATATGTTTGACAATCTGACACAAAGACTGGGCAAGGTTCTGACCAATTTACGGGGCCAGGGCCGCCTGACGGAAGAGAATATCAAGGAGACCATGCGTGAGGTGCGCATGGCTCTGCTCGAGGCGGATGTAGCGCTGCCGGTGGTGCGGGAGTTTGTCGATCAGGTGAAGCAGAAGGCGATGGGCGAAGAGGTGATGAAGAGCCTCACCCCGGGCCAGACCCTGATCAAAATCGTCAACGATGAACTGGTTCAGGTGATGGGTGAGGCCAACGAGTCTCTCGATCTGACCGTCCAGCCGCCAGCGGTGATCCTGATGGCTGGTCTGCAGGGTTCCGGTAAAACCACCAGTGTCGCCAAGCTCTCCCGCTGGTTACAGCAAGAAGGTAAAAAGAAGGTCAGTGTGGTCAGCTGTGACGTCTATCGTCCCGCTGCGATCGACCAGTTGCAGACGCTCTCCAAAGAGGTGGAAGCCAATTTCATCCCCAGTCAGGGCGATGAGAAGCCGGTTAAAATCGCCAAGCGGGCGATGGAGACGGCGAAGCGGGATTTTGCCGAGGTGCTGATCGTCGATACCGCCGGTCGTCTGCATGTGGACGGAGAGATGATGGAGGAGATCAAGCAGCTCCATCAGATACTCAGTCCGGTTGAGACCCTGTTCGTGGTCGACAGCATGACCGGTCAGGATGCGGCGAATACCGCCAAGGCCTTCAACGATGCCCTGCCACTGACCGGTGTGATTCTCACCAAGGCGGACGGTGATGCGCGGGGCGGTGCGGCCCTGTCGATCCGACAGATTACCGGCAAACCGATCAAGTTCATCGGTGTCGGGGAAAAGACCGATGCCCTGGAGCCTTTCCATCCGGATCGTATCGCCTCGCGGATTCTCGGTATGGGCGATGTGCTGACCCTGGTGGAGGAGGTCAGCCGCAAGGTCGACCAGGACAAGGCTGCCAAGCTGGCTAAGAAGCTGCAGAAAGGCAAAGGCTTTGATCTGGAGGACTTCAAGGAGCAGATGCTGCAGATGTCCAAAATGGGTGGCATGAGTGGGCTGCTCGATAAGCTGCCCGGTATGGGCGAGCTGCCCGATCATGTGAAAAATCAGGTGGATGACAAACAGGTCGGGCGCCTGATCGCGATCATCAACTCGATGACCCCCCATGAGCGCGCTTTTCCCGCAGTGATCAAGGGTTCAAGAAAACGCCGCATCGCTGCCGGTTCAGGCACCCAGGTGCAGGATGTGAACAAGCTGCTGAAACAGTTCACCCAGATGCAGAAGATGATGAAGAAGATGAAGGGTGGCGGCATGAAGAAGATGATGCGCGGACTGGGCGGCCGATTCCCCGGGGGTGGTATGCCTGGCGGCGGCATGCCCGGTGGTGGCGGTGGATTCCCCTTCTGACTGCCCTAAACGGCCCTGTGGGAGAATGGTTAACTTATCCGAATAAGCCGCAAATGACCGCCAATAACCGTAAAATGCTGCGAATAGCTTTCAAATTACAGCCTCCAATGGGTACATTCGCGGTGATTGGCGGTTAACCTTCAGGCTGGTCCTGCATCTCCAGTAAAATTGGGGCGTAAATGCCTTAAGTTAAGCGCCATTCACCCTATAGGCTATTTATATAAGGGGTGGTTTAGGCTATAGGCGCTAAAAAATGCCGATTTGGGTCTTCACATTGGGGCAATCTTAGCTATAATACGCCGTTTCCCGCCGGCCGGTCCGGTGTGTTAACAAATTTTCAAGGGTACATCATGGTAACCATACGCCTATCTCGAACTGGTGCTAAGAAGCGTCCGTTCTACCACATTGTTGTCACAGACAGCCGCAATGCTCGCGACGGCCGCTACATCGAGCGCCTGGGCTTCTTCAATCCCGGTGCTGTCGGTGGTGAAGAGGAGCTGCGTGTCGATCAGGATCGTATTGAGCACTGGGTCTCCAAGGGCGCGCAGCCCAGCGAGCGCGTTGCAAGCCTGCTGAAACAGGCTGCCAAGCAGCAGGCTGCCTGACAGGATTTGTTTCGTCCAGGCCTGACAGCCGCTCAGGACAGAGACAATGTCAGATAGAGAGATGATCATAATGGGCCGGGTTTCTGGCCTGTTTGGTGTCAGGGGGTGGCTCAAGATCTACTCCTACACCGCACCGAAGGAAGGGATCCTCGGTTACAAGCAGTGGTATCTTAAGCGCCAGGGTGGCTGGCAGGAGTTCAAAGTTATCGCTGGACACCCCCAGGGCAAGGGGATTGTCGCCCAGCTCGCAGGTTACGATGATCGTGACCGGGCTGCGGAGCTGATCGAGAGTGAAATTGCAGTCGGCAAGGATCAACTGCCGAGTTTGCCCGCCGGTGAATACTACTGGACCGATCTGGAAGGATTGCGGGTAGAGACCCTGGAAGGGGTCGACCTGGGGCGGGTCTCCCACCTGTTCGAAACCGGTGCCAACGATGTGCTGGTGGTGAAGGGGGATCGGGAGCGATTGATTCCCTATACCATGGGAGAAGCGGTGCAACGCATCGACCTGGATGCCGGCTTGATGGTGGTTGACTGGGACCCGGAATTCTAAGCCATGCGCTTTGATGTGGTCACCCTGATGCCCGATATGTTTGACGCACTCAAAGGAGAGGGTGTGGTAGGCAGAGCGATCAGCCGAGGGTTAGCCCAGGTTGAACTCTGGAACCCAAGGGACTACACCACAGACGTACACCGGACTGTGGATGATCGGCCTTACGGTGGTGGGCCGGGTATGGTGATGAAATATCAGCCCATGCAGCAGGCCATCGAGGCAGCGCTGGCTGAAAGCGAGTCGGCCAACGTGGTCTATCTGAGCCCACAAGGCAGGCGGTTTGACCAGCAGTGTGCCAAGCGGCTGGCAGAGAGTCGTCAGCCTCAGTTGCTGCTTGCAGGTCGATACGAAGGGATCGATGAACGGCTCATCGAACGTTATGTCGATGAGGAGTGGTCCATCGGGGACTACGTTCTGAGTGGCGGGGAACTGGCCGCCATGGTGGTTATAGATGCGGTGATCCGTCTGTTACCCGACGTACTCGGGGATGCGGATTCCGCAGTACAGGACTCTTTCATGGATGGGTTGTTGGATTGTCCCCATTACACCCGCCCGGAAGAGATTGATTCGATGTCGGTGCCGCCGGTTTTACAGAGCGGCAACCATGAAGCCATTCGCCGTTGGCGATTGCAGCAGGCGCTGAAGCGCACCCTGGCACGACGCCCGGAGCTGTTGGAAAATCGTCAGCTGACGGCGGAAGAGAAAACGTTTTTAGCAGAAATCAGTGCAGCGTCGGGAGACGCGAAGCAAACACAGGAGCAATAGACCATGAGCAATATCATCGCAGAACTCGACGCCGAGCAGATGAGCCGTGAGGTTCCCGATTTTGGCCCAGGTGATACCGTTGTTGTTCAGGTTCGGGTCAGAGAGGGCGAGCGTGAACGCCTGCAGGCCTTTGAAGGTATCGTCATCGCCAAGCGCAATCGCGGCCTCAACTCAGCCTTCACCGTCCGTAAGATCTCTCATGGCGAAGGTGTGGAGCGTGTCTTCCAGACCTATAGCCCGACTGTCGCTTCCGTGAAAGTGACCCGTCGTGGTGATGTGCGTCGCGCCAAGCTCTACTACCTGCGTGGTCGTACCGGTAAGGCGGCCCGTATCAAAGAGAAGATCTAAGCGCGCCTTTCACGGCACGTTGGAGATCCGCCCTCTGCCTTATGGCAGGGTGGTAAAAGATAGAAAAAACCCCGGTCTGTCGGCCGGGGTTTTTTTATGCTCTGCTACCGCTAAAAGAAACCTCAAACCGGTGGGCCCGGCTCTGACTTGTGATAATCGGCCGGGTGGGGCTGGCGGGTCAGCAGGTTGTGGATCTGCCAGTGTTCGTTTTCCGGTATGCAGTCGTCGATGGTCACCGTCTTCCCCTGCTTGGTCGCCACCGGTTTGCCGTCCTGATAGAGAATCCGGTGCCCCAGTTGTGCCGGGATACGCTTGCCGGGGGTGATGATGCCGGTGAGATTCAGTGGGTCGGCACTGCTGATGGTGATCTGCTGTCGTCGCTCCGGTCGTCTGGCCAGTTCCCTCAGTTGGCCAACCGCTTCGGGTAGGGCGAAATGTTCTCCGGCAAAACCTTCCACGAAACGGCCACCCCGGATATCTCCCCGTGCCTCCATGCGTCGCAGGGCATAGAGCAGATCCCGCCAGGGAGGTAGGCCCTGTTCCCTCTCCAACAGTTTACGAAACACCACCCCATAGCGGTTCAGCAGGATGCGGGCGAATTGCTCGCTGCGCTGTAACCGACCCTCGATGGGCTGTGTCGGACGTACCAGTGACCATCGCCCACCTGAGGCCAGCGGGGCCTGTAACGGGTTGCGGCGACGACTCGGTCGGCGACCCTTCTGAGGGGTGATCATGCTGCGCAATCCCTGGAATTGATCGGAGGTCACCAGACCCCAGGCCACCAGCTCACCCAGACCGTTCTCCAGCTGGGTCTTGAGCAGGCCGGTCTGCTGCTTGAGTTCATCGAAGAAGCTGGCGCCCCAGTTCTTCAGTACCTCGAGAATTTTAACCGCCGTTGTGCTGAGCCCTTCAATGGAGAGCTCATCCTGCTGACGCCAGTGGGGGAGGTTGGTTCTCAGGATGAAGGCCAGCGGGGTGGTCTTGATGGCCGGATTTTTAGGGCCTTTCTGATGACCTTCCGGTTGATGCAGGCGCAGCCAAACCAGTTGGCCTGAACTGCACAGCTGGTCGAGCTCCCCGGAGAAATAGGGCTGTAACCGACTGGGCAGCACCTCCTCCTCCCAGCTTGCTGCGGGCAGGCTGAACCCTTCCAGCTGGCCGATCACCCGTTGCAGAGCGTGGCTCCCTTCGGCAGGCTCATCCAGCCCCTGCCAGTTGAACAGAAAAGCCATGAATTCGCCTGGGCTTACCGGGGCGATTTCGTTACGCAGTTGTTTGAGGGTATAGCGGTGAATACGGGCCAGCAGGCCCCGCTCACACCACTGAATATCAGATTGGGATGGCTCGAAATGGCCTTGAATGGCATAGCCCTCCTGCTCCAGGCTGGCCAGTGCCTGATCAAGCTTGGCGGTAGAGAGTCCCAGGGGTTTAGCCATTTGTGCCACGGTGACCGGTCCCAGACTCTCCAGCCGACTACGCAGGATCTCGATCATGGCTCTGTCAGAGTTCTCCGCCTCCTTGGCTGGAAGCGGCTCAATGGCTGGTTTAGTCTGACCATCGGGACAGACGATGCTCAACGCCTGTAACCGTTCTGCGGCTACCCACAGGACCTGGTTGTCGAGCTTCAGGCGGGTGGCCCGTCGTTGTTGCTGCAACGCTCCGAGGTAGTTTTGCCAGGTGGGCAGATCGACAGGGGAGATCTCATCCTCGACAATGAAGCCGGTAATTACCAGGGCGTCATGCAGTTCGTCCGCGCTGCGAGGCTGGGGCCAGGCCTCCTGCTTGACCCGCTCGATGGCCTGTGGGTCGAGTTGACCCATCTCGGTGGCGTTACCCGCATCCATGCGTCGCTGCTGTACCGCCAGGGCCCGTCGCTCCTCCGCCGGGGTGTCGTCGAGGAAGGCGTAGGGTCGGGCATTGAGAATCTCATGGGCCATTGGCGACGGGGTGGGCAGATCCTTGGCGACCACCTGGATCTCGCCGGATTCGATACCCTGCAGCACACGCTTCAGACCATCGATGTCCATCAGTTCCCGCAGACAGTCCTGCAACACCTGATTTACCAGTGGGTGGTCCGGTACCTCCCGTTCTCCCTGGATATTCTCAAAGCAGGCGAGCTGATCCGGGAACACCAGTGCCACCAGATCTTCCGCGTCGTTGCGCTGGAAGGGGGCGGGTACCCGTTTGCCGTTGCGCATCCGTGGCACCGCCAACGTGATGTTGGTGACCCAGCGCCAGCGGGTGGGGAACATCGGGGCGGCCAGCAGGGCCTGGATCAACACCTGTTCGACACTCTCCGCCTTCAGGTAGCCTGCCGGCTCCTGCAGTGGAAAACTGTGGGTCGGCCCGAGTGAGAGGATCAGGTTATCCTCGTTGGCCGCCGCCTGCAGCTCAAAGTTGAAACGACGGCAGAAGCGTTTGCGTAGCGAGAGTCCCCAGGCTTTGTTGATGCGGGAGCCGAAGGGGGCGTGGATCACGAAGTGCATGTCCCCGGTTTCGTCGAAGAAGCGTTCGAAGACGATCTTCTTCTGACTTGGTACCAGACCGAACAGGGCCTTGGTCGCCGCCAGGTAGTCGACCAGCTGCTCGGCAGCACCGGACTGGAGTGCCAACTCCTGCTGCAGGTAGTCGAGTGCCGCCAGTTTCCCATCATCCAACAGGGTGTCGAGCTTTTCCCGCAGGCGGGAGACTGCTAGGGAGAGTTCATCACTGCGCCCTGGTGCCTCACCGAACCAGAATGGGATGCTGGGGGGGAGGCCGTGGGCGTCTTCCACGAATACCCGGCCCTGTTCGATCTTCAGCATTCGGTAGGAGAAGTTGCCCAGCTGAAAGATGTCCCCGGGCATGCTCTCAAAGGCGAAATCCTCATTGAGACTGCCGACGAAGAGTCCTTCGGGCTGCAGGATCACGTCGTAGTCGAATTGATCGGGAATAGCGCCACCATTGGTGATGGCGGTGAGGCGGGCGTTGCGTCTCGGGCGCAACTTGCCGTTAACCCCATCCCGGTGCAGGTAAGCACCCCGTCGGCCACGCCGGGTATGGAAACCGTCCGCCAGCATCTGCACCACTTCCAGAAAGCTATGCTGGGACAGTTGCCGATAGGGGTAGGCGGATTTAAACCTCTGGTAGAGTTCCTGTTCCTGCCACTCCCGGGCGGAGATTTCGGCGATGATCTGCTGTGCCAGCACATCCAGAGGCTGATCCGGGATCGGAATCCGGTCGAGCTCATCCCGGCGGATTGCATCGAGCATCGCCACCGATTCCACCAGGTCGTCACGACTGAGCGGAAACAGCCTGGCTTTGGGGATACCGCTGAGGTGGTGACCCGAGCGTCCCGCCCGCTGCAGGAAGGTGGCAATGCGATGGGGGGAGCCCATCTGACAGACCAGGTCCACCTCGCCGATATCGATGCCGAGTTCGAGAGAGGCGGTGGCTACGAGAGCCCGCAGGGAACCGGCTTTCAGGCGCTGTTCCGCATCGAGCCGGTGCTCCTTGGCCAGGCTGCCATGGTGTGAGGTTACTGCTTCATCACCCAGCTTGTCAGCCAGGGCGGCGGCCGCTCGCTCCGCCAGTCGGCGGGTGTTGACAAATATCAGAGTGGTGCGATGTTGTCGGATCATCTGTTCCAGGTGGCGGTAGATCTCGTCCCAGGCCTCGTTGGCCATCACCGCCTCCATGGGCGAGCCGGTAATCTCGATCGCCAGATCACGCTGCCGGACATGGCCGGTATCAACAATTGTGCAGGCGTTGTGGGAGGGCTCCTGCTGCACTCCTGTAAGAAAACTGGCCATCACCTCGATCGGCTTCTGAGTGGCGGAGATGCCGATCCTTACCGGGGCTCTGTCACACAATGCACTGAGTCGTTCCAGGCTCAGGCTCAGATGGGCACCCCGTTTGTTACCCGCCAGGGCATGGATCTCATCGACGATGACACTGCGTACCGATTTCAGCATCTCACGTCCGGAGTCGGAGGTGAGCAGAATGTAGAGTGATTCCGGGGTGGTCACCAGAATATGGGGTGGCGAGCGTCTCATCATCGCCCGCTCCGACTGACTGGTGTCGCCGGTACGCACCATGGCGCGGATCGGCACATCCGGGTAGCCCATCTCCAGCAGCGCATCGCGGATGCCGTTCAGCGGCAGCTCCAGGTTCTTATGGATATCGTTGGAGAGGGCCTTCAATGGGGAGACGTAGAGAACCGTGGTCTCATCCGCCAGAGGTAGACTCAATCCCTGCTGGACCAGATGGTCGATCGCTGCCAGAAAAGCGGCCAGGGTTTTACCTGATCCGGTGGGGGCGGAGATCAAGGTGTTCTTTTCAGCCTGTATCGCCGGCCAGGCCAGCGCCTGAACTTCGGAAGGAGATCCGAAATGCTTTTCAAACCAGCTGTTGACTGCAGGGTGAAAGTGAAAGGATGACATCTCCTAATGATACTCCATAGAAAAATAGCTGTTCTGATATCTAAATTAATACAGGTTTACAATTGATTATGTTGGCGTATGGGTTATCCCTAGTAGTCAGATAAGCGTTCACTGAGATAAGGTCAAAACAACCATGAAATGCAGCGGAGGGACCCGTGAGCACGCCGAATCTCTTCACAAACAGCACCCAAGCCCAGTCGTACACGGCAGTTAACAGCGGCATGGAAAGCGCACAGCAGTCAGAGGGCGAGACCCTCTTTCAGCAGGCCAGTCAAAGCCACCAGCCGGATGTTCTGGTCAAGCGCCAATTTGAACAGCGCAACCAAACTCAGAGAAACAAACTCGCCAACGAGTTCATCTCCTCAGCCGGCCGAGAGGGCATCAGCCAACTGGCAACAACCCCGGATGGCCAACATGCTCTTAGCGTGGTGTACGATCATACTGGAAGTGATGGCAGAGGATTGATGTGTCAGGTGCATGAGGAGCAGGGAAGCACGGCAGTCGACTATACCGGCAACCGAAATGAAAGCCCAAGTGGACAATCCGATGATCCACTGAGTGTGAGTGATGCAGGTGTGGAAATCGGGCCGCGTCCAAGTCTATTGCAATACACAGCTATGACCTCCGGCATAGGCTATGGGCTGGCAGAAAATACGGTGAAAGGCCTTGTTCAGATAGGTGTTGTGGTTGGAAAGGAGAGCCCAGATTTAAAAAATGTCGATAACCTCGAATATGCCGGAATCGATGAGCTCCAAGCGGAGCGCAGAGAACCTGGGTTGACTCTACCGAGTTGGGAGGATGTAGGTAATGCGCTTAAGGAAGGTGTTCAAGCGACAAATGAGGCGGTAAAGACAGCTAAGGAAAAAGGGGAATATTTCGAATCTGGCAAAGCAATGTCAAATGACCCACTGCTGCAGATGACAGGACTGGGAGATATGGCAGTGTTTGGTGCCATGGCAAGAATGGGGAAAGCAGCGAAACTCGATTCTCTGGTTTCCGGAAATGCTAAGATAAAGGCGGGTGAAGGAAGCGCTAATCAGATAAGTGATGATAAATTCAGTAGAGCGCAAAGTACTGATAGTGTTTCCAGTGTTGGTGAAAATGGTACGGTACAGGCTGAGTTATACGTTGCAGAAGCTAAATGGACTAATTTAACGCTAAGTGAACGTCATTTCCCAGGTCGAGTATCTATCCCTAAAAAATCAGGCAATACGATGCTAATAGTATCCCCCAAAGAGGCTGTCGCAGATTTATCAGAAATCCATAAGCTAGGGAATGAGATTCGAACAGGCGAAAATTTCACAGTCTCTTCAGGACGGGTTTATGGTGTGCATAATGATTCCATTCATCCTGTTAGTGGCCCAGGAACGGTTGATATAACATCTTCCGAATACAATATACTTGTGACTGCTCGCAAGAAAGGTTTAGAAAAAGCACAAATGTCACTTGATATGATGACCAATAAAGGGATTTTTTCTCAAGAACAGTATGACCGGACAAAGATGCTACTTGAGTTAATGAATAAGAAGGGTGACTGATGTGAGTAGTTCGTTACAATTTTTTGTTGAGCAAAGATTGGATGAGGATAAATTAATCAATCATTTGAATTTATATTTGTCCAGGGGAGTTGAATCTATAGATTTTCCGTTAAGCGATGCCGATTTTTTTCTTCAAGTGCAAGATTACTCTGATGGCTTTTGTATGGGACTAAATATTTCATGGAGAGATGATCAAGAGTTGGATATTGATGGATTTGAATTGGCAAAATCTATTGCTAGAGAATTCACATCAAATATTTTGGTAGAAAATATTGATGAAGAGAATGGCTGGTGGTTGATTGATAGTGCTGGAAATAGGTTTGTTGTTAGAGTCGAAGAGCTTGAAGATGGAATTACCATGGATAGCAAATTCGATAAGGTCAAATTTAATTGAAATGTAGTTTCCAAATATATATGAGTCTCAGGCTTTTTCGATGATGTTATAGTCGGTGGTTTTCTAGTTTAATGTGCAAAATAGTAAAGAAGTAAAAGAGGATATCCGTAAATCAAGCTGATTCGGCAAGAGATTGGAAATATACAACATAACTGATTTAAATAGCCGCCTTAAAAGGGAGTAACGTGGGGTCAGAGAACAAATAATTTCAATAGTCGAGAGTTTTGTTCTCTAACCCTTAAAGAACCACAAACGGTTCAGTTATATTACAAGTCGATGATAACCTGCTTGATGCTGTTGTCTTCCGGATAAGGGGTAACCTGGAAGTAGAGGGATTTCATCAGGTCGAGCATCTTGAAGTTGTTGCTCAACACCTCACCCTCCATTCTCTCAAGGCCCCGGTCTCTGGCAATCCCCATCAGGTGGTTCATCAGCTTGTGACCGATCCCCTGTCGTTGCCACTCATCGGCCACCACCAAGGCGAATTCACAGCTGCGCTTGTCGGGGTTGATCACATAGCGGGCAACGCCCAGCTCCACCTCATGATGTTCATCCTCGGTAACCGCAATCAGGGCCATTTCGTTGTGATAGTCGATCTGGGTAAAGCGGGTGAGCATCTCCGGAGTCAGTTCCTGAATGGAGCTCATGAAGCGGAAATACTTGGCCTCATTGGAGAGCTGACGGGTGAAGTTCTGCTCCAGATCTGCATCTTCCGGCCGGATCGGACGGATCACAATGTTGATGCCATTGGGCAACTGATTGCGGGCGACAAGATTGACCGGGTAGGGATGAATCGCAAGATGGTGGTAAGGGTCGGTGGAGGGACGTGGGTAGTTGACCCGAATCCTGGCATCCACCGCCACAGCGCCCTGATCATCAAGAATCAGCGGATTGATATCCATCTCCTGGATCCATGGCAACTCGCAGGCCATGCTGGAGACCCGCAGCAGTACGTCCACCAGGGCTTCCCGGTTGGCGGCGGGCATGTGTCTGAACTGGTTGAGCATCTTCGACGCTTTAGTGCGATCGATCAGATCACTGGCCAGACGTCGGTTGAGTGGTGGCAGGGCAATGGCCGAATCCCCCATCACTTCAACCGTGGTGCCACCGCTGCCGAAGCTGATCACCGGACCGAACACCGGATCCCGGACGATACCGATCAGCAGCTCCCGACCGTTCGGACTTTGGTACATCTGTTCAACGGTCACCCCTTCGATTGTCGCCTCCGGACGGGTCTCTTTGACCTGTTCGATCAGATCCCGGTAGTTGGTGCGGACCGCCTGGGCATTGTTGATATTCAGACGGATACCGCCTGCATCGGATTTGTGCGAGATGTCCGGCGAGAAGATCTTCATCGCTACCGGAAAACCGATTGATTCCGCCAGGATCAACGCTTCGTTGGCGGATCGTGCGATGCCGTTACGTACCGCATTGATTCGGAAGGCGCCCAGTAAGGCAAAGGATTCCGGTTCGGAGAGAACTTTGCGCTGCTCCGAGAGGGCGCTTTCGATGATCAACCGGGCACCCTCGGCGTCAGGTTGTTCATGACGTCTGGAGCTCTTTGCCGGGGTCTGCATCAGTAAGCGCTGGTTCTCCTGATGGGATGAGAGATAGTAGAAAGCATCAACGGCATTTTCCAGAGTACGGAAGGAGGGCAGTTTGGCA
Source organism: Candidatus Thiodiazotropha sp. AKAK2 (assembly GCF_058244685.1). Classification (NCBI taxonomy): domain Bacteria; kingdom Pseudomonadati; phylum Pseudomonadota; class Gammaproteobacteria; order Chromatiales; family Sedimenticolaceae; genus Candidatus Thiodiazotropha; species Candidatus Thiodiazotropha sp. AKAK2. Next base: position 4,256 of record NZ_JBSYOP010000036.1, on the reverse strand, counting down.
TTGTTGAACAGCTTGCGCGCATTCTCGATTTGCTTGCCGCCCATCCAACTAGTGAGGATCGGCTTCTTATGTTTATCCGCCAGATCGATCAGCTCCTGCGCCACCGCGTCGGGTTGGGTCATTGCCTGTGGGGTGAGGATGACAATGGTGCCATCGACCCCCGGGTCGTTAAGGCAGATATCCACCGCAGCCCGATAGCGCTCCGGGGGAGCTTCGCCGATGATGTCCACTGGATTACCGTGAGACCAGACCTCGGGCAGGGCTTCATTGAGTGCCGTGATGGTATCGTCGTTGAAGGACGCCAGTTCGATGCCCAGATCCGAGGCCCGATCCGCCGCCATGACACCTGGGCCGCCACCATTGGTGATGATCGCCAGTTTGTTGCCGTAAACCCGGTATCTTGACGAGAGGGCCTTGGCCGCTGAAAAGAGTTGGGAGATGGTTTCCACCCGCAACACACCGGATCGTGACAGGGCGGCAGAGAAAGTCTCGTCGCTACCCACCAGGGCGCCGGTATGGGACATGGAGGCTTCCGCACCGGCGGCGTGGCGTCCCACTTTCAACACGATGACCGGTTTGATACGGGCTGCAGCACGCAGTCCGCTCATGAACCGGCGGGCATTCTTGATGCCTTCCACATACAGCAGAATGCTGTCGGTTTTAGGATCGGATACCAGGTAGTCCAGGTAGTCACCGAAGTCCAGGTCGGCTGAGATACCGGTGGAGATCACCGTGGAGAATCCGATGTCGTTCACCTCCGCCCAGTCGAGGATCGCGGTGCAGATCGCACCGGACTGAGAGACCAGGGCAAGATTGCCCGACTTGGCGTTGTTGTTGCCGAAGGTGATGTTGATTCCCTGGTCAGGACGGATCAGGCCGAGACAGTTCGGTCCGATAAAGCGGATGCCGAACTCCTTGGCGACTTCCACAATCCGCTCTTCCAGACGCAGACCGGCTGGTCCCGATTCTCTGAAACCGGCAGAAAGGATAATCATGGTTTTTACGCCATGCAGACCGCAGGCCTCGACAATCGCCGGAATGGTCTTGGCCGGTGTGGCGACAACGACCAGCTCAACCGGCTTGCCGATCTCTTCGATCGTCTTGTAGGCTTTGACTCCCTGTATCTCTTCATGCTTTGGATTGATCGGATAGATCGCGCCTTTGTATCCGCAAGAGATCAGGTTTCGAAATACCACTTCGCCAACCGAGTTTTCCCTTTCACTGGCTCCGAACATGGCGACGCTTTTCGGTGAGAATAGTGGGGTTAAATAGTGTGATTGCATGAGTTCCAGCCTATTGAACTTCTAGTGAAAAATATTGAGAGTACATGTCCGTTGTTACTCACGGAGGCACGGTGTGATAGTCTGAATTAAAGCATATCCAAGGTGACGTCGATGAGCATTCAGGTTATCGGCATGAATGGTTGGAAGTTTACCGATAATAGATGACAAATTCTTTACTTAAGTAACGGTTTTTAAAGATCTTATAGTGAGTATTAGGCTGCTTAATGAAGTGGCCGTATAGTTTGGGGGTATTTTGTGAGAACGGCCTATATTACCCACCCTGATTGCCTCAATCATGATACGGGTGTGGGACATCCTGAAAACGCTTCGAGACTGCAGGCGATCGATGATCGTTTGATGGCGGCACAGCTCTACGATTTTCTGCGTCACTATGATGCACCGGAGGTTACCCGGGAACAGTTATTGCGTTGTCACGACGAAGCTTATCTGAACCAGGTTGAAAAACTGATGCCGGAATCGGGCCATGCCCACCTCGATCCGGACACGGTGGTGAGTCCGCAGAGTCTGCAGGCCGCCAAACGGGCCGCGGGTGCTGTGATCAAAGGGGTCGACCTGATCATGCAGGAGGGATTGAAAAATGCCTTCTGTGCGGTGCGACCACCTGGCCACCATGCGGAGCGCATGAAGACCATGGGATTCTGCGTCTATGGCAACGCCTCGGTGGGTGCGGCCCATGCCATGGCGGAGTATGGACTGGAGCGGGTGGCGATACTCGACTTCGATGTGCATCACGGCAATGGCAGTGAAGATATCTTCCGAGATGACAGACGGGTGATTGTCTGTTCGACCTTCCAGCATCCTTTCTATCCCTACACGGCGATTGAAGAGAGCCCGGACCATATTATCTGTGCCCCGCTGGAGGCAACCGCGAAGAGCGCGGAATTCAAAGCGGCGGTGACAGACCACTGGCTACCGGCGTTGAATCACTTTAAGCCGCAGATGATCTTTGTCTCGGCTGGATTCGATGCCCATGTGGAAGATGATATGTCAGGGGTCAGCCTGACCGAAGCGGACTACCGCTGGGTTACCGAGCAGATCCTGCAAATTGCCGATGACTATGGCGAGGGCAGGGTTGTCTCTGTGTTGGAAGGGGGTTATGAACCCCATGCCCTGGCACGCAGTGTGGAAACCCACATCAGGGTGTTGATGGATCTGCACTAAGCGCGATCAGACCCGCATCACGGCGACCCGGCTTCCCGAAGTACCGTGGCGTCGAACCTCAAGAATCATGGCCGGGACCCCGCGTCCCGGATCGATGATCCGTTCGACCGCATACATGGAACTCAACAGTTTGGGACGGGCATGGCGGGAGCCGGTGGCTTCAACGACCCGCATGTTGCCTCCCGTCACGGACTGGTTTACATAGGAGTCGACAACCGCCACATGTCCTGGACTGCGTCGGACTGAGTTACCGTCCATCCAGACCAACAGATCTCCCTGCTGAATTGTGTTCGGATCGTTCACCGCCCGGTTTGCCTGGAAATAGGAGGCGGCACCGGTGTTTCGTACCGTGTTGTCTGTATAGTTTCGTTTGCCGCAAGCTATCAGATAGTTGGTGACAAAACCTGAACAGTCGATACCGAGGTGGTCGTCGCAAAAGGTCTGCAGGTTATGTTGATTGACCGTCTGTAACTTATTGGAACGCACGGCCCACTCCAGAGCCAGTTCATAATCCCCGGGGGCACCTTTACCCATTGCCGCATTGCGGATTCGGTTTTTGTTTTGGTTGAACCAGATATCGCTGCGCGAACCTCTTGACACAGTCCGGTAGTCGCGCAGCTCCTCCGTGCCCTCATCCCAATCCATCATGAGGTAGTTTCTGAGGGTGACGCTGTGGGTCGTCTCGCGACAGGTTCTTGAGGCATGGTCATCAACTGCAGACCTGATCCTGAGGCGTCGATATCTTTGCATGAATTCTACAGGTGTCGGCATGGTGCTATTCCTTTATAACCAGGTTGATGGATCGATGTTTGATCGGTTCCGCATCAGTCTGGCGGTGTACGGATACAAACTCTCTGTTGCGCTTTGTCAGCCAGTTGTTGCAACTGCACTCTGGATAGTTTCTGCTGCTCGATGACATCGGTGACGCAGATCTCAGTCGCCGAGATCTTTGCCACGGCGAAGAAGGTAGTGGTGACCTGATCCGGCTCATCGAGATTTTCATGAGCATGAACCTCTGCAATGAGCGCGACTGGTTTTATTCCGCTGGATAACTCTGCAACCCGCCATTCGGCCTGTTCACCAAGATGAAACATCTCCTTCGTTACCACCGCCTGATAACTGAGTGGAAATGGTTGCTGTGAATCAGGCCTGATCTCTATCGATTTTCGACCAGCCCCCACTTTACGCACGATAAGCTGGTAACCGGCTACACCGGGGCAAACTTTGTAGGGCGTGCTATTGGGATCCGTCCGGTCGGTGAAGGCCTGACAGTTGCTGAGGCTTGTGAAAACAGACTTGAAACCCGAATTCTGATAGGTAGCGAAGCAGCCGGACAGAATCACTGCCAGGGTGATGGCCGATATCAGGTATGAGGTTTTACTGTTTTGCTTTGTCATGTTCACGCCTCCATGGTTGTGATTCTAGATTTATGCAAACTTGCTTAAAGGTAATTTTTAACAGTGCAGTAGGCAATTTTTCTCATTACGGATTTTGCAGGCTAGAGCGCAAAGTGCATTGAAAACAGTCAGTCGACCCAAAGGGTGAGCGAAGTGTGAGCTCCATGTCTGGTGATATCTGGATCCCGGCATTTGTCCACTTCTGTCTGGAATAAATACGTTTCATCTAGCTGAAAGCTATGCAGCACTTGATTTTGAAGGGTATATGCCCTGAAAGTGAACTAATTAGTCGCCAGGTTAATAAAGCGCCCTGAATGGTGCTTACTCAAAGTGTATTTGGTGGGGCATGGCCCCACCCTACACCCTGAAATCAATGGTAGGGTGGGGCCATGCC